>CAYWIS010000087.1:0-20909 GCA_964458385.1 uncultured Pirellulaceae bacterium
TCCGAGCCGCGCGGCAATCCAAACGCCAATATCCTCCAGTGCGGAAGCGCCGATTCAAACTGCCCGCTTTCGAAGTTGGCGAGACCTGCCAACCGCAGAAATGCCTGGTTCTTCGGGTCGATCGTTAATAAGGGTTGAATTCTCTGAGCCGCTTCTGCGTAACGTCCGGTTGCGTATGCTTGTTCAGCTAATCGTTCGAGGGCGACGCGTGCGTTCTTGTTTGACCGAAGGACGGTTGGCGAGTCCCCCCAGCGCTGAACAAGACGTGAGTAAAGCTGATACGCCTCTTCCTGTAGGACGGCGCGCTGGTCATCCGAGGTCGAGCCGAAGCGCTGTTCCAACTCGCGAGCCAGTTCCACGAGCGCCGA
Organism: uncultured Pirellulaceae bacterium; assembly: GCA_964458385.1. Classification (GTDB taxonomy): domain Bacteria; phylum Planctomycetota; class Planctomycetia; order Pirellulales; family Pirellulaceae; genus JAHWKS01. Next base: position 369 of record CAYWIS010000087.1, read on the forward strand.
CGTTTCGTAAATCGAACCGGCCGCATGGTCCGCAATCCACTGGGCATGCGCCTTTCTCGCTGGATCATCTTGTTGCCGTCTTGCTAATTGCAAGGCGCGGTAGTGGAACTCCGTTTTGGCGGAGCTTGTATCGGGTAGTCCATCCGCTAAGGATTCAGCCCGCGTTAAAAACTCTGCCGCCAAAGACGGATTGCTTGGCTCACTCCCCAGAGCCGCAGCAGCGACAAGCGATAGTACCCGTACTTGGCGTTCTTTATCGCCGCGGGCTCCCGCCGCGGACAAAAATTCCTCTGTAGCCGTTTTCAGTTCCTCTAGCGCGGCAGCCTTTTCAGAAGCGTTTTTTGATTCGGACCATTGTTGGTAGAGAAGCGAACACAATTCGTAACGTGCCGCTAGGAATTGTGGGTCAGAACGTGGAATTTTTCTCAGGTTGCGAATTGAGTCTTGAAGCGATCCAGCAGATCGCTGAAGCTGCGCAGCGTGGTAGTTAGCCTTTTTCGCGTATTCATGATTGGGAAAGTCACGCTGAATTCGCTGGAGCATTTCCAGGGCGGAAGCAACATACCGCGGCTGTTCGGCGGCTAGTTGCCGGTACGATACAAACGCCATCCACGCAGCATTGGCGCCTTCTTGGGTTCCCGCCGCCTTGAGCGGTGTAATCGCCAGTTCAAAGGCTTGCGCCGCAGCTTCGTAATCACCGGCGCGATAATGACACCACCCCAATTCATACCGACAATGGCCGGCGGCAATTGCCTGGCCGGCGGCCTCTTCTTCGTCTAATGCTACGGCAAGCGCCTTCGCTGCCGCGCGATAGTCTTCAGGATTTTTGGTTTGTTGCGCAGCGCTGAAAAGTCGCCGTCCGTGCATCCACCGGAGAAAGAAACCCTCTTTATTTTCAAGCGGGATTTCGTATTTGTCCAACAACTGTTGGACCGCGTTGTACTGCCCCAGTTTGGCCAGGCCAGCAATGCCGAGCATTGCCAACTCTTCCGATTCATTCGAGGACGATACACCGGCCTTTCCAAATCCCGCCCGGACCAGCGCGACACACAAGCTAACTTTGCCTTGCGTTGGCGCGCCGGTGAACGCTTTGATTTGTTCGCTCGTGTATTGGCGAACGTCGTCGAGGCGGTCGGCGTTGATAAGTCCTTGAACGTACCAGTAATGAGCCTGATCCTTAATCTCCAAGGGGACATCGCGATGATCCAGCCATTGGAAGACGGCGCGGCTAGCTGCGATGTCGCCAAGCGCTGCTTCGGCGAGCCCCAAACCAATGACAGCCCGCGAACGCCAAATTACTCCTAGCGACAACCATTCAGGATCAATGCTAGCGTAGTCCTCATCTTCGATTCCTAAAAGCTGTCGAAATATATCGCGGCTCCGGCTGTACTCAGCTGCACCAGACGGAGCCTTGGTAAGCCCCAAGTAGTAATTCGCCCAGCCAGCGAAATAGGATGCGCGTCCTAAAACCGTTTGGAGTCGTTGAGCTTCACGTTCTTTGGTTGCCACCTGGGGGTGAGATGCGGGGAGGCCTTCTACTTCGGCGTAGAGGGCCTCAATCTGAGATCGCAAGTGACGTTGGTGGTCGTCCAAGCGCGGTGCGATGGCCTGCAGAAGTTCTCGGCTTTCTTCTAACGCTGTCTTCTCGGAGCGATCGGCGATCCAACGGGCAATTTGGGCTTCCGCCCGATTGTAGTCGGCTTGCAGCAGCATAACCTGAAGAGCCGGCGTGTTCGCCTGTGGAAATCGCAAACGTAACGACTCGATGCGCTGCATCAAATCGCTGTATCGGGCGTCATCCTTGGTGCTGCTCATCAATTGCTCGGCATAGAGATCCGCCAAGCGCTGAGCTAATTGCTGCCTATCCGAAGCAGCCAAAGTTGGACGCTCCAGCGCACTTTCCAGGTGGACTATTTGCAAGTCCGACAATCCCAAACGGATGAGGAAGCGTTCTAATTGCTCGTCGTCCGATGCCTGCGCTGCGGCCACCAAGAAAGCGACGCAAATGATGATAGCCGCCCATTTTGCAAAATGGGGATAGACGACGCCCAAGACAAGGGCGCCTCGCTTAGACCCGAGGGGCTTGGCGGCAATATGTAAGAACGACAACCTCATACCCATATTCTATACCGCCAACGCGCATCGCCCCACCTGTTACCTAGCTCTCGTCTCGCCAGGGAACGTAGGTGACAACCGCAAAACCCGCGGACTTCGCACTTTGAATTGCAGCAGCCGCCATGCCAAATGGCGCGCCGTCCCGGACGCGCACAAAAGCGCCGTCGAACTTGTTGGGAAACTGTTGCAGAAGCTCTTGTAGTTCCCGTTCGTGCGTCATTTCGCGAGCGCCGACCCGGTACACGTACCGCCCCCCGCTCTCCACAATTTCGATAATGGCAGGTTCGAGATTCGATTGGGCTTGTTGAGCCGAACGCTGCCGGGCTTGGATGGCCGAATCCAGATTGCGCTCCGTCGCCAGGAAGCTGGTTGTTGTCATAAAGAAGATGAGCAGCAGAAATACCACATCGATCATGCTGGTCATCGGTAGATCAAGCGCGCCTCCGCGTTGGATCTTGTGGCTGGAGAGTCTCATTGCGGCACCTGAACGGCAATATGGACGCGCGATAATTGGAGCGCATTGAGAAGCTCGACAACTTCATTCACGACTTCGCTTGTGCCTCGCTCGTCCACCCGCAGCGCCACGCGCACGCGATGGGATATGCCGCCGGCCGCCGCAAGCTGCTGATTCAAAATTTCGGTGAGTCGCGCCATGGTTACGCGTTCGCCCGCGACGATCACGTCGCCCATGTGCGTGATGTTAATGACAATTTCGACCGGCTCCTGATCCGTCGATCCCGCTTGCTTGGGAAGGTCTAACGGCTCACGATTGATTTCCGACACTTGCGTTACGGTCATAAAAAAGATCAATAGGAGGAACGTAACGTCAATCATCGGCGTCATGTTCATGCGCGCGCTGGGGTCCCGGCGGTGTTTTGAAAGTCGCACGGCTTACCGCCTTCTTCCCAGGGGAACAAGAATCTGCTCGATACGTTTGCCCGCTTCGGCCACGATCGAGTCAATACGACTGCGAAAGAAACTGAAAGCCGCCATTGTAGGAATCGCCACCACAAGACCTTCAAATGTCGTGACCAGCGCCAAACTAATGGAGTCGGCCAATTCGTGCGGCTTGGCGGCGCCGCCGCTTGTGGCGATGGTGTTGAACGCGACAATCATGCCTTGCACTGTGCCTAGTAGGCCAAGCATCGGAGCGATAGCGCCGATCACATTGAGAACTTCGGTCTTTCGGTAAAGTCGGGCTGTTTGATCCTCCCCGGCTTCCTCAACCGCCGCGCGATATTCGGCGAAGCCGAACTCGCTATTCTGGTATCGCTCCAGCCCCGCAAGGACGACGTCGGTAAAAAGACTTTGATTCGCTGGATCGCGGCAGGCTTGGATCGCGCCGCCGATATCGCCGCGGGCAATAAGCTCCTCGACCTCTTGGACCACTGGTTCCGGAATCAACACCGATTTTCGTATCGTCAAAAAGTGTTCGATGATGAAGGCGAGCGAAACCATCGACAACAGAATGATGATCACCCCGATCACTCCGGACGCCACAACTTCGTCCAAGAGAGTTCGTTCCTTAGGCGTTGTGCCAGAACGTTCCGCGACTGGGGCGTCTTCTTCAACGGGCATTACGTCTGACAGGTCGTCCTCCAACGTTTCTTCCTGCGCGGCTGCCTTCATGAAGAAGGTTTGTGGAGCGGCAATCGCCATACCCAGAATGCCTAACCAGAAGAGCGCAAATACCCATCGAGCTATACCCATTTGCGCCCACCAGGCGCTGCGGCGCACAGCTGGCGGTTTCTTTTGTTTGTCGTAAGGTTGCAAGGCGTCCAAGAGTTCCCGTTCCTTTGACGAATTACTGAGGTTAAGGCGATTGCGACTCGGGCCGAAGATTCCATGCGGCACGGTTCTTGCTCTGGCAACTTGGGGCAACCATGACACGTGGACTATCCCCTAAGTGACGTTGCTCGCCCCAGCGAATCATTTTCTCACCCCCCAAAGCAAACAACGACTTTGCCCCGATTGTCCGTCACGGTTTAACTTGCGCGGCGTAATAGGTATGCCCGTATCGCTCCAATAGTTCCTTGCGCACGGCTGCCGCTTGCGCCGCGGCACTGTTCTGCGTCATGGCCTCCATCGTGAAGTACAAACCCGCTGCGGCCAGTTCCGGTTGTCGATCGCCATACACGGCTGCAATACGAAGGAGTTGAAGCATACCTTGTTGTCGCGTTCGTTCATCCGACGACTGCAATGCGGCCCGGCCAATCCAATACAAGGCTGCCGGACGGATCACCGGCGAGAACGACTCCAAGTTGTCTTCCAAATATTGAACTGCGTTTCCGCGTTTCCCCGTTAATACTTCGCGCTGCGCGAAAGCGATGTCACGTAGTTGCTGAACTATTGGCGCCGACGGCGTAAAGTTGCGCAGTACAGCCTCGGCTTTGGCTTCGTCACCTGCCGCGAGGGCCAAAGTAGCGTAGTAGATGCGGGTCACATCGGGAATCGGTTTGTTCAGCTCCGTTACCGCCTTGTACACATCACCCAAAACTTGCTTGGCCGCTTCGTTGTCAAACCAAACCGGTAGCAATTCGGGCGTGACGCCTGTCGCGAGGTCAATTTGCAGCCGCCGTTCTCCCGGCAGGTTCAATGTTTTTCCTTGTGCGAGCCGCAACAAATCGTAACACCGAAGGTATGGCTCCACCGCCTCTTCGCGTCGACGAGCAGCCAGCCGTCCCCACATTGTGGCCTGACACACCATGTAGGCGGTTTCACTCCGCCGCTGACGGTAACGAGGATAGACCGCCTCCGCATGAGGCAGTAAACCAACGTAATCCTCCACCGACAGGCGTTGACGGATCCGGTATAGGTGCCCGCCTAATTCGGTCAGCATCTTATCAAACGCCGCTTGCCGTTCTGGAGCAACGACGCCGCGTTCGATCTCGTCCCATGTAACGGAGCCGCCTTCCGCAAATTGAACGCCATCTTCGTCGAATGCAGATACGGTCTTGTCACTAATGACGTTTAAATTTCGCAGAACTATCCGATCGGCGCGGGCGTGCGACGCGGCCCACGAAATGAGCATCAAGCTCGCAATCAAGCGAAAGGCGATAAACACAGAGCGAAACTTCGTTCTTAGGCATCTTGCTCGCCGATCGAATTGATCAACCATGCTCTTTACTCGCCATGAGATTGCGGCTTTCCCCATATGCTTAAATCGTATCGATGGCGGCGCGCAAGCGTCAACTGTCGGAGCATGGTGTGGAGTTCCGGTTCCTTGGCTTCTCGCCCTCCTAAAAACCCCTTATTCTGAACAGAAAGAAAGCGAGGCCCACCATGTTGCGACGCACCGTTCCGGCACTTGTTGCGGTTGGAATCACAATGACTGGTTTGTTGGGGCAAGCCCAAGAACGTCCTAGCCGACTTGGCCCTCAAGCTCAACTCGCCCCAACGAATGTCGCTGAAGCGGAACGGCTCGCGGAAGTCCAGCGCCAAATCGAGCTGAATGAATGGATGCGCTGGCGGAATGGCTTTCCCTCGGCCATTCTCCCCGAACCGAGTTGGCGGTCCCGATTTGTGCCTGGGCCCCGCCTCGAACCTATCGAGTTAACGCCTTGGTTAGGGCCACGATATTATTGGCGTTTTCGCCCCACCCCGGGCGTGCGTCAATCCGTGGGGCAAGTACAAGTGCAGACCGGCCCTAACCGTTGGGAATCTTTCCCCGTGTATGCACCGCTACCTTTCGAAGCAGCGCCAGTAGAGATTCTTCCCGAAGTCGAATCCGACGAGTCCGGGCCTCGAGACTTTTAAGTTAGCCGCCCTCAATGTCCCGGCGGCAGGCTACTTATGACGCGAGTGACACTCGCCGCATTCCATTGTCTTCTTGAGCAACTGGGGGGCATTGGGTTGACCTTCGAGAGCAGCCTGAGCGGCTTGCACCAGCGCATCGGTTTTCATTTGCCAGCTTTTTGAGCTTCCGCGCGGCGGGGAGTTTTCTGCGAGCGCCTCATAGAGCTTAAGCAACCGCTGTTTGTCGTCCAGCGTCGCTTCGCCCTTGATGACCTTGTTGGCCAACTTTCCCTTGTAGGCTGTCATCATTACGTCTTTGATGGTGTATTCGCGCTCTCGAGCATTATCTAGTGCGAACACCTGAGCGTCGCTCAATAGGAATCCGGCCAACGCCGCCGACGCCAGACGTAACCAGAAACGGCCAATTTGCATGTCACTACCTCCGCTGTGAAAATGCATTGGCCGCGGATTTTACAGAACTTCCACCGGATGGGAAGTAGGGAATCCGGCTTTCAGCGCCCGCAAAGGCATCGCAGGCCGCAAAGTTTAACTAATCGATAGGTTCGGTTTTGCCGAAAAAGAACGTACGGTCGAATGCCGGCGGCATCGATCCACGGCTGCAATGAGGCGGCCCTCCCCCCTGGATGAAAAGAGTGGCACGGATGATCACAAAACCTTTGAAAGTGACACTTTGCGTCGCATGGGCGTTATCGCCGCTGATGGCGTTGGGCCAACAGGCCGATGCTTCTCAGAAGACGCCGGCCAAGGTGAATCACATGGCGATCACGAAGTCGGCAACGACCACGACGTCGTCAGGCCCCCCCGCTACGATGGCGTCTGCGCGCCACATGGCAGCGCCGGCGACAATTGCCCATCCAGCGTATTCCCCGGTTCATCCCTACTCCTACGATGGTCTGGGATACGACGAAATCGCCTGTTGCGACGACTACGGTTGGGGAGGGTGGTTTATGCCGCATTCCCGGCTTTCGCATTGGGGAAGCGTCGAGTACCTCGTTTGGTGGCGCAAGGGAACTTTTCTGCCAGCCCTTGCGAGCACGGGGCCCCTCAATGCACCGAATGCGGAAGTGCTCTTTGGCAACCGTGATTACGAATTTGGGCCACAGTCGGGAGGACGCGTAACGTTCGGTGTCTGGCTGGATGATTGCGAGTGCTTCGGTGTAGGAGGCCGCCTGTTCGGCCTGGGCGATGGTCGGATCGACTTTACCGCGTCCGGCGGTCCCGACGATGCGCTCGCTCGCCCGTTTTTCAATCCCGATAGAACCCCCAACGCCTTCGATGTAACGGGAGTGACTCCCCCGGGCGGTTTCATCGACATTGATGCCCACTCGGAGGTGTACGGAGGCGACGTTTTGTTCCGGAAACGAATCGAGTGCGATTACGAGGCCCGATTGGACTTCCTCTTCGGCTATCAGTTCGCCAAGATCAACGAAGGCATCGATATTCGCACGACCACTACGTTGCCGCCAGGGCCGCCCGCCGCGCTGAATATCTTTGACACGTTTGATGCAGAAAATGAGTTCCACGCCGGTGTGTTGGGACTCCAGGCGGAATTTGACCGCGGGCCGTACGTGGTGTCGATCATGGCAAAAGTTGGCCTGGGCAACATGAACCAGACCGTGGATATTGCCGGTGGCGGGAACCCTGCCCCACTCCGCGGTCTCTTGGCCCAGAATACGAACATCGGTGTTCACTCGCAGGATGACTTCGCGGTCTCCCCCGAAGTGAATTTCAACCTCGGCTATAAGGCCACCGAGCACCTGGAGTTGACCATCGGTTACTCGATGATCTACTGGAGTCGCGTGGTGCGACCGGGCGATCATATCGATCTCGTGGTCGATACGACAGCGCCCTTCGTCAACCGCCCGGCGTTCAAATTTGACACAACCGACTTTTGGGTTATGGGCCTGAATTTCGGCTGCCAGTGGAGCTTCTAAATCATCGGCAGCATAAAGATGCGAATCGTCTCGCGCACGCTCAAGACGATTCGATCAATGGGTGAACGAGGAGAGAACCTTCGCCCGGTCAAGACCGGGCGGACCAGGTTTCGCCACACCATCGTCTGTGATCAGTCGACTCTTGGACGATGCGAACGGGAACCGTCGCTCCCGTTCGTCCGATCAGCGCGCCGCTCGGCGCAACATTTGATCTCAGACGCACGCGGTATTAACCGCGCTGCCAAGTCCTAGTCCAAAAGCTTTCGCAGCACTGCGGGCAGGATGCCTCCGTGGCGGTAATACTCAAGCTCAACCGGGGTGTCGATACGCACTTTTGCACGGAATTCCTTGGTGGACCCGTCGGCCGCCGTAGCGCGAACCGTCACTTCGCTGCGTGGCTGGAGGTTCTCGTCCAAGCCAACAATCTCGTAGGTTTCTTCTCCCGTCAGCCCCAGTGATTGCCAAGTCTGGTTCTGCGGGAACTCCAGGGGCAAAACGCCCATACCCACCAAATTGCTGCGGTGGATGCGTTCGAAGCTTGAGGCGATAACAGCCCGGACGCCCAGCAGCAGCGTTCCCTTGGCGGCCCAGTCGCGGCTGGAGCCCGTGCCATACTCGGCGCCCGCCAAAATGATTAACGGCACGTTCTCCTGTTGATACTTCATCGCCGCATCGTAAATTGTCATCGTTTCGCCATCGGGCAAGTGGCGGGTCCAGCCGCCTTCGGTGCCCGGCGCCAATTGATTACGAATACGGATATTTGCGAACGTGCCGCGGACCATCACGCGGTCATTGCCACGGCGCGAGCCGTAGCTGTTAAAGTCCGCAGGTTGAACTCCACGTTCGATCAGGTATTGGCCGGCTGGACTGGACTTAGCGATCGAGCCAGCAGGCGAAATATGATCGGTGGTGACTGAATCGCCTAAGAGAGCCAATACGCGGGCGCCTTGAATTGGGCGAATGGGCGGAGCCTCGCGTGAAATGTCGCGCACAAATGGGGGCTCCTGAATGTAAGTACTTTTTTCATCCCATTCGTACAGATCACCGCCGCTTACCTCAATCGCGTTCCACATCTCGTTGCCGTCAAACGCGTGAGCATATCGCGACTTGAACATTTCGGGCTGCACCGAGGAAGCAATCACGTTTTCCACTTCCTCTTTCGATGGCCAAATGTCCTTCAAATACACGTCTTGACCCTGCGGATCCTTGCCTAAAGGCTCGTTCACGAGGTCGATGTCCGTTGTACCAGCGAGGGCATAAGCGACAACCAGCGGTGGACTTGCTAGGTAATTCGCCTTCACTAACGGATTCACCCGCCCCTCGAAGTTGCGGTTCCCGCTCAACACCGCCGCCGCAACGAGGTCGCCCTCGGTCACAGCCTTGGCCACGGGATCGGGCAAAGGACCGCTGTTCCCAATGCATGTCGTGCAACCATACCCCACTGTATGGAATCCCAGTTTTTCCAGGGACTCCGTCAAACCCGCCTTGTCAAAGTAGTCGGTAACGACCCGTGAGCCCGGAGCAAGACTGGTCTTAACGTAGGGCTTCACGCGAAGACCGCGTTCGACCGCTTTTTTCGCTAAGAGCCCCGCCGCAATCATCACCGACGGATTCGAGGTATTGGTGCAACTGGTGATAGCAGCGATCACCACCGCGCCATGCGTGATTTCCGTGCTATCGCCATTTGACTCGACTTTCGCCGTCTTCACGATCGAAACCGGATCCAACGCGTACCCTCGCTGAGCGACCGGCGCTTGCAGCGCCGCTTGAAAAGCCTTTTTCATCTCGCGCAGCGGCACGCGATCTTGCGGACGTTTTGGTCCCGCCAACGACGGCTCAACGGTGCTCAGATCTAATGTCAGAACCTTGGAGAAGTTCGGCGTGGGCGAATCATCGGTGCGGAAGAGCCCTTGCTCTTTCGCGTAGCGTTCAACCAGATCGACCTCCTCCTCGGTGCGCCCCGTGCGCCGGAGGTAGTTTAGAGTTTCCGCATCAATGGGGAAAAAGCCCATCGTCGCGCCATATTCAGGCGCCATGTTGGCAATCGTGGCGCGGTCGGCCAACGACATGGTCGAAACCCCGGGGCCGAAGAATTCGACAAACTTGCCGACAACCCCTTCTTTGCGCAGAAGTTCCGTCACGCGGAGCACCAAATCGGTAGCCGTCGCCCCCGATGGCAGTTCACCGGTCAGAACGAAGCCCACAACCTCGGGCATGAGCATATACAATGGTTGCCCGAGCATGACCGCTTCGGCTTCAATGCCACCCACGCCCCAGCCGACAACGCCCAGACCGTTGATCATGGTGGTATGGCTGTCGGTTCCAACAAGGGTGTCGGGCACGCCCACCGGGCCCTTCTGATCCGAGCGCAAGAATACTCCCTTGGCCAAATACTCCAGGTTGACTTGGTGAACGATCCCAATATTTGGGGGAACAACGCGGAAATTGTCGAACGCTTTTTGCCCCCAGCGCAAGAACTCGTAACGTTCCCGGTTTCGCTCGAACTCGATCTTGTTGTTAAATTCCAGCGCGTCCGGTGTTCCAAAACGGTCGACTTGCACCGAGTGGTCGATTACCAAATCGACCGGAATTAGCGGATTAATCTTTTTTGGATCGCCGCCCAAGCGTTTCATTCCGGCGCGCATTGCGGCCAGATCAACAACGGCCGGCACCCCCGTAAAGTCCTGCAACACAACCCGGGCAGGCTTGAAGGGAATCTCCACTTGAGCAGGGTTCGGCGCATTCCAGGCTGCCAGGTTCTTCACATCCGCCTCGGTCACCTGGTAGCCATCGCAATTCCGCAGGACCGATTCCAGCAACACGCGCAACGAGTACGGCAACCGATCCACGTCGCCCAGCCCTTGCTCCGCCAGACGGGTAATTCGGTAAATCCCCACCTTGCCCTGAGACGTCTCGAAGGTATCGCGGGCTCCAAACGGATCAAACGAAAGGTGCTGCGTCATCGGTCAGATACACAAGTGCGAAGGGACAAAATTCCAAAGCGGCTCGACTGCATTTTAGCGAACGCCTTGCCGTTTGTCTCTGGGACAGCGACCGTGTTACGGAGGCCTGTTCTGGCCGATTCTGAGGGTTGGCAAAGGCAGGTCAGAATTGCCAGGATGTGACAATTGCTTCACTAGGCGCGACGCAAACGCCCCGCGTATTCCCAGGACAGCGTTACCGGAGAAGCAGCCAAAAGAAGGCAAACAAGCCAAGAAGAAACGCGAGCAAACCGATTGCCGCTCCGACTACGCGCGGGGTCAATGTGTCGTCCCCAAAGAATGCGACCCGAATTCCTTCTCCGAAGTCATGCCCACACGCCGCGCAACGGTCATAGAAAGTTGGTTGAAATGCTTCTTCACAGTGCGGGCACATCAACAGAACCGACGCCCGTTGCAATTCTTCGCCGCGACGTTCTCCGAGGCGTCCAACGATGGGAAGAGAAACCGCTCCCAGTTCCTGATAATCGGCCAGCGGTATATTATCCGCCGCGTATCCGCACGTAGGGCAGCGCGCCTGTCGGCGTTGCCCGCAACGAGGGCATACGGGCCAGTCGCTCCACGACGCCAGTTCTTCTGGCGCATCGCCCTCGTCGGGAGAAAACATGTCACTAAGTCAATGGCGTCGAAAGTAGCAGACGAAGCGGCGGCTCCCTTGCAATTGCTATGGCATTCTCGTCCGACGTTGGGCCTTGCCGCAAGCGGCGATCAACATCATCACCCGCCGCTTGAGTTCATTGTCGTCTTTCAAACGTGTGGCGGCCTCAAGCACTTGTTGAGCCGACTTCAGAATATCGGCCTCTTCGCGACCGTCGATTCGCTGAGAAATTTCCAGGCTCCACTTTCGAACCGCGTCCCAATCGCCCGCTAATGCTGCGTCGATAAGCATATCGAGTCGGTTAAGAACGCAATCCAAGTACCCCTCGACGCGTCGGTTCTGCGCCGCCAATCGATTGTTCAAACGGGCGATATCGGGCGGCTGCCAAGCCATGGTGGGATCTCCGAGCAGGAACGACGTTGGCGAGCCCTCGACAGGTTAGGCGGCGCGCCGCGCGGGCGTTGAACTTTGACGACGGCCCATTTCCTCCCACAACAGGCGTCGCACGATCTCCTCGGTGGCGCGCTCGCATAACTGAGTACGCCAACTACGCTTAATCGTGGCATCCGAGCTAAGGAGCCGATCGACCGCAGGACGCACGGCGGCCGCAGCACGTGCCCGAATGTAACCACGCGCTTCGGCCATTCCGAGGGATTCCAAGCGTGTGGCCACCCGTTCGCGCACCACCTCCAGGCTTCGGTCCGCAACTTCCTCAGCCAATTCCGCAATCCGAGCGTCGCCACGCAAATGGGCGATCAGGTTGAAAATCTCCATCGAAGCATCCTTTCTTGTTCTGGAGGTCAAACCTGCCGATCGCGAAACTCTGACGGGCAGTGGTCTTGTGCCGAACGGCAGAACCTCCTATAAGATCGAATAGTCGAGTTGGACGGCTTGACGCCGCTTGGCGTTCGGCCGTTTGTAGGGAAGGTAGGACCGGTATCAGTTGACGCAGGTTTCTGCTCTCAACCGGCCGCTAAGAAAAGCGCCCTTGACCGACAAACGCCGTTTTTCTAATCTTCCCCCATCGCTCGGGCGCCGTACCCAAATGGCTAAGGGAGCGGATTGCAAATCCGCGACTACCGGTTCGAGTCCGGTCGGCGCCTCCTTGAATAAACCGTTGACGGCGAAGGGATACCCCCCCATCCCCTCGGAGTCAACGGTTTTTTTCTTTGGCTCAATGTCTCCGCGAGCATCTTCCTTGTTTCCGGTCGGTGTGGTTTGACCTGCTAAACCGGGCGTTTGGCCCACCACTCCGCCAAATACTGTTCCAGCAGTGCGAACGCACGATGCTCCTGATCGCCCCCGGTCTTCTCGACCAGCACCCGAAGCCGCCGGAACTCGCTGCGACTTTCCGTTTCGGTAAGCAAATGAAGGCGGGTGGCTAAGATGGCCGCCTCCAGCACCGCGTGCTTGGCCCGGTTGAATCCCCAAAAGTCGCGAAGGCATCCCCGATCGACAATTTCGCATTCAATCGACGTTCGCTCTTGCGCGTCGTCCAGTTGAACAACTCTCAGTGCGTACCAACGGCAGGCGTCCGTCAGGATGACGCCGTCAACCGACGGCGCCGGAACGACGTCGGGTGGGGGATCAAGCCGCCCGATAGCGGCTCGCGCCAGCAATTCGACGTCATCAGTAACGTGAAAGACGCCTTGGCCTGTCCGCTTTAGATTCTGATAGGTGGTGGATGTCTGGAATGGCCGAAGAGTAATTCGCTCCATAGCCGCATCGACAATCGGCCCCATCGGGGCGATGTTCGGACGCCGATCGACATTCAGGGTCGTCACAATGCCTTCAAGTATCATGGGCATTCATGGAACAAGCCACCGCAAAAGGCGGCGTCCGACTTGTCGTCGATTTAGAAACTAAGAGACTTCAGGAGCGTCGTTGTTGTCGGCGCCTGTGGTTGGGGCCGTTCATCGCCCACATCGGGAAACGCCGTTGGTTCGATACCCGCCACGCGTAAGAAGTTCGCCAGCAATAAATAGCCGGCGTCGGTCAAAATCGATTCGGGGTGAAATTGCAGTCCTACCAGGGGCTTAGAGCGATGACGCAGCCCCATGATCAGCCCGTCGCTTGTGCGCGCCGTAACCTCAAGAACTTCGGGAAGAGACGCCTCTTCCACAATCAGCGAATGATAACGGCAAACGCTCAGGGGTTGAGGTGCGTTAGAAAACACCCCCTCTCCGTTGTGATGGATCAAACTCGTCCGTCCGTGCATCGGCTGGGGTGAGCGAACCACAATGCCCCCAAGCGCCGCGGCAATGGTTTGATGCCCCAGGCAGACTCCGAGGATGGGGTAGCTGTCCCCTAACTCGTGAACAAGGCTCAGTGAGCAGCCAGCTTCGTTCGGCGTGCAGGGGCCGGGCGACAACACAATAGCTTGGGGATTCAGCCGGCGGACTTGCGCTACGTCGATTACGTCATTGCGCACGACGAGGGTGTCCTGCCCTAACCGCCGAAAATACCGGGCCAGATTATGTACGAAACTATCGTAGTTATCGATCAGCAGGATCACGGGGAACTACCGGAGCGATTTCACTAGCCCCGTCGCTTTGTGCCACGTTTCTTCATATTCACTTTCAACGTCCGATTGGGCGACGATTCCGCCTCCCACAGGGAATTGTAGCCATCCGTATTTCGCTGTCATGGTGCGAATGAGGATGTTTAGATCCATTTCCCCATCGAACCCCAAGTAACCGAGCGCACCACAGTAGGCGCCGCGCGCCGTTGGCTCAAGTTCTGCAATAATTTCCATTGCCCGCACCTTGGGCGCCCCAACGATCGACCCGCCGGGAAAGGTCGCTCGCACCAAATCCAGCAAAGAGTTGTCGGCCGCAAGTTCGCCTCGCACGACCGAAACCAAATGCTGCACATACTGGTACAGCTCAAGACCGCACAATTGGGTCACACGCACGCTATCAGGGAGGCATACGCGCGACAGGTCGTTTCGCAGGAGATCGACGATCATTACATTTTCCGCACGGTCTTTCTCACTGTCGCGGAGTTCGTCTCCGGTAAATAGGTCCGCCACCGGGTGCGGAATGCGGCGCCGGGTGCCCTTAATCGGTCGCGCCTCGACCTGACGCGCTCGGACCGCCAAGAAACGTTCCGGAGAAGCGCTGATAACCTGCGAGTCGCCCAAGTCCAAATATCCTGCAAATGGAGCCGGATTGCGGCGCCGCAATCGCAAATATAACAGAGGGCTAGGGTCGGTCGCCGGATAAAGGAGACGCTGCGCCAGATTGACCTGAAATACGTCGCCCGCGTGTATATAGTCAATGACTCGCTGAATCGCTCGCCGGTACTCGTCAGGAGCAAAATTGCTCGTTAACTCCGGAATATCGCCCACGGGGAACTGGGGCGCGAGTTGTTCCCGCGGAAGGCGTCCCCCATTGCACGGCGAGTCGAAACTTGGCGGCGGCCTTTCAAGCCACGACTGCACTTGTTTTAGCCGTGCGGACGCATGTCGCAGCCGCGCAGAGTCATCCGTCTCAGGAAATCCTTGCGATATGATCCAGGCTCGATTCTGTTCATGATCGAATGCCAAGACCACGTCATAGAATCCAACCGCCAAAACGGGAAGTTGAAATTCGTCGTAACGTGGCGGGGGAATCTTTTCCAACGTCCGATTCAGATCGTAACTGATGAGCCCCCCTGCTCCTCCCTGAAACGGCGGGAGTCCTGGCAGTGTCGCTGCTTTCCAGCAACTTAGTTGGCATTGCAAGTCCGCCAGAGCCTGAGAATTATCGGCCGTTTGCTGGAAAAAGAAGAAAGGGTCGGCCGCAAGGAAGGAGTATCGGCCGATTTCACGATGCCGCAGGGCGGAGTCCAAAAACAGGCAATGCCGTTGTTTTGCGAATCGCAGAAAAGCGGCCTCTATGTCTGGCGCCGGCCGCAACTCCTCGACCAGCGGCAACACGTCACCCACGTTAATCCTCTCGCTTTCGCCTGGCAGCCGATGTGCGCTCCCGATGGCTTTCTTCGGGAACGGTCAAGAACCCCCAATCTAGCGTCTCATCTTGTCGGTAGTTCTTGCCAAGCGTCAAGGCGGTTACTGCCTTTGCCATTTCATAGCCGAGGTAAAAGGCATGCGAAACATCGAGACTGCCGGGGAACCGATCCAGATATTCGTGAAACAAAACAAATGGGTCTGAATGTTCTTGATGAAATCCACGGCAGATCAAGTGAAGTTTTCCATCTTCCGCGAATATGCGGAAATTATTGTCTTTGATTTGCTCGGCAAGCGCCGCCAAACCTTCCCTGCCAAACGAGAGCAAGTGTGTGTCGCGCAGCATCACAAGGCCGGGCTCTAAGTGCTTCGGGGGTACGCGCTGCGTGACGGAGTAGTACACGAGGCGCCGCGCGAGGTCGCATTCACGGACGCTGCTTCTAGCCCAATTGATCACTTGCGTGGTCAGTACACTTTTGATCTGCAATTCCTGGCAGATCGCCAGCAACAACACATTGACGCCGGCGGAGTCGACGTCCGTTAACTCGGTTAAGTTCCCAATTCCCATGAGCATATTGGCATCGGGATAACGCCGTCGGACCTGGTGATAGCGTTCCAAGCTGGCGGCGAATCCAAATCCGATAGGCTCCAAAATCGGGTCTATACGAAAGGGAATATTCGCTTCTTGGAGAATGGCGATTGTTTCGTCCAGCGTTTCGAGCCGGCTTGGTTCATCGGGAATCGCCACGACCTCGCAGCCCCAGCCCCGCGCATATTCACGATTCGTGGAATTGACCGATAAGACCAATTCGGCGCCAGCTTGAACCGCCGCCTCAATCTCGCGAGGATTGAGACTGTCGATCGACACCCGATACCCTTCGGACCGTAGTGCTCGCACACATTCTGCGACCCCAGCCCATGTTTGGCCGGGATCACAACCTACATCAATCACGTCGGCGCCATCGGCCGCCAAACGGCTGGCCGCATTGAGAATGTCCTTCAGCGATTGACGAGGCGCATGGTTGATCTCGGCAATGATCTCGATGGAGTACGCGCCATACGATTCCGGGCGCCGTTGGCCACGCCCAAAATACTCCGGCAATTGCCGTAAATCGCGAGGCCCCCACTCCACGGGCACGTTGACCGCATTTTGTAACGCCTCGACGTTGCCGCGGCAGTATCCGGGCACCATCACTTTCGTGGCCTCCGATGGAACCGCAATGCGGCGCGCTATCCATTCGGGAGTCATAAGCGCGGCTACGGTGATCGGCAATACGTCAACCGAGTAATTGAATCCCACTTGCGACGATAACTCGGCCAAGACGTCGCGCAGCGCGTGCTCGGCCAACCTGCCCGTAACGAAATGAATATGCTCCTTCCCCATGAGGGTATTTGCCCCGCGTAAATGAAGGCCTCGCGGCGCGCAAATAAAGGCCGCATACGCATGATTGTATGCGGCCCATAGGTGACGTTGCAAAACCGGGAGGTTTAGGGTGTAGGACGAGTAAACGTCGTGTTTACTCCCTCGCGTTCAAGCACCACTTGGTCTTTATCTGCGGTCACAACCTTCCCGAGCACGATCGGCGCCCCTTCGCCCGACAGACGAAACTCCTTCGTTTCGTCGTCGATGGCGAATTTTCGTTTCAGGCTTACTTTGCCGAGCGTACTATCGACCGTGACGGTCGCTGTTCCGTCGGATGCGAGGTTCACTTGCGTCACTTTCTGCTCACCGTTGGGATCAATCGATACCGTCTGCCACAGCCCCAACAACGGCTCCAGCTCGGGTCGTACCGGAGGCGCTGCCGCTACAGGAGTCGCCGCAGGGGGTGCGCCGCCCGGCGGGAGATCGGGTCCGGGTCCATTGTCCAAAAGTTCCGCGTCATTGGGTGGTGTAACAGGTGGCGTCGCGCTGGGAGTTGATGTCGGAGCCGGTGCGGGAACTGCCTCGGGGCCAGGAGTCGAACTCGGCACTGGAATCGCTTCGTTCCGGGGGCCGGGAACAACAGACGCGGCGCCGAGTGTCGACGAAGACTCGACAATGCCGCTTGGGGCAGCAGGTTTCGCCGACGTTATCGATTCTTCCACTGCCACGGCCGCTCTTGCCGCCGGCTTCGCAACGATCGCAGGCGATGGCGCAAATCGAGCTTCCAACTGAGCCGCCAGTTCCGGATGATTCTTAGCCAACACGGGATACTTCTTGAATAACAAGTACGCCTCATACGGGCTGCAGTGGATAGCAGGCGCGCCCAATTGTGGCCCGCAGCTATACGCGTGCGCGCCGTAGCTGTGGTAGACACCACCGTGACAATCACCAGCCCAGGCCTCGACCGCACTGCCCAACGCATACATTGCCGTCACGGAAAAGATGGCCAGACGAATCAATCGGTATGTCATAGGTAACATCCTGTGGGAATAAGTGGTTCTTCAAACGCCTAAAGAGTTAGGCGAAAATTGCCTCAGGATGTTACCGAGCGAGAAGACAAAATCTCCTCGCGGTCAGCAAGAACAAGAGCTGCCCACGAATGTAGGGCAATTACGCGTCGGACAAGAGATACGTGTCCAGCAAATCGGCGTCGCCGCGACGGAGAGCCTCGATACGATGTTCGGCCTCCGTAGGATCGATTTCTTCCACCGTTTCTTCATGGAGGCTCGACAACAAGCGATCCGCAAGTTGTGAGCGTTCTTCAGGTGAAAGAGACAGCACCGCAATCAATACTGGGTCGTTAGGAGTAGACATAACTCCACCTCCTTCGCCCCGGCAAATCCCCTCTCATTTGTGTTAACACGTTCTCCCGGAGAAGTCCATCCCGCAAATCAGGGGAGTGGACATATTTGACGATCGCTGGGGTATGTGCGATGACTCCCAAACCTCGCGAGGGAGAAAGCCTGAGTTGTGGGCTTCTAGTGGAAAAGATGTTCCCGGTCAAGCGGCTTCAAACACTCGTACTTGCTAAGTTGCCCGTTGGCCACCGCGGAGCTAGACCAAACGCTGTCGAATTAGTCCCCCGTGGTCGCGGCCAATACAGAAGGGGCCATCAGCCGTCAGAGGCGAAATCGCGTTCCGTCGTATGGCCATACCTACGAGTTTCGGCACCATATAACGACGTGGGGCTGGCCTAACAGCCGTCATCACGGCTTAGGGCCATATCTCGGCAGTACAGTGAGAGTTACGGCCGTGAGCCAGACGATCTTCGCGTAGGATGAGGCAACTTGCCGTCTCAACGAACCGGGCGCCAAAGAGCGTGGGCGGAGATATAATGATCGACAAAGCTTCGGTCGAGCAAATCTAATCTCAATGCTAGAGGCGATAATGCCCTTGGATGCCCAAACCGTAGTCGCAAGTGGCCTGGTTCTCTTGGCCGCACTTTATCTTGGCTGGCGAGGGGTGAATCTCGTGCTTTCGCGTTCCTCCAAAGGATGCGGAGATTCTTGCAGTGAGTGTCCCGCGGCCGTTACGCCACAAACGCCGGTCGTACAGATTACCCCCAAACGCTCGTAGTTCGCCTCAGAAGTTAAATGTGAAACGAGAAATCAGCCAAAAGCCTTAGCGTCGACGCGTCTACTCAATCGTCGCAGTCGCCTTACACGTTGCTTCGGCTCCCCCACCTAAGTCGGTTCTAATCACAATTGTTTCCACGATCTTCGCCGCTTGGCTTCCAGCGGTAAACGTCACGGGAACTAGGTGCAGCTCCTTCGCTTCGGGAGACGGATCGAAGCGAAATGCGGGATCGGCACACTCCACCCCCAGAACATGGAAGGGTTTGTTCGCGCGAACGACCAACTGCTTGGTGACCGTTTGTCCCGGCGAAAGCACGCCTAGAACTAAGGAACCCGGACTCACGGTCAAAGGTGAAACTACACGGCCTTCAACCGCCAGCGGAATGGTCGTCATATTGCGATCGTTGGTAACGATCAATAATTGATCCAACAGGTATCCGCTGGGAGCGTCACCGGTAAGCCGGACGACCATAGAATAGTGCACGCGACCGCCACCCCGCTCTTTCTCGGTCAATTCGACTTCAAAATGCGGATTGGCGCTCCGCACATCGACAATCCGCCAATCATCGCGGCCGGCGTAGGCCACGTCGATCGTTTTTTCAGCGGTTTGCCCCAGATCCACCGACCCAAACTGGACCGAACCGGGGGTAAACACCACATCGCGTCGAATATAGGCGGAAACGTGAAGTTGGACTTCGGCAGGAAACGGTTTATCGAGGGTTACGGTCAATGTCGCCGACTTGTGACCCGTGAAAGAGCGGGTATTGAGTGACGCAATGATTTCGGTTTTTTCCCAAGTCTTGATG
This sequence comes from uncultured Pirellulaceae bacterium, assembly GCA_964458385.1. Lineage (GTDB taxonomy): Bacteria > Planctomycetota > Planctomycetia > Pirellulales > Pirellulaceae > JAHWKS01. Next base: position 20,024 of record CAYWIS010000087.1, read on the forward strand.
GTGTCTTTGGTCACAACGGGTGTTGTGCAACCACAACTGGACCGAACCCCGGCGATGTGAACGTCTTCCTTATAGCAATTGACCAGTTCGAAAGCGAACTCGGCCTTGGCGCCGCGCGCAACCGACCCGAAGTCGTGGGACGTCGTTTGAAATAGCTTTTGCGCCCATTCCTGGGCGCGTCCTTCCGCGACGCCCCACATGCAAAGCACGGCCGCCAAAACCACGTTGCGCACCACCGATCTCTCCTCTCGATGTTTGTCCATTGGATCACATCGCGCGCCTAAACAAGCGCTTGTTCCATTTTTCGGCTATTGCTCGCTCAAACAAAAGAGATTCTTAGCAAAAACGACCCAACTTGCAGATGCTTCCTATCCTGAGCAACCGTCTTAAGCTGACATTGACCAGTTCTTAGCTTTTGAAAGTCCTCGCCCTGTCTCATCTACGACGCACGGGGCGATTGCTGTAGAATCGTCCCAACCGACATCACCTGCCTTCATCGTACACGTTCATGGCTCAACGAAGGATTCTCGTCACTGCCGCCCTGCCCTACGCCAATGGGCCCATCCATATTGGCCATTTGGTGGAGTACATCCAGACCGACATTTGGGTGCGGTTCCAGAAACTCCGCGGTCATAGATGCATCTTCATATGCGCTGACGATACGCATGGCACCGCCATCATGATCAGCGCCCAAAAGCATGGAGTCTCTGAAGAAGAATGGATCGAGAGAATTAGCCAGGAGCACCAACGGGACTTCGCCGGCTTCGATATCGCCTTCGATAACTACGGCAGCACCCACAGCGAAGAAAACCGACAATTATGTCATGAATTCTGGAAGAAGATTCGCGCGGCCGGCTTGGTTGTCGAAAAGGAAGTAACGCAACTT
>CAYWIS010000087.1:20919-22190 GCA_964458385.1 uncultured Pirellulaceae bacterium
AGTGTTTTTGGCTGACCGGTTTGTTAAAGGGAAATGCCCCGTCTGCCAGAAACCCGACCAATACGGCGATAGTTGCGAGAACGGCCATACCTATACCGCTGCAGAGCTAATTGATCCGATAAGCACCCTTTCGGGAGCGAAGCCAGAAACTCGATCGGCGCCGCACCTATTCATCCGGATCGAGAAGTATCACGACTTTCTCGAAGAATGGACGCAAAGTGGGGAACATCTTCAGCCTGAAGCGGCGAATTATCTGAAAGCGCAGTTCCTAAGCGAACCGCTTCGAGATTGGGATATTTCACGTCCCGCCCCGTACTGGGGATTTGAGATTCCCGATTTCCCCGGCAACTATTGGTTCGTGTGGTATGACGCCCCCATTGGATACATGGCTTCCACTCTCCAATGGTGCAAGCGGCGCGGTGAGGATTTTGACACGTGGTGGCGAAATCCAGAAACGGAAATTCATCATTTCATTGGCAAGGACATTAAGTACTTTCACACGTTGTTCTGGCCAGCCATGTTGAAGGCGGCCGGTTTCAATCTTCCGACCAAGGTCCACATTCACGGATTTCTGACCGTCAATGGCCGGAAGATGTCGAAACGAGACGGCACATTCATCAAGGCCGAAACGTACCTGCGGCGCCTCGACCCCTCGTACCTTCGATACTATTACGCATCGAAGTTGGGGCCCGGAGAGGATGACATTGATATGAACCTGCAGGAGTTCGTGACCAAGGTGAACGCCGACCTGGTTGGAAAAGTGGTCAACCTCGCCAGCCGCACTGCTCGTTTTGTTGCCGACACCGGCCTATCGGCGACCTATCCCGACGATCAAGGGTTGTTTGAGCAAGGCGCCGCCGCAGGATCCGCAATCGCCGCCGCATACGAGGCCTGCGACTATAACAAGGCCATGCGATTGATCATGGATTTAGCCGATCGCGCCAATGCTTATGTTGAATGCGCGGCGCCGTGGAATTTGCGCAAATCGCCCGAGAAAGCCCAGGAACTACAGGACGTTTGCACGGTTGCATTGAACTTGTACCGTCAAATCATCGTGTATTTAACGCCCGTCTTGCCTCGGCTTTCGGCCCAAACGGGAGACCTGCTCAATCAACCAATCCAATCTTGGGATGAGGCCCAAACGCCCCTTGTCGGGACACGAGTTTCGCCGTTTCAACATATGCTGCAGCGAGCAGATATGAAGGAGGTCAACGCCATGATCGAAGAAACGAAGGCCGACGCGCAAGAAAGCGCTCCTCAGTACGACGACA
>CAYWIS010000088.1:0-22154 GCA_964458385.1 uncultured Pirellulaceae bacterium
GTTATTTGACTGGGAGTATCGGTTGTTCGTAAACCGATACTACTAACTTTCCGGGGAGCAACGAAAATGGCGCCGAATTGCCCGCTTACCAGAAGCGTGAAATACTTCACGTAGAGCGTCAATCGCCCGTTGTTTGTTTCGCGACTTCTGCGCACACGATCGTGCAGCGGTCGCTGCGCCATCTCGCTCGTTCTGTTGTTAATGGCTCGCGCGCGTCTGATCGTCCTTTACGAAGACAATCACCTGCTGGCCGTGAATAAGCCGGCAGGATTGGCGACGATGGGCGTATCGGAGGATCAATCCAGTCTGTTCGTACAGGCTAAGGATTATCTCAAACAGAAATACGCTAAGCCTGGCAACGTCTATTTGGGGGTGGTTAGTCGACTCGACGCCCAAGTAACCGGCGTGACGCTTTTTGCACGTACGTCAAAGGCGGCTGCTCGCTTGACCGAACAGTTTCGCACGCGCGCCGTTGAAAAGGTCTACTGGGCTATTGTCGAGGGCTGCCTGAACCCGCCGGCAGGTGAATGCGTGGACTGGATCGCGAAGAATGAGCGGCGTCGGCGAATGGAAGTCGTCGCGCAAAACAACCCGAAAGCGCAAGAGGCCCGCCTGACGTATCGCACGCTGGCGACTGCTCGCGATGTCAGTTTACTAAAAGTGCGTTTAGAAACCGGGCGCAAACACCAGATTCGCCTGCAACTGTCCAATCTCGGACACCCTATTCTGGGCGACGCGAAGTATGACGCCCAGATACCCTTTGCGCCGGGCATTGCACTGCACGCCCGAAGTCTTGAACTAATTCATCCTGTGCGCAAAACACCTCTTCGAATCATCGCGCCGTTTCCCCGAACTTGGTATCACCGCGGTTTCGACGATCTCCTCCACGATGAATCGTAACTGGCGGCGTTCGAGGTCGCGGAAAAGACTTTCACAATGCAACATTGCTTGGCTCGTGCGTCGGCGCCGAAGCGCACCGAACGTCGGGCTGCTTCCCAAGTACCGACAATCGGGCGTCAATCTTCGGCGGATTCCTCAGCCCAAACCTCGGCTTCATCGTCTTCGCCCTCCTCATCCCAAACTTCTTCGTCCAGCTCCTCATCCACTTCGTTGGAAAGGCCATCGTCCAGTACTTCCAAACGAGGAGGAATGATCTTTTTCGACCGAGTTGGGGCGTTATCTTGCTTGCGATGCCCTCGCATGCGTTCCCATTCTTCCAGGCTGATGAGCACCTCGCGCGCCTTGGAACCGTGATACGGCCCAACAATATTGTCCTCCGCCATAAAATCAATAAGACGCGCTGCCCGTCCGTAACCAATTCCTAACGCCCGTTGTAGGAGCGAGACACTGCCACGTCCCTCGCGCACCACAATATCCACTGCGGCTTCGTAGAGTTCATCCTTCTCCGATAGCAACGCAGCCGCCGAAGTTTCCTCGCCATCGTTCAGCTTGATGTTGACCAACTCTTTGACGAAGCGTTGCTCACCGGTGCTCACAAAGTCAACGACAGCGTTGATTTCTTCATCCGTCAGATATGTACCTTGACCGCGAAGGATCGTGCTCGTTCCTGGCCATAGGAACAACATATCGCCGTTGCCTAGTAACTTTTCAGCGCCCATTTCATCCAGCACGACGCGGCTATCGGTACGGCTAGCAACCTGGAAGCAGATGCGGGCAGGCAAGTTCGACTTGATCAACCCGGTGATCACGTCGACCGTGGGCTTTTGGGTCGCAAGAATCAGATGGATCCCCACGGCCCGGCTCTTCTGGGCCAGGCGAATGATATGTTGCTCTACCTCCTTACCGGCCTGCATCATGAGGTCCGCAATCTCATCGGCCACAATCACGATGAACGGCAATTGCGTGGGAATATTCTGTTTCTGCTCCTCATCCTCCGGCTGCAATCGCTCATACAATTCCTCCTCGCCAAGTTGGTTGTATGAGCAGATATGCCTTACGCCTGCCTTGGCGAGCAGAGCGTAACGTTCTTCCATTTTGTCAACGGCCCAAGCCAATATTGCTTCGGCCTTCTTCATGTCGGTCACCACGGGGTGCATCAAGTGCGGCAACGTGGCGTACCCGGAAAGCTCGACCATCTTGGGGTCAATCATCAACATCCGTACTTCGTCGGGCCCCTTGGTCATCAGGATCGAGCTGATGATCGCATTCAAGCACACGCTCTTGCCCGTACCTGTACGGCCAGCAATAAGCAAGTGCGGTAGCGTTGAAAGATCGGTTACCAGCGGATTGCCAGCTACGTCTTTGCCAAGGAAAAGCGGAATCCGCATCTTCTGGGCTTTCGCGCCCGCCTCTTCCATCACTTCACGAAGACGTACGACCTGGCGTTTCTCGTTCGGCACTTCGATACCGACCGTGTTCTTCCCAGGAATTGGCGCTACGATGCGCACACTGGGTACTCGCAGTGCGATCGCCAAGTCATCGGCGAGGCCAGTAATCTTCGATAATCTCAGGCCGGCCTCGAGTTCAATTTCGTACTGGGCAATCACGGGGCCGGTTTCAATTTCGACCACCTTGACATTGAAGCCGAAGCTAGCGAACGTCTCTTCCAGGATTCGTGCCTTGCGGAGGACTTCCTGCTCCTGGTCTTCGTAAGAAAAATCGTCGCCTTCAATCAGTAAGTTGATATCAGGCAGACGGTACTCACTTGCCTCGGCCGCCTGGCTGCCCTCATCCAATTGTTCGCGCACCTCGTCACGTTCTGCATTGTCGAGTTTGTGCGGCTTTCGAACCTTGAGAGGTGGGTCAACACGTGTGGTAACGACCGGGTCTTCCTGAGGCGACTCTTTCTTGCGTCCTGCCTTGGGCTTGGTCTTCACGACGGGAGTGGTTGTCTCGTCGTCGTTTGACGTCCAAGAATCATCACCAGCTTCCAAAGGCGACGTATCGCCACCATCGATGTTTTGTGTTTTTGCCGTCGTTCGCTCCTTGGTCACCTTGACCTTGGTGCGGACAGGGATCTCGCGTCCCGTATCATTCTCGGGCGACGCCGTCGTATTCGTTGTGGATGTGTCCGAATCGTCTGTCGCAGCGTCGTTGCGGTCGGCGAGAATTGTGCGACTACCGACTGCGAAAGTTCGCATGGCGGACAGACTTCCTACACGAAGACATCGACCTGCCATCCAGGCGGCCCAACGCAGAAGTACGTCATCGGTGCACAAGAGCGCACCCGCAAAGGTCATACTGAAGGTGAGAATGAGAACTCCGGCCATTGCAAAATGCGCTCGGACGGTTGCAGCGCTCAGTTCGCCAAGATAACCGCCAGCGCCAATGACAGGACCAGGCGTAGCCGTGGGAAAAAATGTGGTAGAAATCGTAGTGACCGCAATTAGCGTCAACGTCCACCCGACCAGGCGCGAACGGGGGCAATCCATGACATAGCCACGAAACAGCAACAAGTCGAGGATTGCAAGCGAAAACACCAAGTAGTATGCGCCCAACCCTAAAAGGGTAAACAGCACATCAGCGACAAGCGCTCCCCATGGGCCGCACAAGTTGGTTGGCGTTTCGTTCTGGGGATAAACCAGCACATCGGGCTGGTAGAGCCGATCCAGAGGAGAAATAAACCGGGGCAGTCGATCAGCCGGATCGTAAGTCGCTAGCGCAACAGCCAGGAAGGCGACCAATGCCAACAGGCCGAGAGCGAACAAAGGGCGGGTAAGGCGACGCGGTGCAAACATCAACGCGCTTTGCGTGCGGGGCGCGACGGAATCTCCGCCGCCAGCAATCCTGGGCGCGTCCTTGCCCGACGACTCTCCTTAGTTCGTGACTAATCCATCGGCGCAAAGCTGGGGGCCACCACACTCTGGCGTGCGACGCCGGCGCGGTTTCGCTGGCGTGCAGAAAAAGAATCTTCCGTTTCACCGCGCCAATTGTGCGAACTGCGGCGAAAGCCGGTCGTCGCCATCTACCAATTTAGCGCATCGTTTGTCAGGAGGTGGCCCAACGCGTGACAAATGTCCCCAAAAATCGAAGGCCGCTGACCGGTCCTAGCGGCCGTAGCAATTGCAAGGTCTTAGCAAGACCTTGCGGCGTAGACTTAGCCATGTAAGATCAAACTAGTTATTTCCCGGCAATCCCGATCTACATAGCCAGCCCTTCTCGATAACGCCCCTCAAAATGAAAAAGATTCTTCTCGTCGGCGGAGTCGTATTCACGTTTTTCATGGGAGCCCCCACATACGCCGAGGATCCCTTTGCGGCGGGAGTTCGCACCACCGATCCATTAACTCCCGAAGCGGAACAACAGTCTTTTTCGCTTCCACCGGGATTTGAGATTCAACTGGTTGCAAGCGAGCCAGAAATTCAGAAGCCAATCAATATGGCCTTCGACGCACGCGGTCGGTTGTGGATCACAGATACGGTCGAATATCCATACCCAGCGCCCCCAGACCGTAAGGGGCGCGACACGATTAAGATCCTCGAAGATACCAACGGGGATGGTCGGGCCGACCGTGTGGTTACCTTCGCCGATGGGTTGAATATTCCTATCGGATTGTACCCCTATAAAAACGGCGTAATTGCGTACAGCATACCCAACATTTACTTCTTTGAAGATGTTGACGGCGACGATCGGGCTGATCGGCAAACGAAACTCTTTGGCCCGTTCGATTACTCGCGTGATACGCATGGAATGCAAAATGCCTTCCGCCGCGGGTTGGACGGCTGGCTGTATGCATGTCACGGTTTCAACAATCAATCGTCCGTCCAAGGCGCCGACGGACATGTGGTAACCATGCATTCGGGCAACACCTACCGAATGCGTTTAGACGGTTCGCGGCTTGAGCACTTCACTTGGGGGCAAGTGAATCCTTTCGGGATGGCGCAGGATCCTCTAGGGAACCTGTTTACGGCTGACTGCCATAGCAAGCCGATTTACCTACTCATTCGTGATGGTTACTACCCCAGTTTTGGCAAACCGCATGACGGGCTAGGTTTTGTCCCGCCGATAATGCATCACCTGCACGGCTCCACAGCCATTGCGGGCGTCGTGTATTACGACGACGATCACTTTCCCGCCGAATATCGCGGCAATCTATTCAGCGGCAATGTGATGACCAGCCGCGTCAACCGAAATTCGCTTATCTTTCACGGCTCAACGATCACGGCGCATGAAGTACCGGATTTTATTCGCACGACAGACCCCTGGTTTCGCCCAGTTGATATTCAGTTGGCTCCTGACGGCTCACTCTACGTGGCCGACTTTTACAATCGGATCATTGGCCATTACGAAGTGCCATTGGATCACCCCGGGCGCGATCGCCATCGGGGACGCATTTGGCGCGTGGTCTATCGTGGGGAAAATGGCGCTTCGAGCCCTCGCGATAAGGTCGATCTGGCCCGCGCTGATACCGAAACGTTGATTGCCGAATTGGGATCGCCCAACCTAACGCAACGGATGCGCGCCACCGATGAAGTCACCGATCGCATTGGCCCTCCGGCGATTCCGGCCTTAAGAGCCGCGTTTTTAACTTCGGATAATGCGAAGTTACGCGCCCATGCGCTGGGGGCATTGTTCCGACTCAACGCATGCGACACCGAGTTACTTGAGAAAGCAGCCGCTGACGCCGACCGTACGGTGCGTATCCATTCGATGAAGATCCTTGCGGAAACTGGCGAATGGACTGATTCGCATCGTCGGTTTGCGATCGCGGGCCTCCGTGATTCCGATGCGTTCGTACAACGTGCGGCGGCCGACGCGCTTGGTCAACATCCGCACGCCGCCCATATCCAGCCGCTTCTGGAGTTGTTGGATAGAACGCCCGAGAACGATGTACTATTGCGGCACACGGCTCGAATTGCTCTCCGCAACCAATTCCGCAATGGACAACTGATTTCGGAGTTGGCAAAGCTCGATTTGACCGACCAGCAACGACGGCGCGTGGCGGAAGTTCTAATTGCGGCGCCTTCAGCGGAATCCGCCGCCTTCTTGTTAAATTACCTTGAGCGTTACACCGTCGACGCAGGTGAAGCTCAAACATTTCTGGAACATATCGCCCGCCATCTGTCGGACGATCAAGTTAGCGCCGCTATTTCTTTTGCACGTAAGTATGCCGCCGGCGATGTTTATCGGCAGCAGGAACTGCTGCGATCGATTCGGCATGGGCTTGCCCAGCGGGGAATCACCGCTCCAGAGACTCTCCGCCGCTGGGCGTTGGAGCTCGCCGCAGAACTTCTCGACCTGAAGCCTCGCGACGAGGCCGCGTGGACGAATACGCCAGTGGCGGGCGCCAGCCGACACGGAAACCCTTGGGTCGTGCAACAGCGTAGCTCCGCTGATGGCGACACGCGCTCGCGGTTCTTGTGCAGCTTGCCACGTGGTGAACAACTGACCGGTTCATTACGGTCGCCCGAGTTTGTAATTCCGCAGAAACTTGCGTTCTATTGTGCAGGCCATATCGGTCCTCCGGGACAACCGGTCGTGGTGAAGAACTTCGTTCGTCTGCGGGATGCGGAAACAAGTGAAATTCTCGTTGAATCGCGTCCGCCAAGTGATGATACCGCCCAGCGAATCGAGTGGGATCTTGCCTCTCACGCTGGACGTCGCGGTTACCTGGAAATCGTCGACGGCGATGACCGCAACGGTTTTGCATGGCTCGCAGTTGGGCGTTTCCACCCTGAAGTGGTCTCGATTCCTACCTCGGATCCTTCGGAGCAGGAGCAACGATGCCAAATTGCAGCGCAACTAGCAACCGAGTTAAACCTGAATGAATTGGTCGAGCGGTTGATAGCCCTCTTAAGCGACGCGCGGTTGGAGCCGGCAAGCCAATCGGTTCTTGCGAAAGCGGTATTGGTCCTACGGCCCGATCCGATCCTTTTAGCCATTGCCCCCGTGCTGGATGAGCCGGGCGTTTCAATGGTGCTCCGGCAACGTGTTCTTCAAGCCATCGAACGCAATGACCCAAGTGAGCGCGAAGCCGTGCTTATTGATGCGTTTCAGCAGTCGCCACAGCGTCTTCAGGCGGCGCTCGCCCTTGGACTATCTTCGACGGCAGAGGGTTCTATAGCATTGGTAAGCCTCGCTGAACGTGGAATTGCGGCTCCTCGTCTGCTGACCTTCGCCGGCGCAGAATCGCGGATGGCGAATTTCAACATTGAGGGACTGCAAGAGCGGATCAAGCGGCTTACCGAGTCGTTACCGCCAGCGAACGAGACGTTACGGCAGTTGATTGAGCAACGCAAGCAAAGGCATCTAGCGGCAAATCCATCGCCTGAACGCGGTGCTGCGGTGTTCGAGAAGCATTGTGCCGTTTGCCATCAACTTAGTGGTAAAGGCGCGCTGATCGGCCCGCAGTTGGATGGTATTGGTAATCGTGGGTTGGAGCGTCTGCTCGAGGATGTTCTTGCACCGAATCAGAATGTAGACGTTGCGTTTCGCGTAAGTTCCTTTGTAATGGCCGATGGACGAGTGTTATCTGGGCTTATGCGACGTGAAGAAGGCAAGGTGCTTATTGTCGTTGATAGCCAGGGGAAGGAATTCAAGCTCGCCAAAGACGATATTGAGGAGCAGCGCAGTACGAACCTTTCGCTTATGCCAGAAAACGTTGCTGAGATCGTGCCGGAGGAAGATTTCCACCACCTCATCAGCTACTTGCTCCAGCAGCGCGGCGAGCCTGCGCCAACGCCCTAGAATGCGAGATCAGGACTTGCGAAGACGGCCCTTCAGATGACGTGCCGAACCGCGTCGATTCTAGCGCTATAGGTAATCAAGCAGTGAAATTCGGAGTGTTGCCGCCGATTGACGGAGGGAGGCCTCCAACGAAGTTTGCCGAGCCGTGAGATTGGAAATGGTCTCCACTAGATCGGCGTCAATCTCGTTCGACAACGTGCGTTGCAGTTCGACGGTTTCATCCTCAAGCCGATACTCAAGGATTTGAAGCCCCTGTTGCCTGGCCCCTAATGTGCCGCGAGCGAACGTTACGCGGTCCAAGTCCTGTTGCAAAAGACCGGCCGCGCGAGAGATCTCTCGCAAGTCGTCGTTGATCAGCGCTTGGTGTAGTCGTATAAGGGAGTTGAAAGCTCCGCCAGCCTCTTGAGGATTCACGTCGCGGCCCACCAGGGTATTTGTCGCTGGATTCGCCATGGTCTCGATCTCGCCAACCGGAATCCATCCCAGGTCTAATGCCGCCTCGCTTTGCGTGGCCCGAATGATGGTCAATGGCGAATTGCCCGCAGGATTAGCGTCATTTAGCTCAATGCCGTTGCCGACCGACGCGAGCCGAGCCGTAACCGCGGTCAACGGATCCTGGTTATCCGGATGGCTGTTAATCAAATCGATAACATCGCCCACTGTAACAGCGGACGATATATCGATCGCAAGCTCCACTCCGTCGCTACGGCGCAAGATAAAGTCGGCGCCTTCGACCGTGTGCACGCCGCGGCCATAGTTCAAATCGCTAAGATAAGTGGCGCGAGTGAAAGTTCGCACACCTAATTGCGTTGCGGTGACGCCGCCGTTCTCGCCAATTTGGAAATCGGCGCCGCTGACGCGCGAGCGAATTTCAATTCCATTCCCAGTCGCATTGATTTGTGCGAACACCCCGGCAGGCGATCCATTCAAGGCATTGAGCACGTCCTCCACGGTCCGAGCATTTCGGAAATCAACTACATAGGTTTGGTCGCCTACCACGATCCGAAGTCCGGCATCGCGGTCAAAGGCGGCGCCGCCTCGCCCAAAAACTTGACCTGTTTCGGGGTGTACGCCGATCAGGTCATCCAACGGTGTTGTGGGGCGAATCCGTGGATGGAGCGCCCTGCCGACAACTGTGTTCGTCTGATTATCAGCGGCAAGGATTCCCAGGGCCTCGGCGGTTGTCCCGCCTTGGACTTCTTCAATGGTTAACGTTCCTTCGGTTTGGGAGTCCAGAGCCAATGTCAGTCCCGTTGTTCCGATAGTGACGGTCACTTGGCGATTTGCAGGAGGATTCGCCTCGATGCGCCGGACAACATCGCCAATTGTTTCGGCGCCGGTCAAATCGACGATGACCTTCGAATTCCCATCCGAGATCGCAATTGCCCCCAATATGACGCCCTCGCCCCCGTGCAGGTCAGCCAAACGAGTTGACTCGGAAAGTGCGGAAGTCAGTACGGTCGTCCCGCGAATTTCCGTTGAGAGTCCTCCTAGCACGGTGGCGCCAGATATGCTCATCGAGTAAAGCTGATCGCCGTCGGCGTAACTTCGCAGTTCCTTCTCATTGCCGTGATACACCACGACGCCGTCGCGGACTTCGTAAGGGCGAACAGCGCTGGAACCGGCAAAGAGATAACGATTGCGGAATTGGTGATTCCCAATCTCGATGAACTGGCCGAGAATTGCTTGAATCTCTTGAGCAATTGCGCGCCGCTGAGCTCCATCCAACGTCGAATTCGCGGCCCGCACCGCAGCGCCATACGCTTCATTGATCAGGTCTGCGGTTTTGGCCATAGCGGATTCGCTTGCCGATAAATACGAGCGGGTAGTATTGAGATTTGCACGGGCCTGCGCCTTTTGCTCTAAGATACGCTGCAATGTCACGCCGCGCATTCCGGATGCGGCGTCGTCGCTGACCGCCAGCAATCGGCGCCCGCTGCTTAATTGGCTGGTCAAGCGCAGTAGCGCCTGTTGGTCCACCTGAAGCTGGTGCGTCAACCGCTGCTGAAGGAGCATACTGCTCGCACGACCAACGGGAACGGGATAGACGCCGGACATGGGAATTTCCGATTCTTAGTTTTCGATTGCAGAACTCCTGGATCTTGCCCTAGGGCTAAGCGGCGACTAGAGATTGATCAGGGTATCCAGGAGTTCATTGACCGTCGAAATAAAACGGGCGGACGCCTGGAACGATCGCTGGTAGGCGATCATACGCACTGCCTCCTCGTCTAAGCTCACGCCGCTGGTAGCCATCTTTTGGCCTTCCAGAGTTAACTTAAATGTCCGGTAACCCTCGGTCACGGCGCGTGCGGTGGCTCCTTGTTGGGCGACCGTCGCGACGAGCAGTTCATATTTGCGTGCGAGCGAACCTCCATCCAGCGACGGCAATTCGGCATTTAACAACACAGCCAACTTCTCGGCGTTGTTTGCATCTTGGCCGATGCCGCCTTGACTTACGGCCAACTTTCCAGGATCCCCCCGAAGAATCTGGCTTACTCCAATGTCGCGAGCCGAGGCGCCCGTAAAAAACGTATTCAATCCCCAAGCAGCTAAAACGCCGCTAGTGTCGTCGGCGAACGCGAACTCTAAATGTGGCGACTCAGCTCGAAGCGTAATGTGGCCATTGCGTGTTATTTCAGCCGCGATGCCTTCGATAGCATTAAGGCGAGCGACTAACTGAGCAGGAGTCGTGTCGTCGGGAAGCCCGTTCAGTTCGACAGCAACATCCGTTGTGCGGACCAGGCCGGTATTGCGGTCGCGCACCAAGACTTGGAATATGCCGTTGTCTGGTGCGAAGGGGAGTCCCGCTTGATCAAGCGGAGAATGGGGATCTTTGATGGAGAATTCGCTGGTAATGGTCGTGAATCCGGAAAGCCCCTGCCCGCTTGTATACACGCGATTGAATTCAAACAACAACGTTTGTGCGAAGTCGTTCAACCCATCAAGAAAACCGCCCAGCACTTGATCGCGCGCCACAAGGATTCCCCCCAGTTCGCCTCCCGAGACATGGAGTGGAGCATCGGTCAACTCGATGCGCAGTTCATAAACTTGCAGTTCGCGATCCGCCCGGACTTCTGTGACAATACGCCTTGCCTGTCCGTCGAAAACTAGGAACTCCCCCCCAGAGAACACATTCACGGCGCCCGACTCCTGCTCAACCGCGCGCACGTCAATCAGTTGCGCCAATTGCGAGAGGGCTCGCTGGCGCTGATCGCGCAGGCCGACGGCATCGCTGGGAATAGCGCCGCCCCCCTCGGCCTGCACGATCCGCAGATTGAGCCGGGCAATCTCTTCGGTCAGCCGATTCACCTCTCTTGCCGTTACTACGATTTGTTCATTCAAGTCACTTCGCGCTTCACGGACTTGGTGGTCCAATTGGCGAATATCGGCAGCTAGATTGCTTCCCGCCAACACGGCCAGATTACGAATTGACGTATCCTCCGGTTGGTTGACAACGTTGTGGAGAGAGCCAAAAAACTGTGTTAACGATGTACTCAGGTCGTTATCACTAAGTTCCCCGAGCAGTGTTTCCAATCGAACATACGCCTTTTCCTGAGCCTCCCCCTTAGCCAAATCGCTGATCGCGCCACGTAATCGTTCTTCAAGGAATTTATCTACCTGTTGAACGACCGCATGAACCTGCACGCCGGTTCCCAGCAGTAGTCCGCCCACGCGCCGCGGCCCCGCAGAGTGTAACTCCAGGTCCTGACGCAGGTAGTCCGGTGTGCTGGCATTGGCGATGTTATTGCCCGCTACCTGCAAACCGAGCTGCGCTGCAGAGAGCGCATTTTTGCCGATCTGCATGGAACCGAACAAAGACATAATGACTCCGTTGCGTCGTTAGTGCGCTCCGCCGCTATCCACGTGAGCAATAGAAAGAGCAAGTAAGCGATCGCCACACCGGCGCCGCCACTCAGACTTCGTGATCCACCAGGACGCCGCCGTAAGAAGTTGGCGCGCCTCGTTCTTGGTACGTCGGATGGGGACGGCCGCCAGCAGCAAGAATCTCCAGCAATTGAGCGTAATGCAACAAGGAACGCTGGGCGATAACCCAGTTCGTTAGGCTCTCATGTTGAAGGAGCCGCATACGAGAAGCCGATTCGCTGACGCGTTTGCTTAAGTTCTCGCGATCACCAGCAATCGGTGAACTTGCTAGTTTCTCTAAGCTGTCGCAAGGAAGATTCCGTTGCCGAGCCGCGCGAAGCAGCTGCTGTCGGCGTTGATGGCACGATTCCAGTCGTTGACATACCTCATGTTCCCGCTCATTCACCGCCGCCATGCCGTCGAGATCCCGGCGGACCATACAGTCGCGCTTTTCGGTCAACGTTGCGAAGAGTTCGTCCTGCACCTGAGAGATTTCGTCCAGCAGGCTCAAGATTTCGGCTTCCCAATCGATCGGAACCGCGGTCGTCATGGGCTGTTCGAAAGTTACGAAGGAAATGAAGTAGTCACAGCAACTCCGCCGAGGCGTCAAGTTCACGATCGCCCAAGCATGAAAATTTCGTACATCGGCCCGGCAAGGTCGCTAGCGGTGCGTTTCGTTAGTTCGTCAGCAATCGCTTGATCCAATTGACCGCGAAAAACTTCCTCCGCCCTACCGCCATAAAAGTACTCGGGCTTCGCGGCGCCCTGACGCAGTGCGCCGATCATCTGGCCATAGAAGGTTTGCCCAAAAAATTGCTCAAAGGCTTCGCGCGTTTGGGGATCGTCGCGCTCGACTCTTGATGAACTCGAGGCGAAAAACGACGCGTGAAAACTCTGAGTTGTAATTGAACCAATCATGGCTGTCACCGAATGAGTTTTGAGCTCGAATAGGCGTTGGATTACTCGACGACCAGTTCGCCATAAAGCGCGCCGCTGCGCTGCAATCCCTTGATGATCTCGATCATATCTTGGGGGGGCGCTTTGATGGCGTTCAGTGCTTGAATTAAGCCCTCCAGCCGGGTTCGCCCTTCGGATGTCGTTTCGGCCCCAACGAATTGGTTCGCCGTGGTTTCGCCCGTCTGAATGGTCAACCCGTTATGGGTAATAGCAACCGGCCCGATTTCCACATCAGCGCCGACGACGATCGTCCCTGCGCGTTCGTTAATAACGACGCGACGACTGCCGGCCACCATCGCCAGACGCGCGTCCATGACCAGAGCGACAAATTGTGCGGGATTGTTTCGATAATGTGGCGGGATCTGCACCACGACATTCACCTGGTCCAGCGCCACCGCCGGACGAGCGTCGGGACGACGCGGATCCTGAAAGTCGTATTCACTGTTGATCGCTGCGGCGACTTCCTGTGCGTTCTGCCACGTAGCATGTTCCTTATGAAGCACCAACGTAATGAAGTCTTCCCCGACAAAGGGATTGCGAAAATCCGCCTCCAATCGGCATCCGTTATGAATACGCCCCGAGGCAGGTCGATTAGGATCATCCAAATGAATTGGCCCTTGCGCTAGGGCATAGACCTGTGGATCGCCAGGGCGCGGACCAACCAAAGGAGTTGTCAGTAAATAACCGCCGTCGAGGCTTTTAGCGCTGAGCGCGTTAATCTGGCACGACACAACGTCTCCTTGCCGCGCGCCTTGAGCGGGAACCGTTGCCGTGACCATTACTAACGCGACATTTTTTGCGTCCTTGAGTTCCTGCAGCACCGGGGTTCCATCAGGATTCAAAGGCAAGGGGTTGCCCATCAGACGCATCATGTTGGCTAATGCCCGCGTCGTGGGGAGCGATGATCCATCCCCGGTCCCTTTCAGGCCTACCACTAATCCCATTCCTTGCAGCGTATTCTCTTCCTGGCCTTTGACACGACAAAGGTCTCGTACGCGTCGCTGTCCCCATGCGGAAGACGTCGTACAGAAGACAAGCGCCGCCATCACGCCCGACCAACCAATGAAAGAGCGTGCAAACATGACCGTTTAAACCTCGCATTCAGTAGTATTTGGCGGCAAACAAAGAAACTTAGAAGGGATTGAACATATCCAACCACCGCACCACCCAACCGCGGCGATAGCTATCGCGAACGTGACCACGTTCTCGCTTCCAAACGTGAAGATGCGCAATATGCTTGCTGAGAATAACGTTGCCGGGATCAATATCTTCGGGCCGGCATACTCCGCTTAGCGAGTACTCCCAAATTTCGTTGTTGTTGCGGAACGTATCGTGAGCTTCGAGCACCAGCAAACCATTGGGCCGAACGTCGACCACCTCGGCAGTGATATCAAAGGCAAGGGACTCACGCGATTCCATTTCTCCTTCGGCGCGATAAAGTTGATTTAGCTGGCCATTGATGCGCGGATCGCCATCACTTTGCGGAGCAGGCTTGATCTCCAATAAACTTTTCAACGCAATCCAGTCAGCAAGCACGGCGTCGTAAACGCCGTTTTTTCGTCGCTGCATTTCACCTTCAGCGCTCATCACCGCCTTCTTGTCAACTCGCACGGTAACCAGATCGTGTTTAGCAATCTGTCTTGGCGGCGGAAGTTGGTAATAGATCATGCTCGCATCGGACAATTCCATGCGCTGGTGCGGAAATGTCGGCGGCTGGCGAAATAAGCTTGACTCCTGGGCCATTGCCGTCAGACCCGCAAGCGTGATCGTGATAAACAAGAGGAATTGCGACCTCATGGTGAACAATTTTGTTGTGTATTGGGTGGTTACGTGGGGCAGTTTCCCAAAAGGTCCAACCTAGCGAAGTCGCAACCGCCAATTTATGGCTGCGGTGTCGCGGTCGGGGCAAACACTTCAACCATTTTTGGTCCGCATACTCGTGCCCGGATTTTCTCTTGACTAAAGCTCGTCTCGATCATCACCCAGTCCGAGGCGGCTCCATCTTCCAAGGCAACTCCCTCCGCCATAAGCCTTACGCCGGGCGCCAACACCGCAACGCGCACCGGATCCCGCCGTCGCACAAGTAGCGGTGGCCGCAGCCCACGTGGATCAATTGGCTGCCCGGGAGCAAAGGCGCGCGTTGCCTCTTGTCCGACCACTAGCTCTACCTCATGTAAAAGGTTTTCAACATTACGCGGAGGAAACGGCACAAGTTGCACGTCGGATGCTTGGATCACTTGCCCACGCTCCACCGGGCGCACCGCCGCCACAGCAAGCACAACGGGCTGCGCCTTCGGCGCTTCGGCCGCGATGGGCGTCGGAACGACCGGGGGGGTTTCGGGCTTCTTAACCTCGGCGCCACGAACAACGGTCAGGCTCGGGCCGGAGAATCGGCAATCACTCAGGTCAATCGATCGCAAATCAAGGATTTCCAGCAATTCTCTTAATCGCAAATATCGCGACTGCCCGGCCCCGGGAACCGGAAACAACTCGATTGAAGCTAGCCGCTCGCGGCGCTGCTCATCGTCCGCGTGGATTTCAGCAACATCCCCGAGCCGCACGAGCGCACCGTCCGGTTGACATTCGGAGCGCAGACGAACCTCGGCGGCAGACAACACGTTTGCCACACCGATGAGCGCGACAATGAATACTCCGGACCGCAAAGCCATAATGCAAACCGTTTTCCCGTAAGGCCAATCGAGTGCGTACCTCGTAATTGCAAAGACCAACTACGAGACGCGCCACCAGGCCAGAGCCTAAGACTTACCGACGCAAAGTTGCGATGAGTTGCAGCAACTCATCGCCGGCGCGGATCGCCTGTGAGTTCAACTCAAAGGAACGTTGCGTGGTGATCAGGTCGATGAGCTCCTCAACTGGCTCAACGTTGGATGACTCTAAGCCTCCCGACTGCAATATCCCCAGGCCCTGGTTGCCCGGATTATCAATTACCGGTGCATTGGACGCATCGGTTTGGGCGTAGAGGTTCTCGCCCATCTTGAGCAGACCTTCGTTGTTCACGAAGTATGCCAATTGCAACCGGCCAGCTTCCGTGAGCGTTTCCTGGCCTGTCTCCCGTACCAGCACACGCCCGTCCGGCTGAATGCTGATCTCCTCCACGTTGTCGGGAATATTGATTTGCGGCTCAGTCAGGCGTCCGACTCCAGCAGAGGCAATGACGAGCTGATTCTGCGCATTGATCGCAAGCGTGCCCGCACGGGTGTAAAGGGTCGTTCCACTGGGATCACGCACCTGAAAGAAGCCATTGCCTTGGATTGCCACATCCAAGGGGCGTCCCGTTTCGCGGAAGGAGCCTTGGCGGAAATCGGTTTGAACGCCCGACACTTGTACGCCCATACCAATCTGTTTTCCGATGGGCGTGATGCCCCCGCCGTCATCCTCCGCGCCGGGTAGACGTTCGGTTTGATAAATCAAATCCTCAAAGTTCGCGCGATCTTTCTTGAAACCCGTTGTATTGACGTTCGCGAGATTGTGCGCGATGACATTGAGTTTCGTCTCAAGGGCTTGCATCCCAGTAGCAGCGGTGTACATCGCCTGAATCGACATGGTCTGCTTCCTTGCAAATCCGTGTTAACGTTAGGTTCCTAGGATGGCCATCCTGACCGCTGTTGCTCAACAGATTGCTTTATGCCCGCAGCACGCGGCTAAGCAGTTGGCTGGTCATCTCATCCTGATGCTGGATCATGCGAATATTGGTTTCGTAGGCGCGGGAGGTTTCGATCAACTGGACCATCTCAACCATCGGGCGAACGGAGGATTGTTCGAGCATGTACTGCCGAACCTGCCTCTCGGCTAACGGCACCGGTTGCACCTGGTCAAGTGGATGAAACAGGTTATCACCCACCTTGACCAAATCGGCTAGCGAGCGCGGTT
This sequence comes from uncultured Pirellulaceae bacterium, assembly GCA_964458385.1. Lineage (GTDB taxonomy): Bacteria > Planctomycetota > Planctomycetia > Pirellulales > Pirellulaceae > JAHWKS01. Next base: position 16,360 of record CAYWIS010000088.1, read on the forward strand.
TGACCACCGCCAACGGAATCTCGACATCGTTTTGTCGCACGATCCCATGCACGCTTACTACAAAGGGAAGTCGCTTATCCAACACGATCGGCCCACCCGCTTCGGATAACACGGCGCGACCGTTTTGAGTTACTAACCGGCCCAAGGAATCGAGTGTGAAGTCGCCGGCGCGCGTCAGCAACGGTCCGTCTTCCCCTTCGACTTGAAAGAAGCCTTCTCCATCAATCGCCAAATCTGTTGCATTGCCGGTCGCCTTCATGGCGCCTTGGCTGAAATCTGTCTGGGTTTGGCGTACAAACACGCCGCCGCCCATGTTGTCGATTGAACCCGCTGCTGGGTGCGCCGTCCCCTGCTCGACCGCTTCGTTTGGCCGAGCTTGAAACACGGCAAGCTCACGTTTGAAGCCGACCGTATTGACGTTTGCCAAGTTGTTCGACAACACGTCCAGCCGTTGCCGTTGAACCTCGGCGCCGGCCGCTGACAAGTAAAGACCGTAGGGCATAGGCAGGAATGGCGTCCTTGCCGCACATCAAATCAAGCAATGGGATCTTCCTCGACGTTCTGTCGCCTAGGGCAACTTTGGCGCCAAATCTGAAGAGAAGCCGGCTCCGTCGACGAAGAAACGCAAAAAACGCAATTCAGCTAAGAGCTTACGACGTGCCTATCATGCCGTCCCTCGATCGGTTGAGAAATAGGTTCTCATCGCCATCCGGCAATTGTTGCCGAACTCCATCGGCAAAACCGACCGATTATGTAGTCTTGCCGGTTTGCCACGCGAGTGAGTGGAAAGATTTACTTAAAAGGAGTATGCTGATGAAGGTTGGGCAAAGCCACGAATACAACAACACTCCAATTAAGAGAAAGGCGCCTAAACACCTACTTAACCTGCTGTAGGAACGAACGCTGTGTCCTCCCCTGCTAGTTTCCCACCACTTCGCAATGAGGACCTCGCGCAACGCGTGCTCGGAGAATTTTTGCGCCGCCGCCGCAAGGGTGAAACCATAAGCCAAGCGACACTTGTGGCGGAACATCCCGACTTGAGCGATGATCTGGAAGACAGTTTTCGTGCCTTAGCCGCCATTGAACAAAGCCATGGAGACGCCCTGGCTACTAAAACTTGGCCTCCCTCCAGCACCAATGCCACTTCGGATTTCATAGCATCCATCGCCGACGCGAGTTCCGAAACGACGCTCTTAGGCACGAGTGGGCAGCGGGGTAGGTTTTACGTGCAAGATTGCCTGGGCGCCGGCGCCTTTGGGGTGGTGTATCTGGCGCACGACACATTACTTGACCGGCGGGTAGCGCTCAAAGTTCCTAAGAAGGCTCGCTTTCCAACGCCCGAACACTTAGCGCAGTTCGTGGCCGAGGCGCGCTTGGCGGCTCAACTTAATCACCCCAACATTATCGCGGTGTACGACGTTTTCGAAGAACGCGACGTCGTGTTCATGGTCATGGAGTACGTCGAAGGCCAGAGCTTGCGAAGCTTGATGCGCGGCGTCCCCATGAACCCCATCGACGCTGCGAGATTGATGGAACAAATTGCGGATGCCGTTGCCTACGCAAACCAGCGCGGGTTGGTACATCGCGATCTGAAGCCTTCGAATGTGCTAATCGATAAGGAAGGCGTTCCGCATGTGACGGATTTCGGCCTCGCGGTCCATGAAGAGACGCAGCGTTTGGCGGATCGGCAGTCAGCTGGCACACCCGGATATATGGCGCCCGAACAGGTGCGAGGGCAGAACAATCTCCTCGATGGCCGCACCGACTTGTGGAGCTTGGGTGTCATCTTGTATGAGATGCTCACAGGGCGTCGGCCGTTTGTAGGGGTGGATCAAGAGGAAATTTTTTATCGCATTCTCCATCAGGAACCTAAACCCTTAAGGCAAATCCGCCCCGAGACGCCTCCTGAGCTGGAAGCAATTTGTTTGCGTTGCCTGGCCAAACCGATCGGACAGCGATATTCGACCGTCGCTGACTTGGCCCGCGACTTACGCCGGTGGCGCAAGGGCCAGTCTGGAGACGTCGTAAAAACGTCGCGCGCCACGGTTCGTCCGAATCGACGAGTGCTCGCTGTGGTCGCGATCGCCTTTTTTGCGTTGGCGCTTGGGACTAGTATTTGGTGGTTTTTGGCCAATCAGCGCACGACGGAGTCACCACAGTTCCAGACATTAGCTAGCGTACACGGGGGACATCATAGACCATTAGATCCGCAGAACGGTCACGTGATCGACCTTCGCAACGCCAATCCCTTAGAGATTCGGCCGGGGCGGTGGCGTTCGTTGTTCGTCCGACCGCCGACTCCTGTCTCTTGGGCCCACGCCGATAGTCGCAATCGGTTCTTTTCGAATCCCAACGAAGAGCATGTGCACGCAGTATGCGTCGGCGAAGGTTTGCTCTCTTTAGGACGCGTCGACAGCGGCGCGTACGAGTTCAAAGTTGATATCCAACAAGCGCGCTGGGAAGGCGGCGCTGGCATTTTCTTTGGACGTCACGAGGAGCACGACCCGCAATTAGGGCACAATGTTATACGTTTTCAACGTCTCGACGTCCGACAAATCCTGAAACATGGGAAGCTTGACGCCTACGCCATCGTTCGACGAATTGTAACCGAGTGGCGCGATGGATTACGACAACGAGAAATTCCCTTTGAACTTACGAGTTCCGAAGTAGTTGTCCACGATCTTCGTCCGCATCAGTTACATATCATCATTCAGGATAACCAGCTGGTACAGGTGCGTTGGGCAGGCCAACCTCTACCCGACCTGATTGCCGACCCCCATGGTATGATCGCCAGCCAAGTGCGTCCTGCCGATCATTATGGCGAATTCGGCCTGATGGTTAGTTCGTGCAGCGCTGATTTCTACCAGGCGCAGGCATTCGTCCGGCCAAAGAAGACCGCCGCCGACAAATAGCGCAGAAACCGCTTGCAAATCCTTCTCGAGCAACTACTATATCCCTCATTGGGAGCAGCTCTTTCTCGTGCACTACAGCGGCTGTGCACAATCTTGTCCCGCGGTGCGCCCTATGAAAAGTTCAAACCAGTCGCAAATCCACTTTGAAGTTCATTTCCACGGGGCGGCCGCCCAACACACCCACTTGCATATTCACCAAGCGGAGGCGCAAGCAATACAAGCCTTAGGCGTCAGTCCCGCGCAGTCAGCAAGCCAAGGCCCCAAGGCGTTCCAACAACCCAGAGCGCTCTCGCTGGGACCCGCCGTGGAATCCGAAACTCCGATTGCTGGCCGTCCGACACGCGTTCGCGACACCGGCAGCGGTTTAGGCGAAATTTGTGCGAAAGGCCTGATAAGCGATCCCAATGCAACGCCCGTTAAGATATTTGCCAAGATCTTTCATGATCTAAATTATCCGATCGACCATGTGCCTCCAGGAGCAACCCAAGGCGAGATTCGTTCGGATGGCCGATATCTTATTTTGGCAATTCCCAACGCTCGCCATTCGCCTATGGCCCCTTATCCCAACAACATTCTCGTAATCTACCCGGTCTATGCAGTGTCGGGGGGTGAAGCACCTGGGAATCCGTATCCCATTGCGTTTCCTGGCATGACCTCGTCCCAAACGGAATGTGAAAGCGGTGCGCCGATGGAGGCGCAGCGCTTCGCACAGGCCTCAGCGGCGACGACTCAACAACCACCGACTTTTCCTCATCCACAACTTGGCCACGCATTTCGCGAGTACCTACTGCACATTCCTACAACCCCAGAAAACAAATGGTCCTTGCAATGTGCGTATGGCGAGTATCAACTTGCCCAACCACGACGACTCGTCTACCAAACGGCGAATGACGGTTCCCAACTAGTGTGGACTTCGCCGCGCTGCCCAAGTTCATCAGGCGATTGGCGGCTTGCGGTGCGGCAAACGGACCAGGGCGCCGTCGCTGAATTGAAATTATGCGGCGTTCATGGGATGCAGTTTGAACAATCTCCGGTCTGGCGAACCGACTTATGGAACCCCTTGGGGCGAAACCAGCTCAATCCGCAATTTGATGGCAAGGCGCCAGCGTTGTTGATTGAGCCCGCGCCCCCGGCGCCTGGAGGCCAGGCATGAGTTCGCGCATAGGCGTATCGGCCAACACGTCGGAGGTCGCAATCGCCGTCATTTCTGCGCCGCGCCCTCAACGGACGGTGGAGACCACGCTTAAAGAATTGCGCCGGGCCGGGTTTTCCCAAACGATCCACGTCTTTGAAGAGCCCGAAACGAATGTTGCATCGGCGCCTGGCATCATGATCCACACCAATGCGACGCGTTTGGGGCTTTGGCCAAACTGGCAAAGTGCGGCTTATTTTCTCTTGCAGACAACCAATGAACCCTTTCTCCTCATTTGTGAAGACGATTTGCAACTGTGTCCTGGCGCTGCCGCTGCGTTGAGACAAGCCTGCTCCACCTTAGATAAGCGATATTGGGGTTACGTATCGCTTTACAGTCCGCAACACAACTTAGCTGGACGCATAGTGCGAACGGGATGGCAGGACGTTCCGGCCGGTCCACATCTATGGGGCGCCTTAGCTTATTGCTTCACGCGCGAGTCATTAGCTGCCATTCTTCAAAGTCGGACCGTACGCCTCCACACCCGCAATGACGGAACCGACTATGTTGTCTCGCAGGCCGTCCAAGAATTAGGGCGCCGCTGCTATTTTCATGTCCCCAGCCTGTGCCAACACGCGGGCGGTGGAATTTCCTCAGTTGGGCATGTTGTACGATCTGGCCATATGGCCATTGGGTTTTCCCCACAATACACGGGAGAGTCGAAGTTGCTCCGCGATGCCGGTTCGCCTGGCATTCACCGCAATGGCGCCCCAACCGTCACGCCCACCGGTTGTGCCACCCCTACGTTGTGGCCCAACCGCTACTTATTGACGGCTCCCTTCGGACACGCCAACGGGACATGGCGATTGCAATCGGTCTATGGAGATTACGTGCTGGACTTCTCATCCGAACTAGTTTGCACAAGCTCCGATTTATCTCGTGCGCTTCCCGAATGGCGTTCGGCAGCAGTGCGGCCTACAGCAGGCGACTGGCGATTGCAGCCACCTGCTGTCCTACGGCGCACGCCTGCCCAATTGACGCTATGGGGTGTTGGGGGTGTTCAGTTCGAGGAACCAATTGTGTGGGAAGCGTCCACCTGGTCGGAAACTCGCCCAACGCGATTTGTTCCTCATTACGGCGACGTTTCACTCGTGCTCACGGTCAATCCGGCGATTTAATTTTCTTGGTCTTGATGCACTCCTCGCAAATCACTGTTGATCCCGCACCGGCTCTCTGGGTTATTGGTATGACAGCGGCGCCGCGCCCGCAACCGCGCGTGGAGCGCAGCATTGGGCAGCTTCGCCAAGCCGGCTTTGTAGAACCGGTTCATATCTTTGCTGAGCCGGGAACAAAGGTCACTCCGATGGCGGACGTTTTCATTCACCAGAATGCGCGACGACTTGGCGTCTGGCTGAATTGGCGTAGCGCCGCGACCTACCTACTCCAGACCACGAACGCGCCGTGGATCGTGCTGTGCCAGGACGATATTGACTTGTGCTCCTGCGCCGGGCCGGCGCTCCGTCATGCGCTTGCGTGCTTTCCCAAAACGTCGTGGGGATTTGCATCGCTTTTTACCTCGCGGCGCACCGTCGAAGGACAAACGACACGGCCGGGATGGCAGGCCTTCGATGTGGGGCGGAATGCCGTTGGAGCTTTGGCGTACTGCTTCTCTCGAGAATCGCTGCAGGCTGTATTGTCACACGAGGGCGTGCTGCGATACCGGCTGAACCATGGAATCGATGCAGTGGTAT
>CAYWIS010000089.1:0-2714 GCA_964458385.1 uncultured Pirellulaceae bacterium
CAAAAAGGCCGTCGATTAAAGATTCAGGATTTGCAAAGAAAGGGGGCGTTTCCGGGCCGCGTTCTTGTCCAGACAACGGGAACGCGAGGATGCCAGCCAAAAGTCCGACCAACAACAGATGAATTCTTGTTGACATAAGCCACGGTATGCTCGGACCTTTCGCTTGGCGAAGCGACGTAGCCCCGCGGTCGTTTCGCTCATCGGGGGACAAAGGTTGGAACGGCCCGAGCCTTCATTCTACCGCGTGTGGCAAAAGGAGTTCACAGTCCAACGCGCAGACTTAACACCGGCAATTGTGACCGCTATCCGAGCGGCTCCGATATTCCTCGATGGCTGCAAGCAACGGGTCGATGGTCTGTTCTTGAATCTTGTGCGGCGGATTCCACGGCGTCCAGCGATACCCTTGATGCTCGCTGGTTCGGACCTCCACAGGACGGCGGAGCCATCCCAAGAAGATGACCAGTGTTTTCTCCACTAGCCGATCTCCTAGCCGCCGATACCGAACGGGGTACTTCAGCTCAAAGCGGAAGTTGGGATCAATCTCGATGTCGCTCGGCGATATGCCGGTTTCTTCTTGCAATTCGCGCAGCGCACATTCGAGTTCCGTTTCGCCTGGATCGACGTGCCCCTTGGGTAAATCCAAGCGGGTCGGATGCTCCATTAGGAGAAAGGATTCGATGGGCGTCGAACGAAAAACAATAACGCCGCAAGATTTGATTTCTTCCATAGCGAGGGCGTCGGCGACGCCCATGAGAACCGTAAGACAGAACGTAAGAACCTTTACAACGGCGCGAGGATAACGCTGCGTCGATTACGGAAGTTCCGGCAAAGTAAAGTCGGCGATGAACAATTGACTTTCGCGATCAGACGTTCGCGTGCTCGTCCACATCAGCCTTTTACCATCGGGCGAGAAGACCGGGAGCACATCGGCCGCCGGGGAATCCGTCAACCGTACGGGTTTGCTTGTGTGAAACTTGCCGTCGCGAATCTCATAACGCACCAGCCAGAGATCGTAATTAGGCCGGGCCGCCGGGTCGGAGTGGTCGGCCCCAGACCAAATGATGTACGGCTGCGTGGGATGCCAATACGGCCCCCAATTGACGCCCTCGTTATCGGTCAGCGCCTGCTCGTTCTTTCCATCAACGCCGATCACGTAAATCTGCAGGTAATTCTCTTTCTTGCGATCGCTCCGGAATACAATCCATTGATTGTCAGGCGAGATGAATGGCCCACCATCGTATCCAGGGGCGTTGGTCACTTGCCGCACCTCGGACCCATCGGCGTTCATAATATAGATGTCGGGATCGCCGTCACGATCGCTGCAAAAGGCAATCTTTTTTCCATCAGGCGACCAGGCGCCTTCGGCGTCATAGCCATGAGCTTTCGTTAACTGCCGTAACGGTCCCCCGTTGCGCGGCATGTCGAAAATGTCCATGTAGGGATCAAAGTCCCAAGAGTACCGTCGCCGCTGACCCGACTTGCGGTCCTCTTCCTGCTGTCGGCGGGCTTGGGCTTCGGTTTCAGCAAGTTGGGGATCAAGGTGGCTCGACGCGAATAAGATCCTTTCGCCATCGGGCGAGAAATAGGCGCAGGTGGTGCGACCTCGCCCGGTGCTCACCAATTTGGGCTCTCCGCCGTCGAGCGACTGGGTGTAAATCTGGTAAAACGGATACTCCTGCGGGACCGCCTGATAGATGATCGTCTTGCCATCAGGCGAGAAGTAGCCTTCTCCGGCCTTGACGAATCCACGAGTGACCTGTCGAACATTAGACAGGAACTGGGATTCCAACGGCGAAAGTTCCGGCTCCTGTGCAACCGCCGAGTTTCCGGCGCATGCAAACAAGAGAACGACGAGTGCAGCTCGACTCATGCGGTGACCTTGTCTTGGCAACCTGGCGGGCAGGCGTGCAGTCAGGGTTGTGCGTTTAGGAATGATTGTACTCCATGAAAATTTACACCAAAACCGGCGACCGGGGGGAAACGGGGCTCTTCGCCGGTCCGCGGGTGCGAAAGGACCATCCTCGCATTGAAGCCTATGGGACGGTGGATGAGCTCAACTCGTTGTTGGGATTAGCCCGAGCCGAGGTGCCGCCGGAGGATATGGATCAAGTGTTGACGCAGATTCAACACGAATTATTTGCCTTGGGGGCCGAGTTGGCGACGCCTGACCCAGAGAAGCAGCACTATCTCGTTTCCAATGTAGCAGTTGAACACTTGGAGAGCGTAATCGATCAATACGAAAGCCGTCTGCCTCCCCTCAAAGAGTTTATCTTGCCGGGCGGCACTCGTTTGGCAGCCGTGTTGCATGTGGCTCGCACCGTATGTCGCCGCGCCGAACGCTGTGTGGTTGCTGTGATGAATGAACGAGACACGGTGCGTTGGGAAATCGTTGAGTACCTTAATCGGCTAAGCGATTTGTTGTTTGTCTTGGCGCGTGCGGCGAACGCCGCGGAGCAAAGGCCCGATACACCATGGCGAAAGGATGCGTCATGATCCCCTTTGACCTTGACCGGCTCCAGCGCGAAACCTTTGTTCGACACATTGTCTACTTGGAGGAAACGGGGTCAACCAACACGGTTGCGCTGAACTTGGCGGAAAGCGAGCTTGAGCGAGCCCCAATTCTCGTGTTGGCGGCGCGGCAAACGGCGGGGCGTGGCCGCGGCGGAAATCATTGGTGGTCCAGCGAAGGAGCTTTGACGTTTTCCGTAGTGGTG
>CAYWIS010000089.1:2724-7255 GCA_964458385.1 uncultured Pirellulaceae bacterium
GGTGGATGGCGATGCAACGTGTTTGCCCCGCGAGCGGCGCTCGTTAGCTTCCTTGGCGACAGGGTTAGCTGTAGCCGACGCCATTGCCAGTTTGATGCCGCAGGCCGAGGTCGGCGTCAAATGGCCGAACGATGTGCATTTGAACGGCAAGAAAGTGAGCGGCATTCTGGTGGAATCGGCCGGACGTGGCGACCGGCTGGTCATTGGTGTGGGAATTAACGTCAACAACTCCCTTACTGATGCACCCTCGGAAATTGCCGAACGCGCTATTTCGCTTGTCGACTTTTCGGGCGCCCTCTTTAACCTTTCGCGGGTGCTGACTCTTGTGCTTCAGCAGTTATACCGTCGAGTGATGTCTCCTGACTCCGAGTTGGGGTTGCTGATTGAAGACCTGCGGCGACGGTGTGTACTGACGGGGCGGCGCGTCGTTATCGAAGTGGGGCAGGAAAGGGTCGGCGGCCTTTGTTGCGGCCTGGACGAAGACGGGGCGTTGCTTGTGTCATCTCATGGTGGAGTGCGCCGCATTATCGCAGGGGTTGTGACGGCCCTAGAATAGGCCACGCGATCTATCACGAATCGGGAAGTAATCGAGGAAAAGAAAGCTAGTATTTCCTGCCCTCCTTATAGTGGGGGGGTAATGGGGTGTGATCTTGAGATATTGAACCGATGGGTGGGTTGTCGTGTCCTTAGGAATGGAATCGCCTAAGGTGACGGGGTGAGGCGAGATATCTCCGACCTGAAGCTTCTGCCAAAATTGCGGCTGCGTCTTGTTGGCACACGCTTTGCGACATCAAAAATCGCAATCGGGCTTGCCCCATCCTAACCAATCCCAAGTTCCGGGGCCGGTTGAGAGAAGAGCACGGGTTGGGGCCGGAACCGAGAAGTGGCGTTCCCACGAGTGACGATCGCGGAAACCTTTTTCGAGCTTTGACTTAGCGTGTTTCCGAGCGAACAGAGAGAGGCGTTCGGATAGAGAAGAAGAGGCGCTTAACGCGGTCATTGCCGAGGTTTTTCGCAAACTAACAGGCGAGTTCGAGGAGCAGGTATACACCTCTTCTCTACTCGCCTGTTGTTTTTTGCGCGCGTGGTTTTGCAGAAGTGTTGCATAATGCAACACATTGTACTCAGTCCGATACACGGGACATGGGGAATATTCTTCGCTGTTTTTCGCGATTTGTGAGGCGAAGCATTTTCCGACTTCTCGTCGTCGCCTCTGGCGCGAATTAACAAATTTTTTCTGAGTACAAACCGCCTTCAAAGGCGTTTTTAGGGTGGTGTTGGCGACACCAAATCAATTCAGGAGCAACACATCAATGCAGCGCCTATGCGGAATTACAGTGGCGACACGACTCGGAATCGTGGCCGCCATGGCCTTCACCTTGACGGTGAATTCTGCCGAAGCTCAGTCTCGCTCACGAGCGGCCCGGCAGTCGGCGGGCCCACAGGATTACGGTATTCCGCAAGTTCGTAAGATCAACGAAGAGATTCGTGCCCAATGGGCCGAGTGGCAATTGACCCCGTCGCCTCCCGCCACCGAGGGGGAGTGGTGCCGCCGTGTGTATCTTGATGTTTTGGGACGCGTACCTACGGTTCAAGAGCTTAACGAGTTTCTTTCCGATAGCGCCCCCGACAAGAAAGCGAAGCTAGTTGATAAGCTTCTCTACGACGAAAAGTATACGGAGGAGTACGCCCGCAATTGGACAACCTTGTGGACCAATATTCTCATTGGGCGTAGTGGCGGTACCGAAGACAACACGCTCATCAGCCGTCCCGGCATGCAGAAGTACTTGCGTGACTCCTTCGCCCGCAATAAGCCGTACGACCGCATGGTGTACGAGTTGATTTCGGCCACAGGGGTCAACTCGCCAGGCTCGGAAGACTTTAATGGCGCGGTGAATTTCCTTATTGGCAAGTTAGAGGAAAATGCCACTCTGGCGACGGCGGACACCGCCAGGATCTTCCTCGGTTTGCAGGTTCAATGCACCCAGTGCCACAATCACCCGTTCAATGAATGGAAGCAACAAAAGTTCTGGGAGATGAACGCCTTCTTCCGTCAGACGCGGGCGTTGCGCGAGTTCGTTCCCGGCACGAATGACATCGCGTCGGCCCGGCTAGCCAACGAAGACTTTGGCGGCGAGAGCGGAGATCCCGAACAAGCTGAGATCTTTTACGAATTGCGGAATGGCGAAATGAAAGTCGCCTATCCGGTGTTCGTAGACGGGTCGTCGATTTCTCCCAGCGGGTACTTGGAGGATGTAAATCGTCGCGAGGAGTTGGCGAAGCTGATGGTCGCCTCGGAGTACCTGCCCAAGACGATGGTTAACCGCACCTGGGCTCATTTCCTTGGGTATGGTTTCACCAAGCCTGTTGACGACATGGGCCCGCATAACCCGCCGACTCATCCCGAATTGTTGGAGTACCTCGGTCAACAGTTCCGCGAAAGCAGCTTCAATATCAAAGACCTTATTAAGTGGATTACGCTCAGCGAGGCCTACTCGCTCTCGAGCAAGATTACGGCGGGCAACAAGTCCGATGATCCCACGTTAGGTGAACCGCCTCGATTCAGCCACTTCTATTTGCGGCAGATGACCGCCGAGCAGCTTTACGAGTCGCTCTTGGTCGCCACCCACGCGCAAGAGACGCAGGCGAGTTACGAGGAGCAGGAAAAGGCCAAACGTGAATGGCTAAGCCAGTTTGTCATCGCCTTTGGTAACGATGAAGGAACGGAAGCCACGACGTTCAACGGAACGATTCCACAGGCCTTGATGATGATGAACGGCGATCTCATCAAGAAGGCCACCAGCGGGGAGCAGGGAAGTTTCTTGTGGAAAATCGCCAATAGCAAACTCTCCAACGCACAGAAGATCGACTACCTGTTTCTGGCAGGCTTGGCTCGTAAGCCCAACCGAGCCGAGTTGGATATCGCCAATAAGTTGCTGGTTGCTCGTAAAGGCGATGCGGTCGCCGCCCTTCAAGACATGTGGTGGGCGGTGCTCAACAGCAACGAATTCATCATGAACCACTAACGCTCTGAAGTCCACTTTCTCCAGCAATCCCACGAACGAAGGGTATTCCAGCAATGCAAATGGCTACTCCCCGCGGCATGTCGCGCCGCCACTTTATGAAGCATTTGGCGGGCGCTTCGGCGATGACCATTCCGGCGTTGACATTCGGACAAGCGATTCGCGCTAACGCCGCCACTTTGCAAAAGAACGCCAAGGCGGCGATTATGCTGTGGATGGGCGGTGGTCCGTCGACCATGGATATTTGGGATCTCAAGCCCGGCGCCAGCACCGGCGGCCCGTTCCGGCCGATTCGAACTTCAGGCGACGTGGAGATCTGCGAGCATATGCCGATGACCGCCAAGGTTATGCATCACTTGGCGATCATTCGCTCAATGAGCACTCGCGAGGCGGATCACGGCCGCGGTAATTACTATATGCACACCGGGTACGTGCCCAGCCCGAATATCGAACATCCCAGCTACGGCGCGGTGATCGCCCACGAGTTGATCGATCAACGCCCCGATCTAGAAATCCCGCCGTTTATCGCGATTGGCGGCGGTAGTGTTGGGCCGGGATTCTTGGGCATGGCCTGGGCTCCGTTCACGGTGAGCAGCAATGGCCAAGTGCGGAACCTGCAAATGGGTATCGACGATACCCGTCTAATGCAACGCATGGCCACGCTGGAGTTGATTGAAAAAGGCTTCATCTCCGAGAATCGTGGCGTCGCCGCTGAGGATCACCAGAAGATTCTCAAGAAAACCTTAAACCTGATGACCAGCAAGCAAATGGATGCTTTCAAGGTCAATCAGGAGCCGCGTGAAATGATCGAACGCTACGGCGACAACGCCTTTGGGCGCGGTTGCTTGATGGCTCGCCGTTTGATCGAAACGGGCGTGCCGTTTGTTGAAGTTGACTTCGGCGGTTGGGATAACCACCAGGGGATTTTCCCGACCCTTGCGGATGAGAAGCTGCCGATCCTCGATCGGGCGATGAGCGCCTTGATTGAAGATTTGGAAAGCCGCGGCCGGCTGCAAGACACCGCGATTATTTGGATGGGTGAATTCAGCCGAACGCCGCGCATCAACGGCAACGCCGGACGCGATCACTGGGCGCGGTCGTGGAGTGTGGTCGTGGGCGGAGCCGGCATGAAGGGCGGCATCGCTATTGGCGCGACAAACGAAGATGGCACGCGCGTGGAAACCGAGCCCTACACCTCGCAAGACGTGATGGCTTCGATTTGCAAGGCTTTGGGAATCAGCCTGGAGACGACCTTCACCAGCCGCAGTGGCCGTCCCATGAAGATTGCCAACAGCGGCAAGGTGATCAAAGAGCTTTTTGTGTAAGACCGAGAGTCGTTATCCAACGAAGAACGCCGAGGCGGTTTCCCACCTCGGCGTTTTTTGTTTCAAAGCAAAAAGAGACGGAAAACAGTATTCCGGTCGCGAAAACAATTAACATGGCAGGGGGACGCAAACACTACAAACACATCAACAAACAGCACAAAATTTATCATCAAAACTCTGTTT
>CAYWIS010000089.1:7265-21697 GCA_964458385.1 uncultured Pirellulaceae bacterium
GTCGCTAAAACAAGTACCAGGGCTGGGGGTCGAACCCAGGACCTCCAGATCCACAATCTGGCGCTCTAACCAACTGAGCTACCCTGGCGTGGACGAATGAATCGTGCCGCCCAATTTTTCTCCCATAATAGCGATGCATAGGGCGGGCGGCAATTGGGAGACGGCGGATTTCGCGTCCAGGTTCACCGGATTTTGTTGATATGAACGGAGCGCCGTCGGTGCTACCGTAATCATCGGAATTTCTCATCCTTTCGTTCCGTCGAAAGTTGAGAATTCTACTGGAGGTTACCAATCTCCCACACTGCCGTCTGGGTAGAACACCCGTTGCGGTAGTTCCTGTTGGAACGGATGCTTTTTGACTTCGGTTTCGTTAATTTCGATGCCCAAACCTGGCCGGGTATTGGGACGCACAATCCGGCCCTCGGGTTCAACGGTAAAGCCTTCCTGTACCACGTCTTGCCGCCACGGTACGTCCTGGTGGACGGTTTCGCAAATGATGTAGCTCGGTTGGGAAAAGCCAAACTCGAGCGACGCCGCCGTACTGACCGGACCTTGAGGATTATGAGGAGCCAAGGCAATGCGGTGTGCTTCGGCTAGGGCCGCAATCCGCTGCGCTCCGGTGATCCCGCCACAGTGGGTGATGTCCATCTGGCAGACTTCGCATCCGCGACGGGCAAACAATTCGCGGAATTCGCTCAAGCTAGTCATACGTTCGCCGGTGGCTACCGGCGTCGTTAACGACGCATTAATCATTGCTAGGCCATCCAGGCATTCGGGCCAACAGGGCTCCTCAAAGAAATAGAGGCCATAAGGCTCCAATGCTTTACCGAACTTCAAACCCATCGCCGGCGAGGGGCGGGCATGACAATCGACCATAATATCGATCTCTTCACCCACAGCTTCGCGCATTGCGGCTACGGCGGCTTCGGCGGTGCGAATCGGCTTTAATCCTTCCAGTGGCATCGTAGGGGGCACGGCCATCGTTTTGAACGCTGTATAACCGTCTTCGACGGCGCGCTGGGCCAACTCGGCGAAACGCCGGGCGTCGTCCGCCCGAGTTTCGTAAAAGTCCTCCATTCGGCCCCCGCCCAGGTGGCAATAGGTGCGAACGTAATCGCGTACCGGACCTCCCCACAATTTGGCGCACGGCATGCCGGCGACTTTTCCCACGATATCCCAAAGTGCGATATCGATGCCCGAAATTGCGGTGCTGCGGACGATGCCATGTCCGTGCCAGAAGTGCTGCCGGTACATCATCTGCCACAGGTGCTCGACGCGCGTGGGATCTTCGCCGACTACCAGTTCGGCCAAATCTTCAATGGCGCCCACCACGGCTCGCGTGTGCCATTCCAGCGTGGCTTCGCCCCAGCCGTAAAGTCCCGGCTGATCAGTAAGGACTTTGACGAAAATCCAATTGCGCATGCGGGCGTGGCATACTAGCGTCTCGATGCCTGTAATTTTCATGGCGATATGTTGAACATGGGAGCGAACCAGAGGCGTGCGCCGGCAGCGATGGCGTGCCCGACCACGAACCAGCGCAATTTGTTCGCGCCGTCGCGGGCTTGTATAATGGGAGCCAAAGCGAGTCGTTTGTCAATCTCCCCTGAGAAAGCGCCTCCCATGCATTTTCCTACCTGGTTTGCTCTTGCGGCCTTGTTGGTTGTACCGAGCTTCACGTTGGCTGTGGAGCATCGCGTGGAAACAGTCGACGAAGCGGCTCCGGCTGATGGGTTAAGTTCGGAAATTGCTTCCAAACTGGAACCCTCGGGCGTTAAAGTTGTCCGCGGAACGAACCGCACTGTATGCACGATCTGGCTATGCAAGGAAATAGAAACCAAAGCGGACGCAGTGCTCGGAGGCGGGGTTCAGTACCCCTTTCAGCACGGGCAATTGATTGGCGTCATCCACTACCCGCGTAAAGGCAGCGACTTCCGCGATCAGGAAATCGCTGCGGGAACGTACACCATGCGGTACGGATTGCAGCCGGTCGATGGGGCGCACGTCGGCACGTTTCCCACGCGAGATTTCCTGCTCTTGAGCAAGGTTGAGGATGATCAATCTGCTGCTCCTGTAGAGATTGCCAACCTCAACGAACGGAGCGCCAATGCGGCCGAAACCAATCATCCTGCCATCCTAGCGCTACTCAAACTACCCGAGAAAACGGAAAGCTATCCGGCCATTGCCCAGAATGAGGCCAACGATTGGTGGATCGTTCGTCTTGAAGCACAAACGAAGGTAGGCGGCCAGACGGCCAAGCTGCCGCTCGATATTGTGGTGGCGGGGCATGTCGCCGAGTAAGCCGCATGTGCGAAATGCAATCTAGGATTGGCGAAACGATTATCGGTTTCTCTGCGGCGCTCGCCTTGTTGTTCGTTGGGTGCGTTGGTGGTCTCGCCGCGGACGACAGAATCGGTGTACCACCTGAGAAGCCCAAGCAAGAAAACATCGTCGAACAGGGCCGAGTCGTGTGGCTGGGTGAGGCGCTGGCGCGGCGCTATGGAATCAACAGCGTGCCCGAGGCGGAGAAACGCATCCTTGCGCTGGAAACGGACGATGGTCGGCTGTTGCCGTTGGTGGAGGATGTTCGCGGCCGCGCATTTCGCCGCGATGCGCGCTTGCGCGCCATGAAAGTCGAACTGCTCGCCCGGCGTTTTGAGCACACGCCGTTACTGCAAATCATACGTGTGGTGGAGCTTCAAAACGGCAAACGTTACGAAATTGACTATTGGTGCGATATCTGCGCGATCGCCATGTACGAACTAAAGCCTTGCGATTGTTGCCAAGGTCCAATCGAGTTGCGGCGACGAGAGGTCAAGTAGATTTGTTGCTCATGGTCCGACAACCCCGTATCGAGATTGTCTATTGCACCGGATGCCGCTGGATGCTGCGAGCCGCGTGGATGGCGCAGGAACTTTTGACGACATTCGAAAAGGAAGTCGGCGAGATCGCGTTGATTCCTGGTCAAGGCGGAATCTTTGAGGTGCGCGTTGGAGAGCAACTGATTTGGTCTCGCGCCGCCGATGGTGGCTTTCCCGAAATCAAGGAACTCAAACAGCGCGTGCGCGACGTGATCGCCCCAGCGAAGGAACTGGGGCATAGTGATCGACGCTCCCGCGGTGCTGAACACGACGCGGGGAACGCATAAGGCCCTCGAAGCTCATCGGTGCGCGTGAGGGCTGCAATGAGAATCGCTCTCTCGTTAGGGTTGAATAGAGAAGGTTCGTTCAATGCGCGCCGTGTTGCCGACGCGGTCCTTCACAGCCACGGTCAAGACGCCTCGCTTCAAAGATTGAATAGGTTTGTTCAGAGGCAGTTCCCAAACGCCTTGTGATTTGGGTTGCAAGTGTCCGGCCAAATTTTCTCCCGGCGCGAGGCCATTGACCACAAAATCGGCAGTAATGTGAAAACTCGGCTCGTCGAGGCCTGAGTAGTAGTCGTGAGCCCCGATCAAGATGCGATTCAGCGGCGGATTTGCTCCGGCCCGCGGAAGGGTTACCGTGAGAATCGGCCGATTGTCATCGAGCATCCAGCCAAAACTTTGCTTGCCGTGTACCGCCGTGTAATAGTCGAGATCGATGGGGCAACCCAGGTCAATCCAGCGGGCCAAAGTGCGTCGATCCTCATCCGAAAGTGGCTGCACTTTGCCGGTTTTCACCGCTTCGGGCGGCGGCATGGGGCTACCTACAAAATCGAGGTCCCAGCGGCTTCGATTCTTCGCAAGGTCGACCGCTTTTCCCGCTTGGGTTAGATTGCGGGCGCCAGGTTTCGACTCGGATGGGTGATCATCGTTTGAGAAGCCGTCCAATCGCTCGCCATATACTTTCCAGATCAACAGGCTGCGCCGGGATTGCAGTTTGCGAATATATCGCGAGGCGTTGGGATAACCCCAACTGTCGTATCCAATGGGTTTGTGGCCGAACTTGGCTGCTTCGTCAGCGGCCAAGCGGTAATAGGTTCCAGGAACTCGAGTGATGTGTGGAATGTCGATCCATTCGTGATCGGCGTCCAAGTCCAGGTTGCCAGCCGGCTCTTTGCCCTCTTTCGACGTGTGGCAAGCGACGCAACTCTTTTGAAGGATTGGTTGTACATCGCGGAAGTATTCAACATTCAACACTTCTGCGTCCATCGTACGCAATCCGACGTCGTCGGCGACGCTCCATTGAGTCTTGGATTCGTCGAGCGACTTGGATGTGATGAGCGGCGTTGTGTTCACCAGGTCCCACACGGGATAATCGTCGTGAGCCGCCACGGTATCTTCAAACGGCGTTGGCTCTTGGCTGTGCGCGTGGCAACCGCCGCAATTGACCCGCATTTCACCAGGACGCAATTGATGCCAGGTTTGAGCGGTGTTGAGCACTAGCCCGCGTTTGTCGAGCGTTTGAAAGGTGAAGGCAGTGTCAGCGGGAATTTTCGCGAGGAAACTTGTGTCGGGATTTCCATCGGGGTCAAAGGGCTGCTTGCCCCCTTCAAATTTTCGAAGGGGGATTTCACCCAGGATCCGAAGACGCTCCATGGCGTGACTATAGAAACGGCGGCCGGTGTTCGCGCCGCGATGGCGGTCGGTTGTGGGCACCATCGCTAGCAAACGCACGGCATGAATTTCGTCGTTCGTGTAAAGCCCAACATCGCCTCCTTGGTTGTGCATATTGAGCGGCATCCCGTTACCGTGACTGGTGAAGGCGTCCAGTCCTTTCCAGGGATCATTGCCGCCCGCATAGCCCGCCGTGACTGAGCCCTCGGGAACAACGCCATTGGGGTAGCTCTCTCGCTTGTAAAAGCTTGATGTGCCGACCAAGCCAAAGGGCGTCCCTTCGGGCAGA
This sequence comes from uncultured Pirellulaceae bacterium, assembly GCA_964458385.1. GTDB lineage: Bacteria > Planctomycetota > Planctomycetia > Pirellulales > Pirellulaceae > JAHWKS01. Next base: position 12,086 of record CAYWIS010000089.1, read on the forward strand.
TGCTTGGAAATAGAGCCATCGTTGGCCAATGGAGGCAGGCGCGCAGGCTCGTCGACGCCGTAAATCCGGCGGTAGGGAACCAATGCCCGCGGCCAGCTTTCGTTGTACCGCGGATCATTTTTGATCAATAGCATCTGAGCCGGTTCTTCAACGATCTCACCGTTTTTGATCAGGTAGATTCCGCCGTCCAACTGCGGCAGAAACGTGTACTGATGATTGACCGGGCCTGGTGAATAAACCGTGAGCAGGTGGTTGTCGGGCGCTCCCGAAGGATGCGTAAACTTTCCCACCCTAGGTGAATTGCGGTCGTTATACACGGATGGATCGGCAGGGCCTTCCAAACCGTGGGAGAACGGCGTTAGCGACACCGATCCCGTGGGCATGAACGGCATGCGATACCACTTGGGCCGGCCATTCTCAAATCGTCCGAAACGCCACGGTTTGTTGCGAGGATCGTGTATGTACGCTGGACCAAAGCCGGCGTATCCTTCGGGAGGCGTTGGGGGCATCTTAATGTAGGCCCCAAAGCCACTGTTGTTCTGGTTGTAGTACTCCTCGATGACAAGCGAACCATCCGAGAGTTGTGTTTGAAAGTGGAAACCGTTGGGAGCGCTCCCAGGATCGAAGGCGCTTACCAAAGGATTCCAGTTCGTCCCGTCGGGATGAATGGTCCAAACGCCCCAGAGGATTTCGCTGCGCACGCCCTGAGATTCCAGTGTGCTGTACATGATGCGGCCATCTTTCAGCACGACCGGGTGTAACGCGCCGGAGATGTTAAGATGACCAATCTTCTCCAGATTGGTGGGATGCTCGTCCTCGCCGATGCTTTCATCGCGATCATCCATCACGAATAGTTGCAAGGCGATGGCGGGATAGCCCTTCGCTGGACGAAATCCGTCGCGATTACTGGTGAATACAATCTTGCCGCCCGGCAATGGGTGCGGTCCCATGTTGAAGACGCCGTAATCGAACCAGGTCTTGCCGTCCTCATTTTTGCGGAAGTCGCTGGACCATTCGGCTGCGCCGGTATTAGGCGAAAACTTCTGATTCGTCAGTCGGACAATTTTCCGTGTCGGCACATGGATCTTGAAGATGTCGGAGCCTTCCCGCGGAGGGCTCCATTGATTCGCCCTCTGGAGATTATAGATGTGAACGTAATAGACCCACTCTCCGTCAAACGACACCACGGGGTCGGTAATTGACCCCTGGCCGCCTTCGACGAGAACTTCCTCAGAGCCATTAGGATGCAACAGCATCAAATCGGCGCCTGGCTCCATCGTCACCGGTTGGGAAAAGTCGGTATAGAACCGCTTGTGCGTTTCGTCGCCAGCGCGTCGAGCTCGGACATAGACGATGTCGTAGTCCCAGCGGACGCTTGGATCGGTTGAGATATGCGGAACTTTGACGTTAAGCGTCTTAGTAAACAACTCCTCGTCTTGCGCGCTGACGCCCGATGCCGCCAGGACAACTAGGGAGCCGAAGAAGAGCGATCCGGCCAATAGCCGACTTCTGGCCTGACACATGGTGACTTCTCCCAACATCGCGTTTCTTGCAAATACATCAAGTGCGATTTATTGGAAGCGCAGCCCGCGAAGAATGCAAGCAATTTCTCCGAGTCAGGCGTAAGTCGACAACAGGTCGCCAAACGAGACGATTGGAGCGATGGCCTATCTGCTCGCCAACGCCCATGCAAACAAGAAAATGGCCCAGGGACTAACGCCAATGGCCACAGCCGTGCCAGTTATCGACAAGGGTGGAGGTGTGCGGCGAAGACGACGCACAACCTCGGTCATGGCCAAGCAGAGAGTTCCCGTGACAAGCGCCGTCAACAACAGTACTCCTGGCAGCGCGTTGAGAGCAGTGGGAATTTGAGGATTGAGCGGGAACCACCGCAAAAAGAGAAAGGCGGCGCCTGCAACGCCTTCGGCCGCCAGGGTCGCCACCGCGGTTAGCATCCAGAATACGGTCGCTGCTTCGACGCCGCGCGAATGTTCTTCTTCGCGCGGGATTGGGACGCGAGTTTGAGACTCGAGACGGCGTTTCTTTTTCTTGTGACGCTTGGCTGGCGACAAGTCATTCCTCGTTCGCATGAAACTGGCGGTCAACGGCGGTTCAAGATACCGCCGTTACAACGAGGGAACAACAAGCACCTCACGTTATCGAACCCGAACGGTTCCCCGCGCGGTGAACACCACGGTTACACGGTGTCCGCAGCACCATTCGTAGGTTACGATTCCGCGACCAAGAATTCCACAGCGCGCACACACCTTGGGAGGACCATCGCAACAGGCGGGTACGCAGACTTTGACGCAAGCGTGGTCATGGCAGCATGCGGGATTCGTCACGTTCAACACCAACGTCTTCGTCGGTGGGCAGGGTGCCGGGCAGCAATCAGGCACGAAGCACGCCGCGCCTGCATGCGGCGGGCAGGCCACACGGTGCAAACCGGCCTGAGCATCCGACGCCAGCGCGATCATAGCGAACGCACAAGCGACTCCCGTCAAAATCATCTTCATCTTCGTCATACATTTCCTTTCTCAAAGAAGCGACATCAAGGAGTGTTTCCTAAGATAGCGTAGTTCCTTTTACACGCAATATCCATGAACTTTTAAATTTGCGATTGATCAATCTCGTACACAGACACTTTTGAGCGGGATGTTTCTAGGCGGACGAGCGGATTTGCTGTCGTCCATGTACTCCGAAGCGTAGGGGGATTATCGCCCTAAGGGGGAAGTCATCGTACAATAGGCGGCGACGACGTCGGACCGTTTTCGGCGCTTCACCTGCTTTGCTCAACTCGGCCCGCAGAACTCATGAATTCTCGGACGATCGATCCTACTTCTGCTTTTTGCGACATCCCAAAGTTCCGGCCACATGCGCTCTTGCGGAACGGCCATCTTCAGACGATTGTGGGCGCCTACTGGTGGGGACCGGTACCGCCGTATTGTGCCGCGCGTCATGAAGCGTTGCTTGCGGACGGCGACCGAATTCTGCTTCATGATGATCGACCCGAAACGTGGAGCCTGGGAGATCCCGCGGTGCTTCTTCTTCATGGTCTGAGCGGTTCGCACGCATCACCCTATGTGGCCCGAACTGCCGATAAGCTAAGGCTTCGGGGGATTCGAACTTTCCGCATGGATTTGCGAGGCTGCGGTGCTGGAGCACGTTTGGCGCGCGGTCCCTTGCATGCCGGACGGAGCGAAGACGCAGCGGCTGCGCTAACGACCGTGGCGGCGGTGTGTCCTGGTTCGCCGGTTTTCGTCATCGGCTTTTCAATGGGGGGCAATATTATCCTGAAGATGGTCGGCGAGATGGGGGACGCTGCGCCATCGTACCTTCGCGCTATCATTGCCGTAGCCCCGCCGATCGATCTTGCAGCTACATGCCGCAATCTTGCAAGCGGCGTGAATACGATCTATGACCGCCGCTTCGTTCGCTCGCTATTGTTGCAATTGGAGAACCGACGCTGTGAGCTGCCCGACGCATACCATCGCGAGTTAACACGGCGACCCCGAACCGTTTACGAGTTTGATGATTGGGTGACTGCACCCTTGGCTGGTTTTGCCGACGCCGACGATTACTACCAGCAAGCGAGTTCTGGACCCTTGCTGGCCAGAGTGCGCGTTCCCACGTTGATCTTGGCGGCGGCCGATGATCCGTTGGTGCCGGCGACGATTTTTCAATGTTACACATACTCCGACGCGGTTCGCCTGCATATAACCGAAGGCGGAGGGCACGTGGGCTACATTGGCGCCGCGGGCGATGATCCTGACCGCCGCTGGATGGAGTGGCGAATTGTCGAGCAAATCACTTGGCTTGCCAAACAACAAGAGTCGCTCTCGCTGGCCTTGCACCGCACATAAATGCTGGCGTGTGTTGTGGCCGTTGGTTATCTTTTTCTGTTGCGCAGTCCAACTTCCTACGCAATTGTGCAACCTTCAACTGCCGCTCGTTGACGCGGCGCTCATACTACTATGACTACGTCGTTTCGCTTACTCATCGTCGCCATGTTGGTCCTGACGGAAACGCAGCGCCTCCATGCGCAAGAATGGACTCGCTTTCGAGGACCAAACGGTTCGGGCGAGTGTGAAGAAACGGCGATTCCCGTCGAGTTTTCCGAAAAGGACTTTAATTGGAAAACGGAGCTGCCTGGCGTTGGCAATTCGTCGCCCGTGGTTTGGGGCGATAAGGTGTTTGTGTTGAGCGCCGATGCCAAGGACGCCACCCGCTACGTCCTGTGTTTGGACGCGACGACGGGCAAGATACGTTGGCGTCGATCGTATCCATCGCAGCCGCACCCCATCCACGCTCGGAGTAGTTACGCATCGTGTACGCCGGCGGTCGATGCAGAGCGCGTCTACGTGGCATGGTCCACTCCTGACGAAACAACCCTACTTGCCTGCGATCACGAGGGACGTGAGGTGTGGCGCCTAGACTTAGGGCCGTGGGTCAGCCAACACGGGTTTGGCACGTCGCCGATACTTTATGAAGATTTGGTGATTCTCAACAATTCCCAGGACGGAGCGCGAGAGGCGAAGAAACCAGGCGAGAGCTATGTGATGGCCTTTGACTGCCGCACCGGGGAACTGCGGTGGAAAACGCCCCGCATCAGCGAAGTGGTGTCGTACAGCGTGCCGTGCATTTATCGAGGTCCGGACGGCCGTGATCAGTTAATCTGCACCAGTACCGCCGAAGGTGTTTATAGCCTCGATCCCCGCACAGGCAAGGAAAATTGGAAAGTCGCCAATGCGTTTTCCATGCGCACCGTGAGTTCGCCTGCGATCGTGGACGGGGTGATTTTTGGTTCGACCGGCCAGGGCGGATTCGCTACAAATTACGTGGTCGCCATTCGGCCAGAGCCGTCACCGGCCATCGCTTACGAGATCAAGCGGCAAGCGCCGTATGTGCCGTGTGTTGTCGGCAAAGACCAATTAGCGTTTCTCTGGTTCGATGCGGGGATTGTCTCGTGCATCGAGGCGGCAACTGGCAAAGTTTACTGGCGCGAACGTGTGGGAGGAACCTTCTCTGGCTCGCCCGTGCGCGTGGGGGACAAGCTTTACTGCATCGACGAAGAGGGTGTCGTTGTGGTTCTGGCGGCTGACAAGCAGTTCAAGTTACTTGCAAAGAACCCCTTGGGTGAACCAAGCCGCTCCACACCTGCCATTGCCGGCGGTCGAATGTACTTGCGTACGCTATCACATTTGATTTCGGTCGGCGGAAAACAACAGGCCGAGTAACACCGCAACGCCTTCGTACTTGATCCCCCGCAGCCCCCCGTCAATTGGCTTCGCTCTACGTTGAGACGGAGTTTTCTCCTGAAACTTGGGATGCGGAATCGCAAGGCGCATAACTGCCTTTCAGCTCGTTGCCCGCGGTCTTAGCGCAAATCCTTGAAGATGCCGGTTTCGGCAAGCTCGCTTGTGGGACAGTTGCCCCCTAGGGGCTTGAGCACTTAGTGAGGGACTCCGTAACCGCCACCGGCGTACGGGGGCGGCGCCGCGATGTGGGAAACGCTTGCTACAGAACGTCGTTTCGGAACCGCGAAATTGGGGGTGCTACCGATGGCCCGCACCGCGTGAATTACGTAGGTGAGAGAGCGGTCTCCAAGCGTACCTGATAAAGTGGCGATCATCGTCGTAAGTGTCTCACGCCGATGCCGTATCGGCGGACCATTGGCCTTGCCTGAATCGCCACATGGACTAAGTCTAATGGGAGCCGAACGAGGTAGTGCCCAAGTGTCTACCGTTTCTTAACGATCATAAGTACCGAGGAACTCACGGCGCGATCAACTTCATCCCATTCCAAACGTTGGCCCGGCGTTTCCGTGTTAGGCGGCGTCCAGCCGGGGAGCGCTTTCTCGAGAAATTCGTGCAGCACATTTCCGGGAAGGGCCATGCCGTAGCTATCGACGTCCTGGCTGATGCTGCTCTTGGCGGTAATCATGCCGATGACCCGGCCATACTGATCACACAGTGGTCCACCGCTGTTGCCCGGGTTAACCCGCAGGTCAAGCAAATACACGTTCTCGCCTTCGGCGTCTGGCAATGCGCTTACGGCGCCCTCGGTGAACTTCAGGCCCTTGCCTAAAGTGTCGCCCAAGGGATAGCCAAACGCTGCGACCCGAGCGCCGCGGCCAGCCTGTACGTTGACCAACCGCAAAGGCGGAAGCCCGGCCGCCGGCCCTTCGACGTGTAAGAGAGCCACGTCGCGTTCTTCATCTTGTGCGACAACCCGGGCCGGCGTCTCACCCTGGGAGCCGGGCGTCAATACGAACACTCGCCCAGGACCTGCAATGACGTGGTGGTTCGTCAAAACGTATCCGGGGGCGACGATAAACCCAGTCCCAGAGCCAAGCTCGCCGCTAAACGCTTTGGAAAGCGCCTGTAACTGCACCAGCAGTTGTTGATCTTTCGGGTTATGCTTAAGACCTTCGTCAATGTACTGGGCCGCGGCGTCACTCAGGCCAAGTTGGAACATCGAGGCGGCAGCCACGAGGTGCATGCGCGCGCCCCGGTCGGCGTCATGAAACTTATGTTGTGCTCGCCATTCATCAAACTCGCGCACGAGGCGCTCAAGTTGAGACGTGTCGCGGTTGCGGCCAGCGGCGAACCAGCGGACCATCCAATTCGCCTCGTATAATGCTTCGTACTGTCCCGCTGCATTGTTTGGATCCAACTCCAAGGCAATGCGCTCCCACGCGCGGTAATGCTCGCCGTAATAGCGGGTTAGCCCTCGCTCTCGCAACCATTCAACGCACGCGACGGCTGCTTGGAGACGCTCTTGGCCAGACAACTCCTCAACCTGCGAAAACAGGCGGTCGCGTTCTTCTCGCTGCCGGAGCCATTTGTCGAGATCGCGAATCGCCGCGCGAGCGGTCGTTGCTTCGTAATTCCGTTCAATCGCGTAGGGCCTTCCTTTAGCGTCAAGCATGACCACAACAGGGATGTCATCGGCCGAGACACTATATTCCTCGCTGAGCATCGCATTCTGGGCCGAGTCCAAAATCTGCTCATACGCCCGTTGCGATTGCGGAAGGTCAATCACCACGAGGACTAAACGCTCCGAAGCGTAGTCGTGGAATTCTACATCGGGGAAGATGTTTTGAGCTAAGTGCTGCGTAGGTTCGCTCCAGTCAGAGCCAACGAGCGCCATGAGCACGTCTTTTTTCTCTGCGGCGGCCCGCCGCAGTGCAGGGTCAAAGCGTTGCGTCCATCCTTCGAACCCCGCAGGGACGGGCTCGTTTACCACCGCTGGCGCACCGCCGAACCCGGATGCGAGAGACGCTTTGATCCAGTGAGGCGTACGACGAGCCACTTCGCCCGGTTTAAGAGAGACTGACATTTCCACAGGCTCAAAGCCGCGGCGTTGCAGCACGACACGATGTTGGCCGGGCGTTAATGTATAGGCGACCTCGCCTGATCCGGGTAGTTTTCGCTTTTGGCCGTCGATCTGCACAATCGCCGCGTCGCGCTCGTCGCTTGGCCAGTCCAACACTAATCGCGACGTCGCCGTTGCCGTCGCCAGACCACCATCCTTCCGAAGCAACCACATTACGCCAAAGACGCCGCCGCCGATGGCCAGCAAGGCGACCACTGCTACTGCTCCTACCAATAGCCATACACTTGGGGGAACCGACGTCTTTGCCGGTTTCTGGGAACGGCGCGAGGAAGTGCGGCGTTCGCTCGCAGCGATTGCGAACGAACCGAGGGGAGGAACATTCGGTGGCGTTGACGCGGAGCCGGTTGGTAATGGGTCGGTCGAATTCGGGGGAAGACTTGGAGGTGCAGGGAGAGTAACAGAAGGATCGGGAGCAACGGGAGGTGGAGCGGTAATGGGAGGCGCGTTTTCGGCAAGATGAGGCGGAACGGCCGGAGTAGACGACGTGGGTTCTGCGGATGCGCTCGGCGGCACGTCGTCCTGTTGTGGAATCGCAGGAATTTGCGTGATCGTCGCACAGCGCGGGCACTTGATTTTCCGCCCTGCATACTTGTCATCAACTTTGAATTTGGCGCTGCAAGAAGGGCAACGGCACAGGAGCGACATGGGCGGAGTCCGATAGCGCGAATATAAAGCAACGATCCAAACGGCGAGTGTGTTTGGTCACCCCATTATCGGTGGAAATTACGTGCGCGGCAATTCCGGTGGTGTTGACAACCATTATCGACTGCGACCAGATAACCGTCGGTATCACTCGAAGACGCCAATCTGTGCCGAGTTTTTGTTTGAATTCGGGGCCCGGCTTTGGTAATCTTGGCCTGCCACTTTCGTCCTACCAGAACGGTCATAACGGCCGTTGTTGTCGTTCTTCTTTGGAGCTACTCATGCCTGCCTCAATCCATCGCCGTCATTTTCTGGAGTCATCTGTCGCCGGTGGCGCTGCGCTCGCGTTTTCGTCGCAGGTTTTGCTGGCTCAAGACTCACCTAGCGAGCGCGTCGTGATTGGTGTGATGGGTCTCAGCCGCGGTCAGGCCTTGGCGACAGGTTTCGCAAAATTGCCGGGCGTGGAGGTCAAGTATGTTTGCGATGTGGATAAGAATCGGGCTGCCTCTGGCGCGCAAAGCGTAGCGAACATTGCCGGCAAAGCGCCGCAAGCGATAACCGACTTTCGCCGCATTCTCGATGACAAGGAAGTTGATGCCCTGGCGTGCGCCGCTCCGAATCACTGGCACGCTCCCGCCACAATTCTCGCGTGTAAAGCGGGCAAACATGTGTACGTCGAAAAGCCGTGTAGTCACAATCCCCGCGAAGGCGAACTGATGGTCGAGGCGGCGCGCAAGTACAACCGCGCTGTCCAAATGGGCACACAACGACGAAGTTCGGTGCAGACACGGGAAGCGATTCAAGCGCTTCATGAGGGTGTGATCGGCCGCGTTTACTGCGCCCGATCATACTACAACAACGCGCGCGGGCCGGTGGGGGTGGGCAAACCCGCCACTCCGCCGTCTCACTTGGATTACGAACTTTGGCAAGGACCGGCGCCGCGTATGCCGTACCTCGACAACCGCATTCATTACAACTGGCATTGGTTCTGGCATTGGGGGAATGGAGAGCTGGGCAACAACGGCGTTCATGCGCTGGACATCTGCCGTTGGGGATTGCAGGTCGATTTCCCCATTCGTGTAACATCGAGCGGCGGGCGATATCGGTTTGACGATGATCAAGAAACCCCTGATACGCACTTGGCCGCCTTTGAATTTGCCGAAGAGAAGCAAATTTCCTGGCAAGGGCTAAGCTGCAATCGTCACGAAACCAACAGCGGCTTCGTTACCTTCTTTGGAGAGAAAGGCGCATTGGAATTGAGTGGCAACGGCGCCTACAAGATCTACGATGAGCGCAACCAAGTCATCAAAGACGTAAAAGGCGGTGGCGTGGGCGAGATGGAGCACTTCGCCAACTTCGTGGCCGCTATTCGGAACGACAAGCCGCTGGACCTGGCCGCCGAGATCGCCGAAGGCCACAAGAGTACATTGCTCTGCCATCTGGGCAATATCGCGCACCGCACCAATCGCACCCTCGTATGCGACCCGACCAATGGTCATATCCAGGGCGATGACGAGGCCATGCAATATTGGAGTCGTGAATACGCCCCCGGCTGGGAACCCACGCTCTAAG
>CAYWIS010000090.1:0-21580 GCA_964458385.1 uncultured Pirellulaceae bacterium
ATATCATCCTTTATTTTTTGGGAGAGGCGACAGAGAAATTGGGGCCACTCGCCGTTGAATTAGGGCGGATGAACCCGGCTGGGTGGGTGCAGTTTCAATCTTGGGAAAGTCCAGAGGTCAAGGAAGCATCGGTGACCGCTACTTCGTCGTTTGAGGCGACCGTGCCCTCGCGCCTCACTCGGCAGGAATTGTGGAAGTCCAACGCGTCGGGCCGCTGGCCCGATATTGCCGCAGCACTCCACGACGCAACTCGCGATCGACTTCCTCGCGAAGACGCCTTTCTGCTGCAATTGCACGGTGTTTACCAACAGCAGGACCGCGATCAACGAGCGAAACGATCTGTTAGCCTTTCCCCGGCCGACGCGAGCAGCGAGAAACGCCCAAGACACTTTTTCATGGTGCGCACGCGAGCGCCCGGTGGACGTCTGACCGCGCGGCAAATGCTGGTTCATTTGGATCTTGCCGAGCGATATGGCTTGGGGACGGTACGAGTCACTTCCCGGCAAGGTTTGCAGATTCACGGGGTGGCGAAAGGAGGGCTACGCGAGGTCATACGCGAAATTAACGATGCGCTCCTCACGACGCTCGGTGCTTGCGGCGACGTTTCACGCAATGTAATGTGTTGCCCCGCGCCGTTGCGCCAGGACCGAATCCGAACTCGGCTGCAATCTCTTGCCGTCGAGATTTCTCGGTACTTAACGCCTCACGCCACGCCGTACTACGACATTTGGCTGGATGAAGGTCCTTCCATCGAAATGTCGCCGTCCGTCAATGAGCCGGTTTATGGGCCAATATATTTGCCACGCAAGATCAAGCTGGGATTAACGCTGCCGGAGGATAATTGCATCGATGTGCTGACTCAGGATGTTGGCCTGGTGGCGGCGGTCGAAGGTGAGCGATTATTAGGATTCGACGTATTCGTGGGCGGTGGGTTGGGAACGTCGCCTCAGCGCGGGGATACCTTTGCACGACTCGCGGAACCGATCGGATTCGTTTCCGCTAGTGATGCACTGCGTGTGATTGACGCAATTGTGAAGGTCCACAGAGACAATAGCAGCCGCCAAGACCGCCGCCGGGCTCGACTAAAATATTTGTTGGCTGAGTGGGGTGTTGAACGGTTCCGCACTGCCGTAGAGGCGCATTTGGACCGTCCTCTTGCGCCAGCGCTTGGCGTTGCCATTAAGAGCTATGACGACCACCTTGGATGGCATCTGCAGGGCGATGGCCATTTGTTTCTTGGGGTTCCTCTTATTAGCGGCCGCATCGAAGATACCGACACGGCCCGTGCCAAAACCGCGTTGCGCGAAATCTTGGAACAGATTCAACCATCGGTGCGCCTGACGCCACAACAGAATCTTTTGCTGTGCGATCTGACGCCCGAACAACGCCCGAAAATTGAAGCTATTCTTCACGCCCATGGCGTGGCGATGGTCGAGGAGCTTAGTCCACTGCGGCGCAGGGCGTTGGCTTGTCCTGCCTTCCCCACGTGTGGTCTCGCGGTGGCAGAAGCCGAACGTCTGCTTCCGCGCTTTCTATCGCAGGTGGAGCAGCAAATGAACGCACTAGGACTGACTGGGGAGAATATTTCGTTGCGCATCGCGGGTTGCGCCAACGCCTGCTCTCGCACGGCGACGGCCGAGATTGCACTAGTGGGGTGCGGCCAGGGAATGTACGCAATGTACCTCGGAGGGGACTCGCGCGGGGATCGCCTGAACGTTCTGTATCGGAGCCAGGTCGCCGAACCGCAAATTGCCAACGAAGTATATTTACTCCTGACGCGATATCAAAGCGAGCGAATCGCAGGAGAGACGCTGGCTGATTTCCTTCGCCGCTTGGGGGAGCGAGCCGAGTCAGAGATGACCCAAATCCATTGACAAGTCGCCGCATAACGAAAAAAGCCCGTCCATCCGTAGATGAACGGGCTTCCCCCCAATCGTTGATTCTTGCGATGACTTAGTAGTGTGTCCCGGGCCCTGTGTCGACGTTTCCGACCATGTGCAGGTGATTGTGGTCGACGTAAATCACTTCCACCGCGTCTTGGTCGACTAAGGTGTGCGGGACGGGCCAGCCCACGCGAACTTTCTCGGTGTAATAGATCGTGCACTTGTAGTGGGCATGGTGCAACTGAGCCGGGCCGATTAGCGGGTAGACCCGAGGCGGATCAATGTAGTCGGCGATCTTTTCTTTCACGATGGTCACATTGTTGCGCTGAACTTCGTGCAACATCGGAAGACCACCTGAAACCGGCGCGGCCCGCTCAAAGGCGAGCATCACTTCGTCGTCACTAGGCGGATCGATTGCTGCTGTCGGACCACCGGCGGTGAGCGGCCCCAAGATGGGCGCCCGAGCGTAGCGCTCATGATACCAGTGATCGACTTCTTTTTTGTCTTGAAAGTACGGACTGACGGGGATCGGCACCGCCAGCAGGCCAAGATTGGGGCCTTCGGTGATGCCAATGCATCCGGCGTGCGCCACAGCGGCCACGGCCGCGAGGACGGCAAGGGCGGCGGAGAAAGGCTTTCGACGCATGGGTGGTTCCTCGGGAATCGTCCAACACTCGCGGGACCGCTTCCAAGCGAAGCGGCGCGGAGCGCCGTCGCTAACACATTTATCGCGTTAACTTGGTACGAACTTGCGGGTTTTTCCGGTTTTGCTGAAAAATCGACGCCGTAACTCGGCTCTACGCAATCGGATTCAACAAAAAAACCTCCGTCGCAATGGTTGCGACGGAGGCGCGCGCGTGTCACTCACAGGCTTAACGCATCTTCCAAGGCCGGCTCTGATCCTTGAAGTCGAGTTGCCACCAACCGTCATCCCATTCGAGCGTCACTTTCCGCCACCCCAGGGGAACCTGAGGATAGGGGTAGAACGGTCCGATGTAGGGCCACACGGTGGGCGAGTACTGCTTGGGATACGTCACGGCGGCGTAGTTGGGATACGCAGCATATGTCGGCCAAGCATAGGCTGGTAGGTGCGGATGGTCGTATCGCACTCCTGCTCCCCCGAACGCTCCGACCGCATGGAGCGGCGTCGGGCAGTACGGAGCCATACCGGGGGCAGCGCCCGTGGCGCCCGCCGCATCGGCTAATTCAGCCGAGGCCGGCTGAGCCGGAGCGAACGGTACCGGCGACTGGTTCTGCGCTGGATAGTATCCTGCGTACGGGTACGCGTAATACGGATTCACCGGAGCCAACTGCGGCGCCGTTTGACCCACCGATTGTAAACCGGCGGCAGGAGCGGCCGGCTGTGATGCGGCGGCTTGCACGGTGTGAGAGCCGTCGCCGGCGTTCGCCACCGAGGTTGACGACCGGATAGTAATGTCTTTCATAACCTTAGCAACGCCCGGTGTAATGCGCGCGGCGTTGAGCACAATTTTCTCCTGCTCGGCCGACGCAACAGCGCCACGGAACCAGACCACGCGATTTTCGACTTTTAGGTCCAGGTCCATTCCTTCTAGATTGCCTACTTCCCGCTCTTGCTTGAGGCGGTTGATGATCTGACGGGCAATCGCCATGTCCGTTGCATCGGCTGACTTCCCTTTCGACGCACCGGCGGAAGTCGATTCGTGGTGTAGGGCCGTTGTGGTTTGAGCAACGCTTCGTCCGCTCGAAACGGGGACTATATTGCTCACCTGGGCAATGTGGGAAGGCTGTTCACCTTTTGCCGAAACTGGTTCGGTATAGATCTGCAGGGCGGAGGGTGGCTCCGACGATTGTTGAACCAATTGAACCGGATGTTCAGCCGCGGGCGTGCCTGGCGATTGCCCTAAGGCTTGCGTGGACGAGGCATGAAGCACACCCACCGACTCCTCGGCCAAATTGACCGCGCGAGGCGTGGAGGGGCCCACGATCATCTGGATCGCTGCGTCGTCAGCAGGGTTGCGCCGAGACGAATGCTTCGAATCCGGCTGTTGCTGGGCAACCTGGGCGGGTTGCATCGCTTTCGTCTCGGGAGCCGCCGGCGGCATTGGCGCCGGCGGGGCGCTGTCGGGCACGGTGGCTACCTGAATGTTTCGCAAGACTTGCGTTACACCCGGAGTGAGTCGCGCCGTTTCCAAGACCATCGTCTCTTGTTCGCGCGAGGCTACGCGGCCACGCACATATACGACGCCTTGCTCTACTTTTAAGTCAATGTCAGAACCTTCCAGGCGGCCTGCCGCCTGCTGTTCTTTTAGTTTTGCGATAATTTTACGGGCGATCTCCTTATCGTCGCCTCGGGCCAACAGCGGCGCCGCGGCGGCGAGCCCGAGAATCGCCAACGCAATGCTTATGCGTCGCATGGCTCCCCCCTCCTATGGACTGGCCTAAATGATGCGATCCGATGTCTCACCTCACCCCGCGTGGTTTCGGAACCTCCGGCGCCGCAGTACGGGCGGGGCGCGCGGAACAGAGCGGCGGGATTGTGTTTGTCGCTCTCGAAGACGCTCTTCCGAGCGCGGCAGGTGGGTAAGGCGAGGCGGGGGGCGGCGCGCAAGGCGGCAGCGCCGGCGAGTATATTGCGTCAGACCCCCCGCGCAACCTCGGTTCCGGTGTTTCTGCCTGATGTACGTATTCGGCAATTCGCCTCGCCGTTTGGCAGGATTTTTTCGATTTTACCGGCCTTCGCGAAGACGCCAGTTAAGCCGCGTAAGACAGGGCAAACTTTCCGAGCGCACATTCGTTGTTACGCCGAATGTTAGGCGAGATTCAGCGGCAGAAAGCGGAATGACTCGTCGTTCCTATCCGATTTCATTATGCGATGAGCTGGTCCGAATAGCCGGAAACTCCCAGGTGGCGCCGACTGCGACAAGTGTCAAGGTCGCGCCGCACGATGCCCAACTACTGCTTCCCAGTTGAAAGGTCGCTACCGCGAGGCCTCCTAAAACTGCGATCAGCACAAAGAACACCATGTGAACCCATCCGCACAGTGGTCCTAGGATGCGAGCACGGACAGCGACCATGGTAACCACGGATACGATCTGAGTGAGACAAGCAATCCAGGTAATTAGTTCCTGCCAGGGGATGTTCATCGGCGGTGATCCTGCGAATTCACGGCCAAATCCAACTTCCTGCGGCCGTGCAACATTCTCTCCGCAAGCCGTGCGCCAATGAGTGCTGAAACACTGTGTTCATTGCTCTCGGTTCATGAATGCTTGGTTAGATTCATGGAGAGCAGAACGCATCTCCCCGTATTCAGGGCGACACTACGGCAAGTTTTACAATTGCCGAGGGCCATTACGGTATCGATGTGGATAGCCAACGGTCGAGAAAACGGCGCCAAGCGTCGAGCGGCGTCTCGTTCCTAAGGTTGACCGGCTCTTGGTCAAGGAAAAATTGGGGGATGGCGGCAGTGGGAAGCAACTGGGCCGCGAATACTCTTTCAGAAGGAGGTTCGTGTGGCGTTAGTGAAGCTCCTAGGTAGTGACAGTGGCCGTACCTCGCATAATCGTTGCACCGGGGCGGCAGCGAGATTGGTTCGGCCCGCTCAATCCGTACGTACCCCGATTGCACTTGATCGCGGAACAAGGTTCGCAGCAATTCCTCCTCAGGCGCCAGTTGATTGCGATCAAGGATGAGAATCTCAAACAGCAAGGCATCTTCGCTAAACCACTCGCCCCACTTCCGCACGGCTGCCAACAGAGACGCCAACACCAGCACGATTCGTTGCCATGGTAGAGCGGCGTCTTTAAAACGGACCTGTGCTAGGTCCGGGTAGAGTGCAAATATGAATGTTTGGCGCCGGCGCAGAAAGTGGTTTTCGTCACGCGCGTAATACAGCAGTTCATCGCGCAAGAACTTCACGTCGAAAAGGTCCGGTCGTTGATCTTGCTCCATATAGGCTAGCTGCGAGTGCAGCAAGCTCTCGATGGCGCCGCGGTTAGAAATTGAGGAAAAACCGCCAACAGGGTAAGCATCCTCATCGAGAATGTTCGTTGCAACATATCGCCGTCGCATGCTAGGTCGCGGTTTGTATCTTGGCAATTGTTGCACCAATTCTTCCGCAGCTTGCAAGATTTGCCGAAGCGCCACGCGTTGGCCGAAATCGACGAGCGCCGTACCGTGCTCAAGTTCAAACACATCCTCCACTCCAAGCGTTTCGCCGAGGTTGTGAATTGCGCTAGTCAACTCCTCGTAGTCATCGACCAGTGATTGCGATACTCCTTCTTGTTCCACGGTTTCCCATGCTTCAGACAAAAGATTTTCAGGGGGGGCATGTAGGAGCGTCCGGATAACGGCGGGACTAAGCAATGCTCCACCAAACCCAGCACGTTGACGCAAATGTTCGATAAAGAATGCCAACGCTCGAACCTGGTCTCGGCCGTGGTAGCGAAACAGCGCATCAGCGCCGCGTTCGAAGCTTTGATCAACGTAAAATTTGCCCAGCACGTAATCGTCGTACCGCCGCACAAGACCACGATCGAACCCCGATACAACAGGCAACCCATCACGGAGGGTTGGATCGATCTCTAGCCCTAGGGCAATTTGTCCTACGTCGGCGACGAATCCGACCGGCGGTAAGGGGTCACCGCGCGCGGCCAACTCCAAAGTCCAGGTGAGCGCTCGCTGGGCGAAGTGAGCGTCGACGACGGCGGTGCGGGTCATCACCAGCCCCGTTAGCAAATGACGCCGCGCCTGGGCAGGATCACGAATCTCATAAACGTCCATTTAGACTTCGCCCAAGAGCTGTGGCACTTTCTCGCGCAGCACGGCCATTTCTTTGTGGGTTTCGCCCAGGTAGGTCAGCAGACGCATGTCGTCGCGACTGACAACACCGCCACGAAAAAGCCAAGCGCGGACACGAAGCAGCTTGTATAGCTTCACAAGTTTCCGGTCGCTGATGAAGATACGTTCCTCGCGCACGAGCGTTTTCACGAGCCTCTGAAACTCGCGAAAAACTTCGTCGGGAAAGAATCGTTGGCGGTCGTTTTGCCCATCCTGCCGCCCTGCATGTTGACCGCCCGCGAATAGCTGCGTCAAATACCGGTTCGCTTTAATCAGATCCGTCAACGTAGCGTGGTCTTCTTTCCACGGTTTCTGATTCAACGTCCGGTGAACTTCGGATTGGAGACCCGCGTCAATCAATTCCTGAAAATGCTCATCCTGTACCGAGAGACTTTCGGCCTTGAGTACAAAGCGGTCTTTCAGGGCGGCTAATTCGCCGTGTTCTGGCACTTCGTTCGTAGCGGCGAAGAGGATCCGTAATCGTACAGGTTGAGGCGCGCCGTCCTGGTAGAATTTCTTTTCGTTAATAATGGTTAGCAAGATATTCAGAATGGCCGAGTTGGACTTAAAGATCTCGTCCAAGAAGGCGACCTGCGCGGTTGGCAGCTTGCCGCGCTCGCGGCGGATGTAGCGTCCTTCGCGCAGTTGATTGATGTCAATAGGGCCGATGATCTCTGACGGCTCAGTGAACCTTGTGAGCATATACTCGAAATAGTCCTCATCGGGCGCCCCTAACGCGTCTTTGAATTTGAGTACTAGGTCAGATTTTGCCGTGCCCGGCGGACCGACCAATAACAGCGGTTCCTGGGCAATGGCGGCAATGAGCATCAGATCGATCAGATCTTGCTTCTGAACGAAGAACCGGCCCAACGAGGTACGAAAGAGATGCAATCGCCGACGCAGATCCTCCGCCTCATCACTAAGTTCGGCAAACGACCAGTCTTCGTTACTTCGGCGGTCGGCAGCGGTTACCATGAAATCCTCGAATCCAGGGGCGAATTAACGCGCATTCGCACTGCAAGTTAGAGGCGACGTTGCTAAGCGCCTCAATACCGAGCGTTCTGCTTTGCAAATCGAACTTAATCATACTCGTCGACATCCCACACGACGATGCGACTATAACCGCCAGCGGCAAGCGAAGCCCCGTCGGGCGAAAAAGCTAGACTGTAGATTGGGCCGATATCCCAGCGGAACTTCGCGCGTTGGGCGCCGTCAATAACGCTCCACAAGCAGGCTGTTCCATCTTCGCTTGCCGTGGCCAAAAGTCGGCTCCGCGGAGAGAACGCGACTGCATAGACAATGCCCTTGTGGTCTGAGAGCGTGAAGTGGCGCGTCAGAGATATCGAAGCCCAACCCGAGGGAACGGAGGTAGGAACGATGCACTCCCAAACATGCACCTGAGAATCGGCCGCTGCCGCCAGATAATGTCCCTCGGGCGAGAAGGCGACGGACCGATACCAACCACCGTCGGCCGCCAACATCAGTACCCCGGTTGCGGTGGCCTCGACCGGGCTCCAGGCGCCTGCCTGCATGGCACCGAACCGCTGCGTTTGTACTGCCTTACGTTGTGGCGACCACAGGAACAGCGCCCAAGGTGTGCCGACCGCTAGCGTCCGCCCATCGGGTGAAAATGCCAGGCTTGACGCCTCTTGATTACTCAATGTGAGCAATTGACCTGAGTTGCGCAATGACACCCCGTGAATTTCCTGACGGCGTAAACGCAAGCGACGAACGACGATGCGAGACGCCGTGCGCCAGGCGCCGTCGCCGGTAGCAACGCCGCCACGGGGATGAATCGCCAAGCAGTTGACCGATCGGTGGTGTACATTCGGCGTCGTGCGCATTAGGCCGGTGGATACGCTCCAAAGCCGAACATGTCCATCGCCCCCTGCCGAGATGAGCGATTCGCCGTCACGGACGAATTCGACGGCATAGACATTGCGAGTGTGACCCCGCCACGCGTGCGTCACTTGTTCAGGAAGCAAACGCCAAACACGCACGGTACAGTCGTCGCCCCCCGAGGCGAGCGTGTGGCCTGTGGGCGACCAAGCGACGGAGCGAACTGCATTTCGATGGCCCTCGAGGAACAACACGTTGCCTAGCTTGCCTCCTGAGCCATAACTTGGCGAACGTCGCGGTGAATGCGGCGGCGGACCAAGAACTCGTCCTCTTCTAGCCACTGTCGGCCCTGAGCATTGAGGTGCAATCCGTCGCCAACGAGCGCCATTACTGCCGCTTCGGCCACGACCAACTCCCAGATGTGGTAGTATTTCATGGTCCCTATGAATTTGTTCTCGCTTTGCGGCAACTTGCCAAAAAGTTCTTCAATTCGCTGATAGGCGAGCTCGATAGGCGCTTCACTTAGGGCGGCTACGTAGGCTCGAGCCAGCCGCATACGCGGCCCTTCTTCAAACTGGCCAAACAATAAGGCTTTGCGGATGTCGTCAATGATTCCCAGGGCTCGCTCGACATCGCGATTTTGAAATCGCACAGCCGCTAGTTGTAGGAGAATCTTGCCCACATGCATCAACTCGGTTCCTCGTTTCAACTCGTGAGCAATTCTTCGTGCTTCGGCGGGATACCAAGCACTGTCACGATCGGCTTCACCGTGGCGGCCGGTTCGCATGGCGGCAGCCAAGCGGAGTGCAATCGCATCAAGCAATTTTTGTTGTCCTAACTTCCTCAAGCTATGGAAACAATGTTTGAGGAGCGCTTCAAATGCGTCGTTGGCAATATTCTCGCGTGGTTCAGATTTGAGTAATTCCAGAAACTGACGCGCGAACTCGTGAACATAGTCGCCTCGGTCAAAGTGTCCAGCCAACAACAAGCCACGCTCCAGAAGGACTGCACGCTTGTGCAAATCGAGCTTCTGTTCAAGCACCTCCGTTGTGGCCGCTAAGAGTTCTAGGGCAAACGTTTCTCCCAGTCGTGGCGCTATTTGCAAAAGTACCTCGAGTACGTCCAACGACCGCTTGGAGCTTGTGGTCCGCGGATCATGCTCAGCCAGTAATTTCCTTGCCTCGGCCAACAGTTCGTCGCGGTTGGCTCCGTCGATGAGACGTACGAGACGTTGATCGAGTTCATCGCCGTGTTTCGCCGCGTAGCGTAGATACGGGTCGTGCCGTTCGAATGGCTCAAGGATCGCCGATTCTTTCCGCAGGCGATCGATGGCGTAACTTTCCGCCTCGTTGAATTGTTGCAGACGCGACAACAAAGATTCAGGAAGCGTCGTCATTGGCGGACGACCCTCCGCGGCGGTCTGTATCCTTAGCGAGAACGCCTCACACAACCAAGAATGGATGGCGTTGTCTTCCGCCAACACCTTTGCGGCACGTTGTATCAGTTCAGTTGCACGCGCGACTTCGCCGAGACGGGCGTTCGCGTAGGCAAAGATCAGATCTACATACGCTGCCGTTTGCTGCTCCGACGGAGGCGTTTTCGAGAGCCACCGATGCACGATCTGCCGTAAGTCGTCGATCCGCCCACGCACAAGGTGAAATCGCTCGGAGTCGGGATCGCCAGCGACGCGCAAGAATCCTGGCAGGTCCAGTTCAGGGCGTAGCCCCTGTTCGAAAAGGCGCTCCAAGGCGCGGTCGCGCGCTTTGGCCAATGCGAGCACATCGCCGCCTGAAAGTTGTGCTAGGGCACGCCAAGCCATCCAAGCGGCGCGTAGCGGAAGATTCGCTTCGTGCTTTTCCAGTTGAATCGCAAACGAACTCAGATGTCGTATTGCCTCGGCAGGAGGATTTTCGCTTGCTGCACTCGAAACTAAGTATGCGGCTAATATGCCCGGCGCTAGGGAATGAGATTCGGAACGAGCGACGACTTTGTCTAGGCGACCTGTACTAAGTCCGAGTGACTTTGCTGCCCGTTCCTCATCTTCGAGCCATAAGGCGGCCTCATCGGGCGAGGGCCGTTCGGCATCCCAGAGTGCATATGACCAACAAATGGTGGCATCACGGCCGCGATTTATCGCCGCGTACGTTCGGGCAAGTTCGCGCCATAGCGGCCTACGTTCCGGCGCATCGGGTGGGACATTCAAAGAGATGAACTTGCGTTCCAAATCACGCAAATGCAGCTCGAGTTGATTCGGCTGAAACTGCCTCGAACTGGCTACTACGATGGGAGCGTTGTCTTGGGGTTCGGATTCTGAGGTAGGGGGCGGCTCGTTCGGAGAGCTATTGGAAGGCGATTTGCTTGACTTTTTCTGATCCTGTCGGTCAGGGCGTCGGCGCGACGACTTGCGTTTCTCAATTTGAACTTGCGGTCGAATGTCCTCATGGCAGACGAACGGTTCGAAGTCGAATTGTGTGGATGCGGCCCACGTCGCTAGTGTTTCTCGTTCGTGGTCCAATACATATTCCACCCAATCGCTCAGCGGCCGAAAAGCATCATCGGGTAGTGACTGCGGCTTAAATTGCGAACTCCCGACAGGAGCTAGCCATGTAATGAGGGACCGGTCCGCCGCCAGCAATTTACTTACCATGTCGCGCCGCAGCGGCGGATGGAGTCGCCGACCGATTGGGAGGAATAGGTTCGGCAGCTTGAGGTATGGGAGATACGCTACGCCGCGCACCACCAGGACGGGCGGGGGCTCTTTGGACGGCCGTGTGCGAAGCACCACGAGAGGCTGCCCCTTGCATTCGACGACGGCGAATGCGAGTCGAGCTAGTAATCGATCGTCGGCGTTGCCCACAAGCGCGTCGAGCTGCGCAATAGCGTCTTCCGTGAGCACCCAAAGTTCGGCTTCATCCGACGAAGCGCCCGCGGACAAACTTAGCGATACACGAATTCGGGCTGACAGCGGCGCCTCGCGTAATTGCACAGCCGCTTTGGGCAAACGAAGCTCCAGCACCTCATAAATATCGCGGAACTTTACTTCGTCGACAAAGGTCCAGCGATGTGGGGGGGCGAGGAGAAGCATTTGATTGGGAGCGGGGTGGATGCGTTCAGTCAATGGATGGACGTATCCAGCCTGAACCCAAACTCGTTCTCCTTGGCGCAGGTAGGCGCGTGGCCCAGTTTCGCCGCCGTCGAGCGCGCGTAGCAATGAGTAGTACGGTGGCCCCATTACCCACAACAGAGCGCGGTGCTCGTTGCCCTGAACGAGGTAGCGAAAACTTTGCCGGTCATTGCCCAAACGCAGCATTTCGACCACGAGATCGGACAACTGCTCTGTGTCGTGCAACTCAAACAGCACGGCCGTGTTTTCGCCGTATTCCAACGGTTGCGTTGATCCACGTACAGGAAGCAACTGCAACCAGCATGCGTACTCGATTGCCGTTGACGCCGTCGCGGATTTTACCGGCACTACCCCGAGCATTTTCAGTTCTCGCAGAGCAGTGCTATCTAAGCGCGACGATGCTTGCACGGTGACCACGCCTTGCGTGTCGATATGCCCCCGCGCGGGCAATCGGCTAACTTCTTCGGGAACCACACCCGAAGTGATCGCTAATTGCAAAGTCTCAAGATTAGGAAAGACTAGCGTGGTCATCGTCGGAAAGCCGATTCAACAATCGCGGATTTCCGCCGCGACTATGTTTTCCCATTGTATTGAGCGCTAATTGCCTTTCGCCCCATTCCGATCGAATGGCATTCTCTGCTTGCAAGATTCAACGGCGGCCTCACCGCCGTATCTGCGAGCGTTGGGGCTGGGCAATACGGTACATTGCGACCTGCGCTAGGCGCCTTCTTGCTGTATTCGACGCCCGTCTTGCGGCTGGTTGCTCTGCGGCGCTACGGGGACCGTTCCCTCTTCTTCCCTTTCCACCACCACCTTACCCGCTTCGGCTGCCGAGATTACCCCGCCTTCTATGAGCCGCTCTACCAAGGCCCGGTGTTGTTGCTCATGCTCCTGAGGCAACGCGTCCTCGTCGCTTCGCAGGCTGACAATAATGTCCTTCTTACCAGTTTCGGGATTGATGCGCAAGCGAATGGTCATTTCGGCCATGGTAAAGCAATCCAGGGGGGCGTACTTAATCGCCGTCCTTGAGCGAGACGATCGTTTGCAAGGTCTTGGCGTCGAGTACCTTCTTTTCCAGAAGTAAGTCGCGAAGCGTTTCGACCAGGCTCTGGTGTTCCTGCAGAATCGCTGCGGCGCGCTTTCGGGCTTCCTCAAGGATCTGACGCACGCTCCGGTCGATTGCCGCAAGTTGTTCTACTGAGTACTGTCGTCGTTCTGATTCATCACGGATGAGCGTAGGGAACCGGCCGATTCCGACCTCGTCGCTTCCCATACCGAACTCTTCAACCAAAGCGCGGGCGATGTCGGTCGCTCGCTCCAAGTCGCCTGCACAACCAATTGAGAGATCTTCAAGCAAAAGCAATTCGGCCTCGCGTCCGCCCATCAGCACGCACAAGTCGTCCAGCAATCGGCCACGCGTGACCACGTAGCGATGCGCGTGCTCTTGATGCCGTACGTAGCCTAAGGCGCCAGCAATGTCGCCTTGGATCGATATTCGCTCGATAGGCGTAGCATGGCCGCAAAACATACTGCACACGGCGTGGCCCGCCTCGTGTGTGGCGACAACCCGTTCTTCGGCTGGCGTCATCTTCGGACGTTCAACCCACTCGGTTAATGCCCGTTCGACCAGCGCTTCATCTGAGGGACCAACGATTTCCTCCCGTAGTCGAATGCGCGCCATGGCTCGACATAGCGCGTTGATATGGTCTCCGGTGAATCGCGTGCCGGGTGAGGCGCCTTCGACAAATTCGCCAGTGCGACGTACTGCGTACTCCAGTGCGTTCTCGGTTAGGTCCAATCGCATTTTCTGGTTGTAGATCTTGAGGATCGCTCGGCGATCCTCACTACCAGGATGTGGAATGTGCAACAGGAACTCGAAACGCCCTGGCCGCAATAGCGCTGGATCGAGAATGTCAACATAGTTGGTGGTCCCCACCACGAACACCATTTCTTCGCGGTGAAAACCGTCCATTTCGGTCAAGAGTTGGTTGACCATCGAATGCTCGACGCCCGAACCGGTGTACGTTCCGCGAGCTGAGGCGAAGGAGTCCAGCTCGTCGAACACAATGATTGATGGCGCCGATTGCCGGGCGCGATGAAAGATCTGCCGCAAACGCTCTTCGCTTTCGCCGACCCACTTGCTTTTTAGTTCAGGCCCAGAGACGACGGTAATTGCCGCTCCAATCGCCGTTGCCATTGCTTTGGCGAACATTGTTTTGCCGGTGCCCGGCGGCCCCCAGAAGATCATCCCCTTGGGGATCAATTCTTCGAGTCGTGCGATTTCCTCAGCGTCGCTTTTTTGGTCTTTGTAGGCCAAGACGTCGAGGATTTCACTCCGCAGTCGCTTCTTGACCTTATCGTATCCGCCAATATCACGTTCCAGATCAATGTTGGGCACTTCTAATGTGCCCGTCATGGTAGCTTGGCGAATTTGCTGATACGCCCGATGGGGGTTGGTAGGATAGTCCTCGGTGTCGAGTGTCGCCAGGAGCTTGCGAAGCCGCACGGCGTTCATTCCCGAGACATGCTTGTACAACGCCCAGGGATTAAACTCTTTTCCGAACTTACGTGCTTCCCTTTGGGTGACAAGATACCGCAATCGAGGACGCGGCACACCGAGCAGACTGTAACGATGGGGAAATAAGTTTTCGATGACCTGAGGCAGCGAAAACGACGGGTCTTTAAACCCTAGCCAAACCAATTCGGGGTTCTCGTACAAAAGCGGGATGACTTCCTTGGCCTCGGTTGTGAGTCCGCCTTGGCTAGTGGTGAGCAGGTCAAGGTGTGGAAGTACTACGACGCGTTTCTCGATCGCCCCTCGCACCGCTTCTCGTAGTTGTGCAACCATTGTGCCGATAAAGCCAGCCACGGGATCCGTTTGCTGGCCTTCACGTGGCCGGCCATCAAGATACACGCAACGCACGTCGTGTTGGCGGAGCCGCGCCCGCACGTTCGTGAATACGTACGGCGCCAAATCTTTTTCACACTCCACCAGCGTCGGCAGCCCGCGGTGCAAATCCGATGCGATGCGAGCCAACTCGTGTGCATACGCTGCTTCAACCGCCTGATCCGGCGTTAGCTGCTGCGGGAGGTCGTGTTCGGGGATTAAGACCGACATGTATGGTGTCGCAGCGAAGTAGGAACATCAATTCCGAACGCATGCGCCGAGTTCTTGGGCGCCTGCGCCGTTCGTCTAAGTCGCAGCGGCTAACCGCTACACTTCAACGACAATTGTGAGTGAACCCGTTTGCGGATCGTCCGTGATTTCCTTGATGCGTCCCATTGAGGCCGCTTTGCGCTTGAGGGCTTCGGCCGTGACGCGGTTCACGACCTGATCCAACTCCGCCTTAAGATCGGCCAAACAACCTTCCAAGCGATCGGTGACCGACTTTTGCAATTCACCTTCCTGGTGCGTGGCCTGCGCTTCTAGCTCCTTGCGCATCGCGCTGCGCAAGCGTTCAGCCGCTTGCTCACGATTTTGACGTTCGTATGTCCAGCCATCGCGTTCAGCGGTAAGCCGCACTTCAGCCGATTCCTCCGCGCGCACTGTGATCGTTCCCGAATTCAGATCGACCTCGACGGTTACGCCGTTGTCCTCTTGACGCACGGTCTGGTCACCCTGACGCTTGAACCCTCGACGGTCCAACTCTTGGTCCAGCAGTTCCATCATTTGCTTGCCGGGAAGAATTTCCAACAATTCGAGGGTTGAACTTACGTGATCCGTGGCCCGGATTACGCGCAAGAGACTTTCATTCACCTTGATGCGATAGGCGCGACTCATGATTGTTCTCTCCGCAAGAGGAACGGGCCTCGACGTGCGGAGCCTCCGCGCCGTCGGCAAGCTTTCTTTTAATGTATGCGGCGAAGCCACCGGCGGGAAGGAACGGGTTGACGGTCCCAATGGCGAATTACGTTGTGGGGCGAGAATGTGATCGCGACTTTCGATCGAATGGACCTCGTGCCAGACACGTTGCGTGCTGCGGTCTGAGGCCTATGGCGCCGCAATAGGAGGTCGCTTAACGTCCATCTGGTGCGAAATTCGCTTGGGACAAAGAGATTTGCAGACAAGGCGCCTGAGATTCTCGCTGATGTTTCTACCACAAAGCGGCCGCCGCAAGGCGTGTTTCTCGCCTTGGCTCATGTCGCCTTATTTGCGGCAAGTAGGTTTGTTGGTGAATCAGCGGCGTCGCTCTAGTTAGCGTAGCCATCGCCGAGATGGCGAGGGGATGACGCGTCGGCGTCTATTGCGCTAAGAGCAAAAAGTCCGCGCGTTTGGTCTTCATGGAGAGCCTGCTACGCTATTTTTTGTTGGACGAGCATTACGCGCGATCAGCAGCGCCTCGTGACGTCCTTCGGCAAGCCAACCTTCCTGGTAGCACAGGATTTCCAAGCCTTCCACAAGCCGCGGTGCTTCGCCTTCCTCAAGGAGATACGAACGCGACGGCTTTGAATGGCGTTCAAGATTCTTTACGGTTGGCTGGACAAAGAAAAGAACACCTCCTGGAGCCAGGAGTATCGGCATATCCGCGAAGAGCGGTCGATGCAAATAGTGGAACAAAACAATGAGGTCCCAAGGACCGGCGGGAGGCGGCGATTCCTCCAAATCCACCTGTAAGACTTCTAGGGGGACTCCCTCGCCCATCGCGCGGCGACTTGCGATTTCGAGTCCAACGTCAGACACATCCGCCAGCGTGACACGCATGCCTCGCCGCGCTAACCACGACGCATGGCGACCGGCGCCGCCTGCCAGATCGAGAGCTCGGCCTGACGCTGGCAGTAAATATGCAGCAGACGTTAACAACTCCGACGGGGTTGTGGTCGCGTGATTTCCGTCGCGATAACGCGCGTTCCATCGTTGCCGATCATCGGCCGACATAGCGACACAATCTTCTTTGAATGTTAGGGCGTTTCGCGACCGATTGCGAGAAGCTTCGAAAAGGTCCGCACGTACATTACCCCATCGACGATGGCGGGTGTGGCGTGACTTCCTTCATCCAGGCGATTTCTTGCGGCGATGCGAAATTCCTGCGAGGCGGCCAGTGCGATAACCTCTCCTTCGGTTGAGATGTTGTAAACGAAATCGCCGGCCGCCACCGGTGAGCTGTAAAATGTCCCGCCAACACGCCGCAGCCAATAGGACTCTCCGGACGTTGCATCGGCGCAGGCGACCACGCCGTTGTCGGACCAGAGGAACAATAGCCCGTTAGTGACCAAGGGCGTGGTGCAAAGCGGCGCGCCCCGTTCGATGCGATACACTTTCTCGGCGGTTGTTGTCGATCCGTCCGGGGGAGGGGGACGGACCGCGAGCACTTCATTTCCGTGTCCCAACCAGCCACATACGCCCACAATTAAGTCGCCGGCGATGACTGGAGAACCGATGGATGATTCAATATGCCGCTTGTCGAATACATCAGCCGACCAGCGTGTTTCGCCGGTTTGTAAGTCAAATGCGGCGATCCCTTGTTCCCAATTGGTGAAGATGAGTTCGGTGCGCCCGTTGCGCTGGTAAACACACGGAGTATAAAAGTGCACTTGGCTATCGCGGTCGATCTGCCAACGTATCGCACCGGTTGCGGCGTCGAGCACCATCAGCGAACTTGGGCCGGCCTGTTCGTTGGGAACGATGACCAAGCTATCGACCAAGATGGGCGAGGAGCCATATCCATGCCCCGATTTATAAGGTCCTAAGTTGCGGCGCCACAGTTCCTTTCCCTCGTGCGTGAGCGCGATAACCCAAAACTCTTCGGGAGTGGCGAAACAATGAATAACCCGCTCGGCGTCGAGTGCCGGAGTAGGTGAAGCAAAGCTGTTGAGGGCGTGTTTGCCGTGCTTATTTGCGGGATACTCCCGCGTCCACAACGTCTTGCCATTCTCGCGGTCTAGGCACAGGAGCAGCCGGCGGCCTGATTCCTCGTCGCCGCTCGTCAGAAACAAACGCTCGCCCCAGATTACAGGCGAAGAGTGCCCAATTCCCGGTAGTTCGACCTTCCACCGGATGTTCGCGTCGCTCCATTCCACAGGAATTTGAGTTTTGCTTACACCCGCGCCGTTCGGACCACGAAAACGCGTCCATTCCTGACCGAGGAGTGGTGCTGGGAGCAGTAGTACGCCAATGGCCGCGAACACGGTAGCAGCAGCACACTTAAATACTTTCCAAACCGCGCCCTGCCAACGCGAATCACAACGGAGGGGGCTATGTGAGCTTGCCCGCCCAGCTTGCGAAAGTGGAAGTGATGTCTCTGCAGACGTTAGTCGTGGAGCTCGCTGCGGTCGCGTCGACAGTTCATCGGAGAGCATAGGTAAACGATGCGCCGAGGCCAAACAAAGATTTAAATTAGTTGCCAACTGACGTTCACTGTAAACGTCCACGTCCCTCAAGGGGCCAGACGGCTTCAAGTCGATCACCGCGAAAGGCGTAAAAGCGGTCATGAAGTACCGTTGTCAAGTCGCCGTAACCTGGAACTAATTCCAATCGGTCTCCAATCTGCAAGTGCTGGGCCGATGGGGCAAGCCGCAATTTTCCGTGCTCCGCCGATAGGCTCTCTACCACAATATCATCGCGGTCCCGAACCAGTGGCGTATGAACCTCTTGATTTACGGACTTGCGGCCCGCGTCAATGATTGCCCGGTCAGAAGCTGGCCGGCTGACGACGGTCGCCAGAACGGTCAACGCGTACTCGAATTGCGGAACGCGACATGCGTGCCGATAGAAAGCATCGGAGAAGATTAAGCCGCCTGCTTGGACTTCCGTAATACCTGGGTGGGCTACGGAAATAAAGAATGAGCCGGTGCCTCCGCAAGAGACAATGGGACAAGGCAAGCCCGCTTCTTCCAGTAATCTCCTCTGTGCCACTAATTGGTCAAGCGCGGCGTGAATCCGTACGGCCTTTTCATCGGCATCGGCTACGGTAAGTAGGTGCCCCTCGTAACCCATGACACCTGCAAGTTCTAACCCTTCCAGGCCGACCAAACGCTGCGCTAAGTCGAGTGTTGCTTGCCCGCAGGGTACGCCTACACGTTCCAATCCTAGGTCAACTTCGATCAACACGCGAATTTTCTGCCTCGCCTCAACCATGGCGCGGCTCATGGAAATCGCTTGGTCGAGATGATCGATGCAAACAATCGGGTCGGCTTTCTTGCACAATTCGGTTAGCCGTCGCAGTTTGTGTGGGCCGACCACGAGATTTGCGATCAACAGGTCGCGCACTCCTGCCTCAGCAAAAACTTCGGCTTCGCCTAATTTGGCGCACGTTAGACCAATAGCGCCCGCGTCGACCAGTTTCCGGGCGATAGCGGTCGATTTATGACACTTAGCGTGTGGCCGCCATGCAACGCCGTGCTGACGGCATGTTTCAATGGCCAAACGGATGTTGGCTTCCATGGCGTCGAGGTCGATACACAGGGCGGGCGTATCGAGATCGTCTTTCGTCACGCCGAACGCTGGATCATTGACGGTGGAAGCAGATTCAGTTGCGTTTTTCATAGCCGGAGGCTAACAGCCGCCGAAGGCGCAATCAATCCCTAGAGTCAAAATGATCATCAGGATGCCCGGCTTCTCAAACGTGTTCACCACAAGCTCTTGGCCTTCACCTCATTTCTGACACTGATGAGCGGGTAAACGCGTTGCACGCGCGGCGTCATGCCCTACACTGATCATTTGCCTGGCAGCAACTCTACAACTTACCTTTGGGCCCTGACAGACATGCCTTGTTCCGGCATCGACGCGTTTCTGCATCTGCTTGCTGATTTCGGTGTTCGTTACTTGTTTGGCAATCCAGGCACCACGGAACTGCCGCTGAATGACGCGCTCGTAGATGACAATCGGTTCCAATATATCCTGGGCCTGCAGGAAGTGCCCGTTATGGCGATGGCTGACGGATATGCCATGGCGTCGGGATCCATCGGCGTGGTTAACCTGCATATCAGTTGTGGTTTGGGAAACGCCATGGGCATGCTTTACAATGCCTGGCGCGAAGGCTCCCCTCTGCTTGTGACGGCCGGCCAAACGGATCGGCGACTGAAGTTTGAAGAACCAATCTTATGGGGCGAAATGGTTCGTGTAGCGCGGCCGTGGACGAAGTGGGCGGTCGAGGTTGATCGTGTGCAGGATCTACCTGCCGCCGTGCGCCGGGGAGTTCAACTGGCGCTCACACCGCCAACCGGGCCGGTGTTTCTTTCGATACCAATCGACGTCCAAAGTGAAATTGCCGATCGATTGGACCTTACGCCGATTCGCCTACCCGATTTTCACACGCGTCCGCCTCTAGCGGCTGTCGAACGCGCGGCCCAGGTTTTGTTGGCTGCCAAGAATCCGGCGATTCTCTCGGGAAGTCGTGTGGTCGAGCGCGACGCTATGGCCGAGTTGATTAATGTTGCCGAACGACTAGGGGCGCCCGTTATATCCGAGCCAGGAACTACTCATGGCCGTCTGGCATTCCCCAGCGACCACCCGCTCAATGGGCAAGGTTTGCCGTTATGGTCTCCCGAAGTACGCCAGCGTCTTCATTCGTACGATGTTTTGCTGGTGGTCGGCATGGACCTATTGCGGCAATATGTCTACCACGAGCCCGCCCGCGCCATCCCTGAGCATATTCGCTTGGTTCATCTTGACGAGGACGCCTGGCAACTGGGGAAGAATTACCCGGTTGAAGTTGGCGTTTTGGGCCACATCAAGATGGCGTTAGCCGAGCTAGATGCTTCCTTGGCGCGATTGATGAGCGGCGACCAGATCGTTATTGCCAAAGCCCGCTTCGAACAGCACGCCGCCGAACATCAAAAGGCTCGCAGCCGCCTGGAACAGGCGATTGCCCAGGAACGCGAGCACCGGCCGTTAACTCCCTTGACGTTGATGGGCGCCATAGCCCGTATTTTGCCCGACAATGTCGCGGTTGTCGAAGAAGCGGTAACCACCACCAACACGACGTTGGAGCGTCTCGGCGTACTGAAAAACGTCACAGGGTACTTTGGCCACCGAGGTTGGACGCTTGGGTGGGGGCTCGGATGCGCTTTGGGCGTCAAGCTTGCTTGGCCCGATTGCCCCGTCCTTGCGTTATTGGGCGAAGGAGCGACCATGTATGGCGTCCAGGGGTTATGGTCGGCGGCTCGCTATCGCATTCCTGTGACGTTTGTCGTGTGTAACAACGCGCAGTACCAGATTCTTAAGATCGGCGCTAAAGGTCTCGGCTTACCCCATGCCAAACAGGGAAAGTACGAGGGATTGGACCTTACGACGCCCGAGGTTGACGTAGTAGCGCTTGCTCGCTCCCTGGGAATCGAGGCCCACCGAATCAACGAGCCCGATGAATTGGCTGAGCGAGTGCGCGAGTCGCTCGCTGGGGATCGGCCTCAGTTGTTTGATGTCCCCATTGCGCGCACAACTCCCGAACGGTTGAACTACGGCTAATCTGAAGATTGGGTCCAATATCTCCCGCCGCGCACTTCCAAAAACAAACGAAGTGTTGGAGTCACTCGCGAGAGTACGCCAATGGCATTACTATCTCGCGTCCAAACTCCAACACTTCGTGATTCCGAGTTCGTTTACCCGCAATCTAGAGTTCGCGCGTGTCTTGTGGCGGGCGTTTCCATTCGAGGTTCCATTCCTTTTCTAACTCGTCAAGCCAAGCGAGCAATTTGCGCTGTTGCTCATATTGAGCGACGTGGAAAAGGTTGGGATTGGCGGTGATGCCCGATTGCCAGAACATATCGCGACGAATCTCGGCGGGCGGAGTTTCGCCCTCGACGCGTACTACGTACACGGCCGTTTTCGACTGATTCGGCGCAACCCCCACACCGTTCACCGGAAGCGAGAAGACCACTTCCATAAAATCGTTGCCGACATTCTCCACGCCGGGTACTTCGCTCAGGTACGGTACGCCTCCGCCAAACGGAATAGCTCCGGAAGTCATCCAGCTAAACG
>CAYWIS010000091.1:0-5244 GCA_964458385.1 uncultured Pirellulaceae bacterium
GTAAGCTGGCCGACGTGGCCCAGAACGTGGTCGTCACCATGCACGACTGCGGCACCACGCAGGGCATCACTAAGGGGGTCGTGTATCGCGGCGAGCGCGTCGAGGTCCGGCTCTCCGATGCTATTAAAGGCCGTGTCAGCCGCCAAAGCATCGTGAACCCGATCACCGACGAGGTGATCGTTCGCGAGAACGAGCTGATTACTCCCGAAATCGCCCGCAAGATCGAGGCTCTCGGTCTGGAGCGCATCCAGGTCCGTAGCCCCATGACGTGCGACGCTCCCTTGGGCATCTGCCGCCTGTGCTACGGCATGGACCTGTCGACCGGCTCCTTGGTCGAAGAAGGAATGGCGGTGGGCATCATCGCCGCCCAGAGCATCGGCGAGCCGGGCACCCAGCTCACGATGCGTACCTTCCACATCGGCGGCGCCGTGGGCACCGAAGTCGTCGAACACGAGATCCGTGCCAAGTCTTCGGGTCAAGTCAAGTTCGCCCGCATGAAGACGGTCCGCAACGACGCGGGCGCCAACGTGGTGCTCAAGCGGAATGGTGAAATCGCCATCCACGACGCCAAGGGACGCGAGCTAGAAAAGTTCGAAGTCCCCGCCGGCGCCGTGCTCGATGTGGAAGAAAATCAGGAAGTGACCGCCGGCACGGTCCTCTGCCACTGGGATCCGCATAGCATTCCGATTCTGGCCGAGGTCTCGGGTAAGGTTCGCTACGACGACGTGGTCGAAGGCGAAACCATGCGTGAAGAGCGCGACGCCAGCGGCAACATCCGCCGTACGATCATCGACCACAAGGGCGAGCTGCACCCGCAGATCGTTTTGGAAGACGCCGACGGCCGACCGCTCGACGTGTACTACCTGCCCGAAAAGGCCAGCTTGGAGGCCGAAGAGGGCAAGGTGATCCATGCCGGCGCCGTGTTGGCCAAGATGCCGCGTGAATCGACGGGTATTACCGACATCACCGGCGGTCTGCCGCGAATCACCGAAATCTTTGAGGCCCGCCGCCCGAAGGACCCGGCCGTTATGGCCGAGATCGACGGTGTGGTGGAAATCCTCACGGAAAAGAAACGCGGCAAGCGCACCATCATCGTCCGGAGCGAGAGCGGTATCGAACGCGAGCACTTGGTGCCGCACAACAAGCGGTTCCTGGTGCACTCGGGCGACCACGTCAAGGCGGGACAAGCCTTGGTCGATGGCCCGCTGGTGCCGCACGACATCCTGGAAATCTCGGGCGAAGAAGCTGTCCAGCAGTACCTGGTGCACGAAATTCAGCAGGTTTACCGCAGCCAGCGGGTGGAGATCAACGATAAGCATATCGAGATCATCATCGCCCGCATGTTGCGTAAGGTTCGCATTGAGAATCCTGGCGACACCAACCTGCTGCCGGGCTTGGTGATGGACAAGTTCGAGTTCCGTCGCGTGAACGAAGACTTGGCCAAGTGCCTGAAGATCACCGACAAGGGCGACAGCAACTTCGAGGTCGGCACTATTGTGCCGCGCGAGTTGGTCGAGAGCGCCAACGCTTCGATCGAGGCTGTGGGCGGCTCCCCCGCCAAGGGTGTGCGTCCCAAGCCCGCTTCGGCCCGCACGCAACTCTTGGGAATTACCAAGGCGTCGGTGCAAAGCGCCAGCTTTATCTCGGCGGCCAGCTTCCAAGAGACGACCAAAGTGCTGACCGAGGCGGCGCTGGCCGGCAAGGTCGACCACCTGGTCGGTTTGAAGGAAAACGTGATCTTGGGCCACCTGATTCCGGCGGGTACCGGTTTCCGCATGTTCCAGGAAGCGGAAGTCCGCCTGCGTCACGACGCCCTGGAGGCGCTGGCCGGCACAGCGGCTCCGTCGCTGGAAACCAGCTTCCCGCTGCTGGAAAGCGCGGGCGAAGATGGGAACGGCGCCGAGGCCAAGAAGTCAGCCGAAGAAGGCCGGGCCGCCCTGGACAAGATGTTTGGCGCCGGCGGAGACGGCGGCGAGTAAGCCTTTGCCGGATTGCGAAACTCGGAGGATTGTGGAAACCAAGGCAAGCGGGAGGGCCATCGTCCCGCTTGCCCTCCGCGTTCCCCGTTCCGCATCCCGCATTGGCGAGGGGTCGCCTTGACACCCGCGGCGAAAAATGTAACTTGAGTAGTTTCCAATAGTTATCAAAAAAACGTCAGGAACTAAGGCTAGCATGCCCACCATCAACCAACTGATTCGCCGGCCGCGGAGGGCCAAGCGCAGGTTCAGCAAGTCCCCGGTGCTCGATAAGTGTCCTCAGCGCCAAGGCGTGTGCCTGCAAGTGCGCACCATGACGCCCAAGAAGCCGAACTCGGCTCTGCGCAAGATCGCCCGCGTGCGGTTGACCAACGGCAAGGAAGTCACCGTGTACATCCCCGGCGAAGGGCACAACCTGCAAGAGCACTCGATCGTGCTCGTGCGCGGCGGTCGTGTTCGCGACCTTCCGGGCGTGCGTTACCACATTATTCGTGGCGCGCTGGATACGCTGGGGGTCGAAGGTCGCAAGCAGTCCCGCAGCCTTTACGGCGCCAAGAAGAAGTAGAACAGCCTTCGTTCCGTTTGCGAACGGCTGCGGGGCGTCCACACCCTAAGGCATTATTCCATAGGGAGCCTTGGGCGCCCTGGCCGGCTTTTGGGGAACGGACAGCCTTGTGAATCCGTTCCCAAGATCGCAACCAACCACAGCACAACTCCCCCGTTCTCCCAACATCAACCACTATGGGTCGTATTACCGCCAGCCGGACGCAGCTCAAGCCGGACCCCAAGTACGGGTCCCTCTTGGCCGCCAAGTTTATTAACTGCCTGATGTACGATGGCAAGAAGACCACCGCTCAGCGGGTATTCTACGACGCCTTGGACCTGATCGCCGAAAAGATCAAAGACGTCGACCCGATTGAGGTCTTCACACAGGCCGTGAACAACGTCAAGCCGCACGTCGAAGTGCGCAGCAAGCGCGTGGGCGGCGCCTCGTATCAGGTGCCCATGCAAGTTCGCGCCAACCGCCAGCAGTCGCTTGCCTTCCGTTGGATTCTCATGGCGGTGCGTGAAAAGAAGGGTCGGCCTACCTCGCAAAAGCTGGCCGAAGAATTGATCGCCGCCTACAACCGCGAAGGCGCCGCCATGACTCGGCGTGAAAACACGCACCGCATGGCCGAGGCCAACAAGGCTTTTGCCCATTTCGCTTGGTAGCCGCTTAGTAGCATACGCGCCGCACGCGGACTTTGTAGTCCTCGCGCGGCGTTTTCGTGCGCCGGCTTCCTGGCACAAATACTGCACAGATCGTGGAATTGCCCACCGTCGCCTTCAGGGAGTTTTGCCCGTTCCCAGACGACCGCAGCTACAATTAGAACACAGATTGACAGGAACGACATCGTTCGATTCTGATCTGCGTGTTCTTGTAGCCTGGCCTTCTGTGACCCCGTGGACTCCAACGGCCTCAATTCCGTTCGCCATTTGTCACGTTCCCACCCATGGCCGTTCGTAAGCTTGAAAACCTCCGCAACATCGGCATCATCGCACACATTGATGCCGGCAAGACCACCCTTACCGAAAAGATGCTGTTTTACAGCGGCGTCAAGCATCGGGCAGGCAAGGTC
Source organism: uncultured Pirellulaceae bacterium (assembly GCA_964458385.1). Lineage (GTDB taxonomy): Bacteria > Planctomycetota > Planctomycetia > Pirellulales > Pirellulaceae > JAHWKS01. The sequence continues at coordinate 3,596 of CAYWIS010000091.1, forward strand.
GACGCCGGCACCACCACGACCGATATTGACCCCGAAGAGCAAGAGCGGGGAATCACCATCTACTCGGCTTGCGTCACGTTTCCTTGGAAGAACGTGATTGTGAACCTGCTCGACACCCCCGGCCACGTGGACTTCACCGCCGAGGTCGAGCGCTGCTTGCGGGTGCTGGATGGCGCCATTGTGGTGTTCAGCGCCCGGGAAGGGGTGGAGGCCCAAAGCGAAACGGTCTGGCGCCAAGCGAACCGCTACCACGTACCGCGGGTGGCGTTCATCAACAAGATGGACCGCGAAGGCGCCGACTTTGAGCGGGTGTTCAAGCAAATCGAAACCCGCCTTAACGCCCGGCCGGTCGCCATCCAAGTGCCGGTGGGCGTTGGGCCGGCGCATTCGCCGAATCCGTTCCGCGGCGTAATCGATCTGATCGAGCAGAAAATGCTCGTCTTCGATCCGGCCACCGAAGGCAAGAACATTCTAGTGCAGGAGATCCCCGAGGATCACCGTGAGCTAGCGGAGCTATGGCGGGCCGAAATGCTAGAAACCCTTTACGATTTCAGCAACGAAATCGTTGAGCTAGCCCTGCAGGAAGAGCCGATTCCCGCCGATCTGATCCGCAAAACCCTGCGCGACGCAACGCTCCACCTGCAGATCCAGCCGGTCATGTGCGGCACCGCTCTGCACAACATCGGCGTGCAGCCCGTCCTCGACGCCGTGCAGGACTACCTGCCTAGCCCCGCCGACGTTCCGCCGGTCAAGGGCATCTGGCTGGACAAGAAGAAAGAGCCGCACGAGGAGATCCGCCGCCCCAGTCCCACAGAGCCGTTTTGCGGCTTGGTGTTTAAAGTGCTTCCGGCCAAGACCGGCGACATGCACTGGGTGCGCATCTACTCGGGCGAACTGCACGCCAACTCGCGCGTGTACAACCCTCGGCTTGATGTCAAGGAGAACGTCGCTCAGCTTTGGCACATCCACGCCTATGGAGCCGACCGTCACGAAGGCCAGGTCAAAACGGCCACCACGGGCGACATTGTCGGTATTATTGGAATGCGGCACTCGGTTACGGGCGATACCATTTGCGACGCCAAAGCTCCGATTCTGCTCGAATCCATCCAGTTCCCCGAGACGGTCATTTCGATGGCCATCGAGCCCGAAAGCACCGCCGAGCGCAAGAAGCTGGAAGAAACGCTCGACATGCTCAAGCGGCAGGACCCCACGCTTCAGGTCAAGTCTAGCGAAACCGGCCAAACGCTCATTAGCGGTATGGGTGAGTTGCACCTAGAGATTATCAAAAACCGTCTGCTGCGTGATTTCAAGCTCAACGTCAAATTCCACAAGCCGCAAGTCAGCTACCGCGAAACGGTGGCGAACGCCGCCGAAGTGACCGGCGAATGCCACCGCGTAATTGGCGGCGTGCAACTTTTTGCACGCATTACGATCCGCATTGAGCCGTATAACGAAGGCGCTCAGCCCGTGGTGGTGCTCAACAAGCTCCCCATCGACGCGTTGCCCGAACACCTGCGCTCTGTGGCCGTTGAGGCGCTACAAGACGCCGCTCAAGGAGGCGGCGAAATTTACGGTTTCCCCTTGATGAAAGTACGCGTCACGCTCCTCAACGCCGAATACCAAGAAGGCGTCACCGATGAGCAGGCGAT
>CAYWIS010000091.1:5254-21555 GCA_964458385.1 uncultured Pirellulaceae bacterium
CCGTGTTGTTGCCGGACACGTAGACCGCGCGGCCGATGGCGATAGCCGACGCCTTCCGTAAGGGCCTGCAGGCGGGCGGCCCCGTGCTGCTGGAGCCGATCATGAAGGTTGATCTGACCACGCCCGAAGAATACCTGGGCGACCTGGTGAACGACTTGCAGCAGCGCCGCGCCATCATCGCCCGCACCGACGCCCAAGGCGGTGTGGCGCAGGTCGAAGCCCATGCTCCGTTGGAGCGTCTGTTCGGCTATTCCGGCGACATGCGCAGCCTCTCCCAAGGCCGCGCCGGCTGCTCCATGGAGCCATTGGACTACGCCCCCGCCCCGCCCGAAGTCGTCAAACGCTACACCGAATTCGCAACGTAGTGCTTCGCGACGATTGTCGCGCAATAACAAGGCCAGCCACGTCCCCAGTGGCAGGCGACGCCTGCTCATCCGGTGGGCGCTCCATCTCTCTTGAAGGTTGTCTCTTCGCCGCGCCGGAGACGCGTCCTAGGGCGTTTCTCATCGCGCGCTAATCTCTTCTTTGTCGCCTCACTCCGCAGCGTCCCAAGTTTGGCCGTGGAAAGGCGCCACGCGACTCTGCGATCTGCGCGGCCTACGCCCCCCTTTTTGGCCAGCGTTCCCAAGCGTCCTCCTCGACTCGCTTGCGGCCGGTAAGCGTTGTGACCAGACTTGTCACAACAGTGAACGAACATACAGTACACTTCAAGTCTGGGCGCTGGCTATAGATGGCGACCGGCGCACTCCACAATGGGAAACGACGCCAAGAGAAGCCGCACGGGGCGGTGAGCGCGATGAAAAGGATGACGGAACCGCAACGCATCGTCGTTGAACGATTGCTTGCTAAAGGCTGGATCGCACCCTTGCACTTTCGGTGTTGTGTTTACCTGTTCCTGCCAGAACAGCGCGGGGGTCGGCACGGCGGCGTAGTCCGCAACTGGCAACGCAGACCGATTTGTGTCACCCCCACCGGAGCCGTGCTACCTGGGCAGGTGGGCGAACCATACAGCCCATCCGCTGGATACCATCCAACCAATCTGATGGGGTATCCATCGGAGCCTGCAAAAACCTCTCCGACCAGACGCCGAAAGCGCGCATCGTAAACGCTGTAGCGGCCCCGGCGCACCCTCTTCCGCCACGAACACGCCGGGGCAGCTCCATTACATGGCATAGCGCCCCGGCTGCCTTGGTTGCGTCCTAGGCAGTGTTTCTCGCCCTTACTTCCCCCCCAAGATAATTGATCCCCCAAACCATACTCCGTCTTCCTGGCGGCGTGCTTCCGATGGTTTGGCGTTCACGGTGGCGTAGACTAAGAGGTACAATCAAACAAGGGTGAAGAAGCCGTTTATGTTCCCAGGGGGCGCACGCCAACAACATGGATTGGGGCGGCTGGTGGAACACGACGCCCTGCACGGCCTCTTCTGGCTGTAGGGTTATGGCTGGAGCTGCAAGACTGCATGGAACCGCCGAAAGTAACTTTAGAAACGCTGCGGCTCGCGTTGCGGGCAGTCGAGCCGGCAGCGCTGCTGGTGGAGCCGCGCATCTTACGGCGCGTGATCCGTCTTGATCGTCGACTGCCGGGCCTGGGGCTCAGTGTCCCCCATCGTACGAATTACGTTATCGATCGCGACCGGCTGTTGGCGTTTGTCGAGCGGTCTGAACTGAATCTATCGCCCGCCGCCGAGTTGCCGCGCACCGTCATCCTGCTTTCCGAGCCGGTAGACGACGAAGCGCTGGACTTGGCCCCGCACGTCGACGTGCGACGCCGCTACGACCGCTTGCTTTTCCATGCTCGAGCCCACGTTGCGCTCGAACAGTGCCTTGCCGCGCAGAACTCGGCCGAAGCGTGGGCCGAACAGCGTCGGCGGCAGCTTGGCGTCGGCCCCTTCGCTGAAATCCAAGCGGTCCTGCTGAAAGAGGAATACCTGTTTCCGTCCCCCAGCGACTTGGAAACGTATGTCGAGTTTGTAGCGTTCTACTTGGAACTGCGCTGCTTTGCTGAGGATGAACTGCCGCTGTACTTTCCGGCGGTAAGCGACTGGGCGGAGGTTGATCGGATTGTACGGCAGGACCTCGCCCCGGAACCGCTTTTCGCAGCCCCACGGCTAGCCGAGGCGCCGGAACTGCGAGCCTCAGCGCCCCAGGCGTCGGCTCCGGCAGACGCCGACGCCGCTCCCGAGCACGCCCACTCGCGCGAGGCGGTCTCGTTGTCTAAGTGCTGGAAACTGCAAGCCCGCGCCGAACGAGCGGCGGCGGTGGGCAACAGCGTCAAAGCAGCCATTTGGCATACGCGGGCCGCACGCTTTGCGCCGCCCAAGGTCGCCCGCGAGGTCCACGCCCAAGCGCACCAGGAATTAATGCGACTGGCTTCGCGACTGCAAACCGCATTGCAGCTTAGCGACGCAGAGGCCGAACAATGGCGCCAAGCCCTGGCGCCGCTTCTGCCCCCTGCAGCGCAAGGCTACTGGTCGCACGAAGCCCGGCTGCTGTACGACCTGCAAAAGGTGTGCATCGAACAGGAGCGCGGGGTCTTCAAGTTGGACCTGATCGACTGGATTCGCACCTGGGGCAAACGGCCTATCCGCCGCCCATTGCCGCTCTTACGCGAAGTACTGATCACGCGCCGCCTGCGTTCGGCTGACCGGCGCGTGCCCGGAGCGCGAATAAGCGACGCCGACCGCGAACGCCTGGCAGCCTTGCTGGCGGCGGCGGTGCATCGGAGCGAACATCGTTCGCGCAATTGCATTCGGCCCCTGATGGTGGAAGTCTTTGACGAGGTGGGACTAGTTCCGCAGAATACTCCAGAGCGAGTCGCCCGACGCAAGTTGATCGAGGAACTGCTAGACCACGTGGTCGAACAAGGCCACATCAGCATGGGGCACCTGCGCGACGCGCTTTCGAAAAACGACCTCAAACTGCCGGATGTCGCAGGGCTGAGCGAACTCATATTCGGCGACCGTCTCTTACGTGCGGATCGCAAGCTCGACGTGGTGTTAGACGGCGTTTACCGGCGTGGGGCGGTGTATCTACGGTGGCCGCAAACGCTCAGCTCGCTCGGCTTTGGAACGGCGTTTGGCCGCTTCGTAACGAAGTACGTCGTAATGCCGTTTGGCGGCGCCTATCTGACGTTGGAGTTTATACGGCATGTCATCGAAGCGATCGTAGGGCATCCACCGCCGCCCGGCGCCTCGCTGGCTGAACAGGCCCACTCAGCGGCTGAATTGGCGGCGCCCCAATGGTCGTTCCTGGTGTGGGTGCTGCTGCTGGGCGTATGGCTTTCGTTGCTTCTGCATAGCGAGCGGTTTCGGGCGGGCAACCTAGCCGTCGTGTACCGCGCGTGGAGGCTAGGGCGGCGTCTGTTGATCGACCTCCCGGCGCGCGTGCTTCGCTCGCCCTTGGTGCAGCGGATCTTGAACAGTCCCGCATACTTGGCCTTTCAAGCCTACGTGCTGCGCCCGGCTTTGGTTACGGCCCTTATTGGATTGCCGGCGTTCCTGGTTCGCCGGCCTTGGAGCCTGCGCACGCTGTTTGAAATCTTCCTTGGCGCAACGGCGATGCTCAACTCGCCGGTGGGCCGCTACGTGACCGAGCTAACCACGGATTTTCTCGTGCGCGCCTGGCATGAACTGCGCATGCGGGTGTTCGCCGCCATGTATCAGTGGATCATGGACGTGTTCCACGGCCTCATGATGGCGTTGGATCGCGTGGTCTACACGGTCGACGAATGGTTGCGGTTCCGCGCCGGCGACAACCGATTCTCGCAAGCGGTAAAGCTGGTGGGAGGGGTGGTGTGGTTCTTTGTGTCTTACGTCGTCGTGTTTGTGTTCACCCTGCTGGTTGAACCGCAAATCAACCCCATTAAGCATTTCCCCGTGGTTACGGTGTCACACAAGGTGATCCTGCCGTCGGGGCCTATGTTCGTTAAGCAACTCACACCGTACCTGGGCGCCGCTCAGGCGAACACCCTGGTTTGGACGACAATCTGGCTGATCCCCGGCGTGTTCGGCTTTCTGGTGTGGGAATTGAAAGAGAACTGGCGGCTGTACGACGCCAATCGCCGCCCGACGCTACGGCCGGTGCCCATTGGCCATCATGGCGAAACCATGGTCCGCCTGTTGCGGCCCGGCTTCCACTCGGGAACCTTTCCCAAGCTCTACTCCGGACTGCGGCGAACCGTGCGTAAAGCCGAGCGCACCGGCAACTGGAACCTGGTGAACAACAAGCTAGCGCAAATCGAGCGCGTGGGCGAAGACGTCCGCCGTTTTGTAGAGCGTGAGTTTATCGAACTGCTCAAGGAAGCCGACTTCTTGGGCGGCGCCACGCTAACGGTCAGCCGAATCCGCACGTCGACCAACCGCATCGACGTCGACCTGACCTTGGGCGACGAGCCGGCGAACCCGGTAACAATCACCTGGCAAGATCACGCAGGTCGCCTGGGGGCCTGGATCAGCCGCACGGGTTGGCTAACAGGACTCTCTGCCTCTGACCGCGAATTGTTCGCAACCGCCCTTGCGGGCCTGTTCCAACGTTCGGGAGTGGAGGCGGAATACGAACTCGATGCGCCCGCCGCGGCCACTCCCATTTCTTGGGATCATTGGGTCGCCACGTGGTCGCCGCCCCCTGCCCGGTCGCAGGATCCAGCCGCAAGCATCTCCATCGCCACTAGCGCCCATTAGCCCCTGCAAGTGCGGCGCAGCAGCACCGCACTCTCCCGAGGACTTGGAAACACCAGCCTAATCTTGCAGGTCCATCTGCCCCCAAGGAATCGGCATGGTCGGCTTTTGAGCCTGATGCCGGCGGCGAACATCTTTCGGCCGGGGTTGGAACCAGTCGACCAGCGCACAAAGCTGTTTGACGGCCTCTTCGTACACGCGGCGGCCTTTCTCTTTGCTCGCTTTGGACGGCTCGCCGATCACCCCCATTTGAGAATAGCTGCTCGTCCACGAGGTAATCGCCCCGGGGCCCGTCGCATACAGGTCGACCCAGACGTATGGATTGCCATCGCGCACGTAGCTGGCTAGATCGTCTTTGATCTTGTCCTTGCGCACATTCTCTTCGTCCAGGTACAAGTACAGCGACGTTTCCAACTCGCAAGCGTGAGCAATGCCGCCAGGAAAGGTGCTTTCGCGCCACGAGGGGAGAAAGTCTTTATCCAACGTCAGCAAGTGCCACCACGGCAGCAGCATGCACTCGGCGTCGGTTTCCAGGTTCGTGCGGCGAGCGGCCAGATCCAGGTTCGGCATGTTCGAACCATGGCCGTTCAGGAGAATAATCTTTTTGAACCCGTGGTAGGCCAAGGATTTAGTCACATCCAGCACCTGCCGAATGAAAGTCTCGTAGTGCGTGTTGATCGTACCCGGAAAATCCATGACATGCCCGGTGTAGCCGTAGGCAATGGTCGGCAACAACAGGATTTTGTCGGGACGCTGCTGACCGGCGCCGCGGGCAATACCCACCGGGCACACCAGATCCACATCCAGAGGCAGATGTTCGCCATGCTGTTCGACCGCGCCGCAAGGAACGATGCACACCTTGTTCATCGCCACGGCGTCGTTAATTTCGGGCCAAGTCAATTTTTCGTAGCGGTACTCGGTAGCCGCACGCGACATGAGGGAACCTTCCACAGCAAAGGAGGCAAGAACAAAGGCCCGCCAACCATGGGGGCGTTGTCTTTAGAGCATTTTTGCGGCAATGGCGCCACTGCCTGGTCAAAAGCAAGCCGCATGAAGAAAAGAAGAAGAGCCCCGAAGGACTCATGCGGCCGGGGCCGGCGCACCCGTAGCGCACCGGCCCCACGCCGCGGGCGCACAGCGCACCCGCGAAATACGCCTGGATGTGGCAGGACGCCCAGAAGAGAAAGGTCAACGTCCGCCGTCGTGGCGCCCGGCGTTACTTCGGAGCGAGCGTGCAGATCAACCGCCGGCCCTGCTCCGAGGGTGGCGACTCCACCTTACCTACCTCAGAAAGCTGGTTGATCACGCCCTCCATCACCTTACGGCCTTCCTCCTTGTGGGCGTTTTCCCGGCCTCGGAACATAACCGAAACCTGCACCTTGTCCTTGTGCTTGAGAAAACGCTCGGCCTGTTTGATTTTGAACTCGATGTCGTGCTCGTCCGTTTTGGGACGCAGACGAATTTCCTTAGTCTTCGTCTGATGAGTGTGCTTCTGGTGGGCTTTCTTGCTCTGCTGGTACTTGTATTTGCCGTAATCCATAATGCGGCAAACCGGCGGCCGCTCGGTCGGGGCCACCTCGACCAGATCCAGGCCCGCTTCGCGAGCGCGCTCCAAAGCCTCCCGTGTTGGGATCACCCCCAGTTGCGTGCCATCCGCGTCAATGACGCGAACGGGCGAGATTCGGATTTGTTCATTAATCCGAGTCTGGTTACGATCGACTGCCACAGTCCTCCAGTTCGTTAAAAATAGGGAATTCGGAAAAGCATTTTTGCGGCCCCGCGCCGCAAAGCTTTCCCGATCAGCCCGAATATACCTTTTCTGGGCAACAATATCGACGATAATTTTATCTCGGGTCAATTGCTTCCGGCAAAAATTTCCCCCGCTCCGCTTACTGTTCCCTTCCGCAACCCTTCCCATCCTGTCTAACCCCACCTCCGTTGTAGGTGGTTCGGGTCGTCGTGTCGTCCTTGGAGCAGGGGACCATTTTGGCCGTTTTTCGTCATCTATTGGCCCAGCATCAACTTATGTTCATTCTACCGGCCACTCTTTTGCAAAATCGGCGCCAATGGTTAGACGCGCCGTTTTGCCGTGCTAACCATGCCTTCCCGTCGCCGCCGACTTGCGAGAACTCAGGACGAACGATAGAATTCAACCACACAACACCTGCCCAACCACCGTGCCAGAGTGGCGGAATTGGCAGACGCGCTGGATTCAAAATCCAGTGCCCGATGAGGGCGTGTGGGTTCGACTCCCACCTCTGGTACTCGTTAGACCACAAGGACTTGCGCCAAATCACGCAAGTCCTTTCTTTATGCGCAAACTCCGACGATTCACTCCTAACGCGCACAGATTGCGAACAACGCCGGCTTCATACTCCCCCTCATACGTGCCAGTGGAAACCTCGGCGCTCAAAAAGGCCACCGGCCCAGCTTTTACCGTTGACACCTTATATGATGGAGAAGTTTGTGGGGGCAGGGACTACGGACGATTGTCGTGCAAATTGAGAAGAACTCATGTTTGGCCGTTTCATTTGGACCTGCGTTTGCGTCGTGACGCTCAGTGCTAGGCCGTGTGCGGGAGAGGATTTGGATTTCTGCTTCCACCACGAGCACGTTCTTGGCACGTCGCTGGAGTTGCGGATCGAGGCGCCAACGGCGGAGGTAGCCGCCGAGGTAGAGCGCACGGCGCTGGCGGAGATCGAGCGGCTGGCAAAGGCGCTCAGCGGCTACGACGCCGAAAGTGAATTCATGCGCTGGCAGGCAAGCCGGGAAGATACGGTCAGGGTGTCGCGCGATTTGGCCGCCGTGCTGGCTCGTGCGGAACATTGGCGCCGGGCGACCGAGGGCGCTTTTGATGTCCGCGCCGCCGCCATTGCCGCTCTTTGGAAAGATGCTGCCGCCCTCAACCGAACTCCGACCGCCGAAGAGCGGCGAACCCTCTCGGCCCAACTCTTGAATCCGCCTTATGAGTTGAAGCCGGGAGACTTGGTTCGCCGCAACGATTCGCTGCCGCTCACGCTGGACGGCCTGGCTAAAGGTTACATTCTGGATGTTGTTTGCGAGACGGTCGCCGCCCGGCATCCCGAGGTTCGCAACTTCACCATCAACATCGGCGGCGACCTGCGCAAGATGGGCGCTCAACCGCTGAAGGTTTCCATTGCCAATCCGGCGGATCCGTCGGAAGGCGCCGCACCGCTGGAGACGCTTTCGCTTGCCCGGCCGTTTGCGATGGCCACCAGCGGCAACTATCGGCGGTTTCTGACCGTTGCCGGACGCCGCTATTCGCATATCGTTGATCCGCGCACCGGGTTGCCGGCCGACAGCGTAGTGAGCGCCACCGTCATCGCTCCCACGGCGATGGACGCCGATGCGTTGGCGACGGCCATCTCGGTGCTGGCGCCAGAAGAAGGGCTAGCCTTGATCGAGTCACTAGAGAACGTTGAATGCCAGCTTGTGCTTCCCCTGGGACGGAGGTTGGTTTCTAGCGGTTGGCCTTCGTCGGCGCCTCGCGTGCAGTTCGTCTCGACGACCGCCGACCCGCAGCCGGGCTTGTGGGTCCACTTTACGTTGAACCGGCAAGAAGACGGAATCTATCGCCGGCCTTACGTCGCCGTCTGGCTGGAGGATGCAGAAGGGTATCCCGTGAAGACGGCTGTTCTGTGGATCAAGACCGATGGGTCGGGGCCGACGTGGCATCGCGAGTTGTCGCGTTGGTACAACAAGGACCGAATCCGAAAAATGAAGGAGAACACCGATCTGATTGGCACGATCTCTAGCGCCACGCGCGGTCCAGGCGAGTACCAGGCGCGGTTTGACGGAACCGATAACACGGGGAAACCGCTCCCGCCCGGCAAGTACCTGTTGTGCATCGAAGTGGCCCGCGAATATGGCTCGTATCGGCTCATTCGCTCGCGGATTGAACTCACCGGCCGGGCCATCCCCCGCACCGAGTTGAAAAGCAACGTGGAAATTGGCTCTGCCTGGTACGAGTATGTGCCAGGCCCGGCGAACAAGGCGTCGGAGGCTCACTGATGCTTCGAAAACGCGAAACGAGCTCCGGCCGTCGATCCTGGTACGCCCGCAGCGCCGCGGCAATTCGCTGGCTGCACATCTACCTTTCGATGATCAGCTTCGCGGCGCTGATGTTCTTCGCCTTTACGGGCCTTACGTTGAACCATCCCACGTGGTTTGGCGCCACCGAGCAGTTCATCCGTGACGACCAAGGCCAGATTCCTTCCGACCTGCTCGGCGCCGAACCCGATAAGCTGGCAATCGCCGAGCGGCTGAGAAGCCAGCACGGCCTGCGCGGCGCCGTCAGTGATTTTCAGATCGATGAATTTGAGTGTCTGGTCTTCTTCAAAGGCCCTGGCTACGCGGCCGATGTGTTTATCGACCGCGAAACCGGCGAATACACCCTGTCGGAAACCACCACCGGCTGGCTGGCCGTGATGAACGACCTCCACAAGGGCCGCAACTCGGGCGATGGCTGGTCCTGGGTGATCGACATCTCGGCTGGGGTCATGATGCTCGTCTCCCTCTCCGGCTTTGCCCTGTTGTTTTACATCCGACGCCGGCGCCTCACCGGCGTAGTCACCGCCGTCGCCGGCACAATCCTGCTCTACGTCATCTGGCTGCTGTTCGTGCCATAACGCATGGCGATTGCCGCGCCGCATTCGAGGCGCCGTCATCTGCTTAACGGCCGGCGCTGGGCGCCCTTCGTCACGCCGTCTATCGTCCGACCACGTCCACGGTTTGGCGAAGCGAATCGCTCCGTTGATACCGCGTCACAAATTGCGTCCACTACGTCCCTCGAAAGATCGCTGAAGTTGCCTTCTAAGCAAGAGAACGGCAGGTCGCGGCGTCTTGTTTGTGGCCGCGCGGTCGTCGTTTTGTACCTGACCGGCGCAAAGGCGTAGGGCGTCGTGCAGGGTCATTTGCTCACTGGACGAGGGCACCCGCTCCCCGGCGTTTGCAGCATGAGCGCCAATTAGCCATCGGAACAAACGTCGCATCACTGGGTCTCCAAAGTGGGGTGGCGGGCGCCGGCGTCAAAGACGACCGGGCCGGCGTTTCTCCATCGTAGAGTCTCCACCTAAAGCCAACGTGAGTGGTTCCTAAAATCGGCTTTATCTTTGCCGCGGCGGGTGGGAGCCATCTTACAATGCCGATAGCGGGTCCCATCGCAGCGGTCCGGCAGTCGTTTTGAGGGAGATTCAAGATGAGCAGCCGCATTCTGGTCATCGAAGACGAGCCGCGGATTGCCGATTTCTTGCTTCGTGGGCTGCGCGAAGAAGGTTATACCGTGGAGCACGCCGCCGACGGCCCCTTGGCGTCGCTTCGTTTGGCAACCGAAACCTGGGATCTTGTCCTTTTAGATTGGTGGCTTCCCGGCGAAGACGGCTTGCAGGTATTACAACGATTTCGCCAGAAGAATCGCGTTACGCCCGTGCTATTTCTCACGGCTCGCGACGCCGTTTCCGAACGGGTCGCAGGATTAGACGCCGGCGCCGACGACTATCTAACGAAACCTTTCGCTTTTGAAGAGTTGTTGGCGCGGGTGCGGGCTCTCTTACGCCGGCCAACGCAGAGCAACGCAGTGACCCTCGCGTTTGAGGATATTCTGGTCGATCTGGAAACCCAGCGCGCCAGCCGCGGCGGCCATCCCCTGGATCTGACCGCTAAGGAATTGTCGCTCTTGATTTTCTTTCTTCGCAATCCGGGTAAGGTGCTCTCGCGCACCAGGATCTACCAAACCGTGTGGGATGAGAACTTTGATGGTCTTTCCAACACGCTGGAGGTCCATGTCAAAGAGCTGCGCCGCAAACTTGAGGCCCATGGCCCCCGAGTAATTCATACGCGCCGCGGTCGCGGGTATGTGCTCGATTCCGCGTCGGCGGAAGGAGACTGAGCCGTGAAGCTCGTGAACCGTGTGTCGGTGTTCTTCCTGGCGGCGTTGGCGATCATGCTGATCGTTTATTCTCTGGTTTTCTACGCGATTGTTCGTGGGCGGTTGGTGCAACAGTTCGAGCAGGAATTGCGCGGAGCGCTCGACTCGTTGGTGGCCGCGGTGGAAGTGGAGCCGGAAGAAGTCAAATGGCAGCCCCAGGAACACACCATCGCACTGGGTGCGGTTCAGAATCCCGACCAAGTGCAATGGGTTGTCATCGGCGACGGCAATCGGGTGGTGGAGCAATCTCGCAACGCTCTGCCCGAATTGATCACCCTGGCCAAGACCTTAGCTGCCCGCAACGCCGGACGGGGAAGCCTTACCAGGAATAATGACTGGCGTTTTCTCCACCAGCGTTTGGTGGCGCCGGCGCCCGACCGAAGCCAGCGAGAGCTGGATGAATTCGACGAGATCGTGGTGGTGGTCGCTCGTTCTGTCGTTCCGCTGAACGCCAATCTGAACCGTTTGTTGCTCTTGGTCTGCACGCTTCCCTTGGGCGCCTGGCTGGCGGCGGCGGCCGGGGGGCATTGGTTTTGCCGCAGGGCTTTGCAGCCCGTCTTGGACATGGCGAAACAAGCCCGTTCGATGACCGGCGCCGATTTTGACTCGCGGTTGCCGGTCTCCAACAAGGGCGACGAATTGGCCGACCTGGCCGAGGCATTCAACACGCTGCTCGACCGCCAACACCGCGCCTTTGAGCAGCAGCGACGCTTCACCGGCGACGCCGCCCACGAGCTGCGAACGCCCTTGACCGTGCTCTTGGGCGAGATCGACGTCAGCTTGCGCCGACCACGTTCGCCGGAAGAATACGCAAGCACACTTCGCGTACTGCGCGATCAAACCGCCGAATTGCAGAAGATTGTCGAGTCTCTATTGTTCCTTGCCCGGGCCGAAGGAGACGCCGTCTTGCCCGACGCCGAGGCCATCGACTTGCAGGCGTGGTTGCCAGGTTATCTAAAGCGGTGGAGCGAACATCCTCGCGGGCCCGACATCCACCTGCACGCCGACCCAAACGGCGATTGCCGCATTACGGCCTCAACCGCACTCTTGGCCCGGTTGTTGGATAATCTGGTGGAAAACGCCCTGAAGTACAGCACGCCCGGCACGCCCGTGGAAGTCACGTTACTTCGGGAGAACAGCGAAGCGGTTGTGGCTGTGGAAGACCACGGCCGTGGTATTGCCGCCGAGGAGAAAGCAACGATCTTTGAGCCCTTCTTTCGCACCCGCGCGGCACGCGACGCCGGCATTGCCGGCTCAGGCCTTGGTCTGGCCATTGCGGCACGGATTGCGGGCGCATTTCGCGGACGACTAACGTGCACTAGCGAGCTGGGCCGCGGCAGCCGCTTCACGCTTCGCCTGCCGTTAGTATGACTTGCGGAAGCCTCGCCGAGGTTGAGGAACATAAAGCCGATTTTATGTTGGCTTCACGGTCGTTTTAGGTCGCTCGACGATAATTCTTTCAGGCCTAAAACTTCTTTCTTCCAACCCTCGGAGTTTTCCCATGAATATGAGCAAGTCATTTGTCGCGGCCCTCTTGGTCGCGGCCGCGCCGCTAACGATGGTCATCGCTGACCAGCCGCCCGCCGACGCCAAGCCGATCCTCAAGATCGTTGAGCAACTCGAAAATCAAGGGTATGGCCCCTTCATCGAACTCTCGTTTGACGATGGAGTTTGGGAAGTTGAGGTATACCGGCAAGACACGCCTTACGAACTGGCGGTCGATCCACGCTCGGGAGAGATCTTGTCGGAGCATCGCGACGACGCCGAGCCTCGCCCACCGCGCGACGCTCTGCCGCTCTCCAAGATTCTTCGCACACTAGAAAAGAAGGGCTACAACAGAATTAGCGAAGTATCCTTCGAACGCCGCTACTGGGAAATTGAGCTTCTCCGCGCCGACGGCAAGCACGAAATCCACGTTTCCCCCAAGACAGGCGAAGTCATCCACGACCGGCTCGATGACTGATCCAGCCGCCTGCCAACAAACGATCCTCGCTCATGGGCCACCGTCCGCCTTGCCCCGGCCTGCGCGCATTCCGGCTTGGTGGGCGGTATTCGGAACTGCGGTAATGCTCTCGCATCTCCGCCGCGCTATCGAACGATCAACAGCGTAGCGCTCCCGTCAACAAGCGATGGGGGAAGTCGAGTTCTGCGGATCTTATGCGTTGAAGGTGAATCGCCTTCTTGTTGGCTTCGCCCAAGGCGGCCCAAAAGGTGAGATTCTATTTCTGTGTGGTGGTTCCGTTGGCGGGCGTTGAGGGGCGGGGTTGGCAGGGACGGTTGCGGGTTATAGGGGTGACAAGTTTTAACGGCGGGGAATTTTAAGTATCTTGGTAGGAAGTGGCGGGGAAACTCTTTGGCCCGTTAGCGCTGAAGGTGTGCTTGTGGGCCGTTCGCCTCGCACGTTCTTTCCCCCACCCAAGAAGCCTGCCTTAAGCACGCTCGTTTGTTTCCTCCTGAAGGATTCCACCCCATGTCCCACACGCACCAACCATCGCGTCGTCAGTTTCTTCAAGGCATCGCCGCGGGAACCGCGGGTATTGTGCTCTCGTCGGCCGACCGGGCCTTGGGTTATCAGGCGCCCAATGACCGCCCGGTCTTTGCGACCATCGGCTTGCGCAACCAAGGCTGGGCGATCACCAGCAAATCGTTCCGATACGCGGATTTTGCCGCTCTGGCTGACGTCGATGCAAACGTGCTTGAGGAAAACATTGGCCGAGTCGAAAAGAGCCAGGGCAAACGGCCCGACGGCTACAAGGATTACCGCAAAATCCTGGATCGCAAAGACATCGACGCCGTGATGATCGCCACCCCCGATCACTGGCACACCAAGATCGCGGTCGAGGCGATGCTTGCCGGCAAAGACGTCTACTGCGAAAAGCCGCTCACGCTGACAATTGACGAAGGCAAGCTGATCGAAAAGGTCGTGAAAGAAACCGGCCGAGTTTTCCAAGTCGGGACAATGCAGCGAACCGAATCCGATCAGCGGTTCCTGTTAGCCATTGCCCTGATTCGCGCCGGCCGCATCGGCACGGTCAAGAAAGTCACCTGCGGCATTAACGGCATGGAGGCCTCGCCGGTCATTCCGGTGGCCGAGGTTCCGCCAGGGTTGGACTGGGATTTCTGGCTCGGGCCGGCGCCCAAGGTTCCCTATCGTGCGTTGCCCGAACTGCGCACGGGTTACGGCGGCGGTGTGCCGCTTTACAGCAATTGCCATTACTCATTCCGTCACTGGCATGAGTATTCGGGCGGCAAGCTCACCGACTGGGGCGCCCACCACGTGGACATTGCCTGCTGGGCCTTGGGCGCCACCGACACGGGCCCCAGCAAAGTCTCCCCCGTCGAATACTCGCTGCCGGTCGAGTACAAGGACGGATGGCCCGTGGTTGACGACCGCTACAACGCGGCCACGCAGTTCATTATCCGCGTCGACATGCCCAACGACGTGGAGATGATTATTACCAGCCACGGCGATAATGGCATTCTCTTTGAAGGCACCGAAGGCCGGTTCTTTGTCAACCGCGGCCGAATCACCGGCAAGCCGGTTGAGGAGCTGAAAGACAATCCGTTGCCCGAAGGAGCGATCGAAGCGGTCTACGGCGGGCCGGTGAGCGAGAACCACACCGCCAACTTCACCGACGCGATGAAGTCGCGCAAGCAGCCGATCTCCGACGTCTGGTCGCATAACCGAATGCTGGAGATTTGCCACCTGGCGAACATCGCCATGCGACTGGGCCGCGAAGTCCAGTGGGATCCGGCCAAGCGCGAGATCATCGGCGATGCACAAGCCAACTCGTTCCTGTCGCGTGAATACCGCAAGGGATACGAGATCAATATGTAGACCTATCTCGCTTTCTTACCACTTCAAGGACGTTCCATCGGCAAGATGGAACGTCCTTTTTTGTCGGACAAGTTCGGCAGGTCGAGCAGCAATCGGGCGACAAGTCACCAGCTTGGCGACGCCAAAATTCCCACGCCTCCACAAGTGAACATTTATTCAGTATAATGAAGGCACTGTTTGGACCACGCCGTGGCCCACCAGGCCGAAAAACGCCAAGACGTTAACTGCTCGTCTTGGCGAGGCTGCTCTGCTAGAGGCTGGTCCCGACCGTTCTTCCACTCTTTTGTTTTTGGAGGTTACGATGCGCGCCGATGCGGAACCGATCCCGCCGATTTACGTTGTGTGGCGCAGGGCGGCCAAAATTCGCCAAGGCTGGAGCAAGCAAACGCGGGGCAACCGCCGTCGCAAGGCCAAGGTTCTCTTGCGCCGGATCGGTTTGGATGAATCGCTCTTGCCGCCCATCGCTCCTCACTACCGGCCTGCCGACCGCCGCTATCGTCACGCAAGAGCGGTCCACGGGGAGCCGCGGTTCGCTTACGACGAGCTTCCGCCCGTCAGCCCTGGCCTCCTCCAAAGAATCGGCGTCAGGACTGTTCGTTCACGTGGGATCGAGCATCGCTCGTGAGCGTAGGCCAGCCCGGCGTGTTGTCGCTATATACCAGGCCGAGCGAAACCATGAGGGCAGCGCCTCCAACCTGCCGCATTGGGCCGCATCCACGGCCAAGAGCAATTTTTCGCGGCTGACTGTTCGAGCGCCGCGCGGCGTAGCCCTTCCAAGTTAACTCTTCCCGGCAACGCCTGAGTACGATTTTCGAGACAACGCCCCCCAGTCACATTTAGGACGCAAACGACAACGACCGTTGTATTCTGTCGGCGGTTTAGGTGTGTTGTCGGAAAAGGAAGGCTCGGGCAGAATTGGAGGGTTCAATCTCTCTAGAAGGGAGTTTCAGTTTAACGGAAGGGTTGGGTTCGATGGCGTATTGGTTGTTCAAAGAGGAGCCAGATCACTACTCGCTAGACGACTTGTTCCGTGATAAGCGGACCGTGTGGGACGGGGTGGAGAACAATCTGGCTCTCAAGCATCTGCGGTCGGTGAAAAAGGGGGACCGCGTGCTTTATTATCACACGGGCAAAGAAAAGGCGGTGGTTGGCGAGATGGAAGTGGTCAAAGGCGCCTACCCCGATCCCGCGCGCGACGACGAGCGTTTTGTCGTGGTCGATGTGAAACCGGTCCGCCGATTCGACCGACCTGTACCGCTGGCCGAGATCAAGGCCAATCCCAAGTTCGCCGATTTCGAACTGGTGCGCATCTCTCGCCTTTCGGTCATGCCTGTATCCGACGAGCACTGGGCCGAAATTCAGCGCATGGCAAGCCAACCTACGTAGCCGGGCGCCGCCGCGCAAGTGCGAAGCGGCGCCGGCTAGCCGTCGGTGGTTACTCGGCCGTCACCTTGCCCGCGGCGGCCCATTCGACGCCGCGCACCAGCAGTTTCTGGAAGGCCGGATTTTCACGGGCGCGGGTGTCGTGACCGAGGACGTTATGCACCACACGTCCTTTGCCGTAGGGCTTCACGAACACGATTGGCTCAACTTTATTGCTCCAGTCCGAGTAGGCCGAGGCCAGGACTTCGATCTCCGCGTCGCCGCTGAGCTTGGCGTATAGTTCGTCATCGGCTTTGAAGTCCGACATGCCAGCGGTCACCGGGTGTTCGGAATTTTCAATCTTGACCGTGAACTCGCCACGTGGGCCGTGGCCTCCGACCCCGCGGACCCACACGCGGCCCAATAGCTCGCGGTACTCGTCCCACATCGGCAGCTGCCAAACGCGGTCGCCACTGGCA
>CAYWIS010000092.1:0-18967 GCA_964458385.1 uncultured Pirellulaceae bacterium
GGCACGGCTGCTTCGAACGCGCCGACGGGGGAACACTCTTCCTGGACGAAATTGGCGAGCTGCCACTCGACGCGCAGGCGCGTTTCTTGCGAGTGCTTCAGGACGGATACATCGAGCGCGTCGGTGGTCACCGACCAATCCATGTGGATGTCCGGATCGTGGCGGCCACGCACCGCGACCTGGCCGAAATGGTCCGTGAAGGGCGCTTCCGCGAAGACCTTTGGTATCGCATTGCCGTGTTCCCCATCTTGTTGCCGCCGCTACGGGACCGGAAGCAAGACATTCCTGCACTCGTCGAACATTTTGCGCAAAAGGCGGCCACGCGGTTTGGTTTGCCCCCGGTGTCCGCAACTCCGGCCGACATCAAGTTGCTGGAGTCTTACGACTGGCCGGGAAATATCCGCGAGCTGGGCGCGGTCGTGGATCGCGCGGCAATTCTCGGAGAAGGCAAGACCTTGGAGTTCGCCGCCGCGTTGGGATTATCCAGCGTTCCTTCTACACGTCGCTCCGCTCCGGAAGCTGAACGCCGTTCTACAGGCAGCGGCGGCGCCTCTTCGACGATTCTCTCTTTGGATGACGCTATGCGTCGCCATATTGAAACGGCGCTGCGCGCCACGCGTGGAAAAATCGAAGGTCCGAATGGCGCCGCGAAACTTCTAAAAATCAATCCTCACACCTTGCGCGCTCGCATGCGAAAGCTAGGCATCGACTGGAGTCAATTTCGTGAAACCGCCTCGATTGGAGAGCATACGCCGTAATCAATTAGCTATGCGGTTCACGGCTCAACGCGCGGGCGCATCTGGTTATTCTCTTGCGCTGCGCGCTCGGTGAGGACAGTCAGTAAAGAAGGCGACCAGGGCGACTCGCTTTGGTATCCCCGCGCGGCTTGCTGGCCAATGCCGCCCATCTCGGGAAGCAACCGATTGACCAGCGAGGTTAATTCACGAGCTAACCCGGGCATCAGTTGTTGCAGGTGGATAAACGGATTGGTGTTGTTCGACAGAATAACCTCGGCGTCGCCTCGCTGACAGGCGCGGAGGATCTGCCGGGCCGCCTTCGTGGCATCCATCGAAACCCACGGCAGCGAGTCGCTAATGGTAAACCAGGCATACTCCTTGCGATGCTGCCCTTTGAAGAGTGCGTTCCGCGGGCTGCCTGTACGCATCACCGTTGGACACACCGTGGTAACCAGGATCTTATCCTTCGCCAGTTCCGCACGCAGACCGTTGGATAACCCCACCAACGCAAACTTGCTAGCCACGTAGGGCAGCAAGTGGGGAACAGCCCGCTTACCGCCGATCGACGAAACATTCACAATGCGTCCCCATCCTCTACGGCGCATCTCGGGCAGTACGGCGAGCACCGTATAGAGTGGCCCCCAGAAGTGCGTTTTCATCGCGTTTTCGAAGTCATCCAGGGTCATTGACTCCAACGGCCCTACTTCAATAATCCCCGCCACGTTAAAGAGAACATCCACCGTGCCCAAGTGATCGATCACCTGGCGGACCATGGCCTGTACTTGGTCCTGGTCACGCACGTCGCAGGGAATAGCGATGACTTCGCCCCGTTTTCGCAGCTCTTGCTCTGCCGTGCGCAAGTCCTCTTCTGTTCGAGCGCAGATTGCGACCCGCGCCCCCTGATCCAACAATTCGCGCGCTAGCACGAGTCCTAGGCCCCGCGACCCACCCGTCACAATTACGGTCTTGTTGGCAAACTCAAACCACCGCATCCAGCGCAACCACGCCTGTCCTGCGAATACCGCGGCAACGCCAACTCCACCAGCCACAGCCAATTTGCGGGTCAATTCGTCCATTCCCACGCTCCCCATTATTTTTTCATTCGCACGAGAAGCACTGGGTGCAAACGTCATACCAAGGAGCGGTGCTGAATCCGCACGCCTAGCGAGAAAAACTTTCCGGCTTCTTGCGCGTTCCCATAGCAGCCCTTGCCATCTAACACCCGGCGCCATGGTTTGCTGCCGGTAGACGACGATGTCCACGGAAAAAGGGGCGGGCCTATCCGGCCCGTATGTTGCTTCGTAAAGTCAGGGCTTGTGGCTTATACCGGAAACTTTTCAGAGAGCCATTCAGAAATCGCATCGGCTACGGTACGCCACTCGGGTTCAAGCATTATTTCGTGACCAAGCGGCGTCGTTACCAATGTGGCGCCATAGTGCCGCGCGATCGCTTCATGCTGACGACGCGGAATGGAGTCGTATGTGGCATGAACAAGAAGTATCGGCGTGTCGGAACGTCGGAGCGACGGCAGCTTGAGCCGGGCCTGGTCGGTTAACACGTGATACGACTCCTCCTGCATTTTCCCCAGGTAGTGCTCCACAACTGCGGTAGGCGTTTGGGGCGAAAAGAAGTGCGGCCGAAAAGTTGGCAAGAGCCGCCGCATATCGCGCGTGAGAAACGACGTCATAGAGGCCCAAGGATGCCGTACAAGCCAGCGTAGCGCATCGCGGCGCATGTATCCAACAGCCGCGGGCGCCAGAAGCACGGCCGCCGCCGCTTCGTGCTGTTCCAGGAACAATAAAGCCAGCGCTCCGCCCAAGGAATGCCCCATCACGATAGGCGGTTCTGGCAGCGTGGCGGCGACGTGCAACACATCGTCCAGATAATCGCGCAACTTCCACTGAGCGATCCGGTCGCGGCCGGCGCTGTCCCCATGTCCGCGCAAACTCAATGCAATCGCCTCGTAGCCGCGTTCCGCAAAGTAAGGCAAGAAATGTTCGTCCCAGCACCAAGCGCCGTGATAGGCGCCATGGATGCAAAGAATTGGCGGGCGTCCCGTTGGGCGATCTGGCAAGCGACGAATGATTTCCAACATCATCGGACGTACGTATTTCAAACGTGCGTCGGCAGGATGCGCTCGCGGCCATCAATACCACCGGTCGCCTCAAACAAGAGCAACGCTTGCCGCGTCGCCGCCACATCGTGTACACGCAGCACTTGCACGCCTTGCCGCGCCATCGCCAGGCTTACGCCAACCGTGCCCAAGGTTCGGTCCATTGTGTTATCGCCCAGCACTTTCCCGATGAATCCCTTGCGAGAATGCCCAACCAACAGCGGTTGCCCCAGTTCGTGATAACGCCAACAATTCGCCAACAATGTGAGGTTGTGCTGGTGCGTCTTTCCAAACCCAATTCCCGGATCCAGACAGATACGCTCTTGTTCAATGCCGCCGTTCAGCAGCGCCCTACGACGCACGGCCAGATAGTTAAAAATATCCTCAACCACGTCGTCGTAGGTTGGGTTGTCCTGCATGGTTTGCGGCGTGCCTTGCATGTGCATCGCGCAGACGCCAGCAGCGTACTCTCGCGCCACATCCAGCATGGCTGGGTCGCCTTCCACCCCCGAAATGTCGTTAATAATTTCCGCCCCCGCCTCCAGCGCCGCCCGGGCAACCACGGCCTTCGTCGTATCAATGGAGACAGGAACGTTGGTCTGACGGCATAACCCCGCCACCACAGGTGTTACACGGCGCAGTTCTTCGGCCGCATCCACTGGGGTCGAATAGGGGCGCGTGCTTTCGCCTCCCACGTCGAGCATGTCGGCTCCTTCCGCGACGAGTCGCAGCCCATGTTCGATAGCCCGTTCGGGGTCAAAAAATCGGCCGCCATCGGAGAAGCTGTCGGGCGTCACATTGACAATGCCCATCAACAGCGGCCGATTCGAAAATTGCAACGTTTGTGTCCGCAGCCTCCATTGGGTGGCGCGGCGCGGAAAACGCACCTCCAGGGGTAATTCAATCGAGTCGCGCTTATTCATGCTCATCAACGTACCGCGCCGCACGGCTCTCTTGGAGGATAGCAGGGTCAAAATCGCGAATCGTATTTGCGTTCGGCTTGTGAATCGTACGGTCAAGCAACACCGCAATCAGCCCCTAACATCACGCCAATCTCTACCCATTCTCACTGCTTTCGTCGTTTTCTTCGTTTAAGGGCCTGCCCAGGCCCTGGAGAATGGACGCCTAACGCCGGCTCACGCCGCAGCCGAATTGACAAACCCTCCCTCTGCGTTACGATGACCGGGGATAGTTTTGCTTTTGCCCTCTCAACCGCCCAGGATGTCATGACGCAGTATCAGGCCGCTCGCGCCGGCACGATCACCCCGGAAATGGAATATGTGGCGAAGCGCGAAAATCTCTCGCCCGAAACCGTGCGCGACGAAGTGGCCGCAGGCCGCATGGTCATCCCCGCCAATAAAGTGCACCTGACCAAGCGGCTTGAGCCTATGGGCATCGGCATCGCCGCCAAGTGCAAGATCAACGCCAATATCGGCAATTCGGCTGTTACGGGCGACGTCGATGCGGAGCTGCAAAAGCTGCACACGGCCGTTCATTACGGCGCCGACACCGTAATGGACCTATCAACCGGCAAGGACATCGACCGCATTCGCCAGGCGATTATCGACGCCTCGCCGGTGCCGATTGGCACGGTTCCCATTTACCAGATGTTGGAGGAGTTGGGGGGCCATATTGAAGACATGCGTCCCCAACACTTCCTGGATATGGTCGAACACCAAGCCAAGCAGGGTGTCGACTACATGACGATCCATGCGGGCGTGATGTTGGAGCACTTGCCGCTCACCATGAACCGGGTGACGGGGATTGTTAGCCGCGGCGGCTCGCTCATTGCCAAGTGGATGATGGCTCACCGCAAGCAAAACCCGCTGTATAAGCACTTCGGCGAGTTGTGCGAGATCATGCGGGAGTACGACGTGACATGGAGCCTTGGCGACGGGTTACGGCCTGGCTCCATCGCCGACGCGAGTGACGCCGCCCAGTTCGCCGAACTAGAAGTACTTGGCGAGTTGGTGAAAAAGAGCTGGGAATACGGCACGCAAGCCATGGTGGAAGGCCCTGGCCATATTCCCATGCACGAAGTGCAAATGAATGTGGAGAAGCAGATCGAGGTTTGTCACGGCGCTCCGTTTTATGTCTTGGGGCCGCTCGTGACCGACATCGCTCCCGGCTACGATCATATCACCAGCGCCATCGGCGCGGCTCTCGCGGGGTGGGCTGGAGCAGCCATGTTGTGCTACGTGACGCCGAAAGAACACCTCGGCCTGCCCAACAACGAGGACGTCAAGCAAGGGGTCATTGCGTACAAAATTGCTGCACATGCGGCGGATATCGCCCGTGGTCGCCCCGGCGCGCGGGATCGCGACGATGCAATTAGCCGCGCTCGCTTCGCCTTTGATTGGAACGAGCAGTTCCGCTTGGCGCTCGACCCAGAGACAGCCCGCGCTTACCACGATGAGACGCTTCCGCAAGATACGTTCAAGAGCGCTCATTTCTGCAGCATGTGCGGGCCCAAGTATTGCTCCATGAAGATTACCGAAGACATTCGCAAGATGGCGCAGGAGAGCCCTCTCGTAGAAATTGAAGCCGCTGGCGACTAAGTCGCGGATTCATCGTGACTCTTTGGGCGCCGGCTAGATAGTCGATAACGCCTCACCCAACAGCGCCCCTTCGCTCCAGGGGCGCTGATCTGACGACGTGTAGTAGCACCGCAGGATCTTTTCTCCAGCTAAGGCGGTTCATTGGCCACGCACTCGAACGATCCGTCGGCAAAGGTTGGAATACTTGCCGATTCCTTTGAAAACGAAGACGAAGCCGCCAGCGCGCCGCCGCTCTGGCTCGATCGCGCGTTCCACGGTCTCACGGCGACACAATTTCTGGGAGCGTTCAACGACAACCTTTTCAAACAGGCGCTGCTGTTGCTGTTTGTCGCCGTTCCGGTAGCGCCAGGAAGCGACGAAACGCGAGATCTGCAATGGCTGGGAACGCTGTTTTTCTCACTGCCGTTTATCCTATTCTCTGGCTACGCAGGCTTTCTCTCGGATCGCTACAGCAAACGCCGCGTCATTGTGGCGAGTAAGGTGGCGGAGATCGTCGTCATGCTCATCGGCGCCGGCCTGTTCGCGCTGTACAGCGAGCGGGGATTGTCGCACCTGTTGATTGGCCTACTGACGGCAACGCTATTTTGCATGGGCGCCCAAAGCGCATTTTTTGGGCCGGGTAAGTATGGGGTGCTGCCCGAACTATTCCGCGAACGCGATCTGCCAGCCGCCAATGGCGTGATCCTAATGACCACGTTCCTGGCGATCATTCTTGGGGCGGCGCTGGCTGGGGTCATGTTGGATTACTACCCAGGAGAATTATGGCGGATTGGCGTGGCCTGTGTGGCAATCGCCGTGGTGGGGACGGCCACATCGTTGCTGCTTCGCCGCACGCCAGTGGCA
The DNA here is from genome assembly GCA_964458385.1 of uncultured Pirellulaceae bacterium. Lineage (GTDB taxonomy): Bacteria > Planctomycetota > Planctomycetia > Pirellulales > Pirellulaceae > JAHWKS01. The sequence goes on from CAYWIS010000092.1 coordinate 6,252, forward strand.
TATCCAGGATTAAAGTTCGAACTGTCCGCGCTCACGGTGCCGCACGACATTCGCGATCTTCTGCGAAAAGATCGCCCACTGTTGGCGGCACTGGGAGCTTCGATTGTGTTTTGGTCGGCCGCCGCCATGGTGCAAATGGCGGTCAACGCGCTCGGTAAGGTTCAGTTGAACGTTGACAACGCTCGGACCAGTATCCTTGTGGCGTTAATCAGTGTTGGCATTGCCTTGGGCAGTGCAATCGCGGGCGCTGCATCGCGAGGTCGCTTCAACACGCGCGTGCTCAAGACGGGCCTGTGGGGCATGGTGGCCACGCTCTATGTACTGGCCTTGCCCGGCCCCGGTGATCGTCCGCACCTATTGGGCTACTGGGGGAGTGTTCCCGCGTTAACGCTGCTGGGAGTATTCTGCGGCATGTTTGCTGTACCGCTTCAGGTATTTATGCAAAGCCGACCGCCCAAGGAGCAGAAGGGCCGCATGATCGCCACGCAGAACCTAACCAACTGGGTTGGCATCACGGCATCGGCTGGCGTATATGCAGCGGTCAATGGCCTACTCCAAATGCTTGGCTGGCCGCAGAGCGGCACGTTCGCCTTTACGGCGATCATGCTGACGGTGGTGGGCGTTCTGTATCACCCACGCGATGAGACACTGCATTAGCGCCAAGAGCAAGGCATGCACAGTGCACAAGCACGCCAGGATGCACCTTCGTCACGAGGGAGCCGAAGCACGCCCAAGACATTAGCCCCTTGTGTAGGGCGGCGTTTCGGTCGCAAATACATGCTTCTCGCATGCCGGACCTGAACGCGTCGATCTCGCCCGATGGAACCGATGGAAAACTGTATCTCGGTGCGAGAAATGCGCGGACGACTACGCTCCACCAACAAGACCGACGCACACGCTGAGAGCCAGGAGCGTTAGCAGCATCCTCCCCGCGGCGTCACCAGAGTGCTACAATCCACATCACCCGCCCTCGATTACGCTGATCGCTGGCGAGCGTCTCACCCCTTTCTGTTGCTCACGCCTGTATGCCGCGTGTCCTTGTGACTCCGCCCATGATCCGGAACGTGCCGGGTCCTTATTCCGAGTATTTGCGGCGGCATGGATTTGAAATCAAATATCCGCCGCATAACGCCGACACCACGCAACCCGACGTCATGGCCGCGGCGCTTCAAGGCTGCGATGCAATCTTAGCCGGCACCGAGCCTTTGTCGCGCACGCTTCTGGCTCAGTCCAGTCTGCGCGTGGTGGCGCGCATGGGCGTGGGATTTGACTCGGTCGACATCGCCGCGGCAACGGAACTGGGAATTGCGGTCACCATTACACCTGGAGTGCTGGAGGATTCGGTGGCCGAGCACACAATCGCCATGATGCTGGGCGTCTCGCGTGGTTTGGTGCAACGCCACCGGGAAGTCAAGCGGGGCGTTTGGACCCGGCAGCCGATGCCTCGTCTTGCAGGTCGCATCTTGGGTTTGGTCGGTCTTGGACGCATCGGCCGAGCGGTTGTACCTCGGGCCAAAGGGCTAGGCATGCAGGTGATCGCTCACGATCCGCTTGCCGATGCCGAGTTTGCGGCAAAGAATGAAATCAGGCTCTGTTCGCTCGATGAGTTGTTGGCGACCGCCGATGTCGTCAGCCTGCATCTTCCTTGCACGCCCGAAACGGAAAACTTGATGAACGCCGCTGCGTTTGCGCGGATGAAGCCGGGGGCGATTTTCATCAACACCTCGCGAGGCGGGCTCGTCGACGAAGCGGCGCTCTGCCAAGCCCTTGCATCAGGACGATTATTTGGCGCCGGACTGGATGTTTTCCGCAACGAACCGCTGCCGATCGACGATCCGTTGCAGCAGTTTGACAACGTACTTCTGTGTACCCACATGGGCGGTTTGGACTATGACTCCCTGGACGGTATGGGCCTGCTTGCGGCGCAATGCGTCGTGGACCTCTACAAAGGACGTTGGCCCGAGCAGTGCGTGGTGAACAAGGCGGTTCGCGAGAAATGGCGGTGGTAGACAACCGCGATTGGGAATTTCGAAACAAGACACAAGCGGCGAGACTCGTCCCGCCGTAATTCTAGGAAGAATCACTTCGTAATGAACGAGCGGTTGCGCGACTTCTTTGACATGCATTTGGAGGCGGTGCTAGACACATTGCCGCCCCAAGTGCACGCATTACTCGAAGAAACGCCGCTGATTGTTGAGGATCATCCGTCGCCCCAAATTCTGCGCAAGATGGGTATCCGCCGCCGTAGCGATCTGTGCGGCTTGTACACCGGCGTTCCTCTCACCGAACGAAGCATCGACCACGCGGGAATTCCTTCCGATGTGATTCACGTCTTTCGCGAAGGCGTACTAGGACTGGCGACGCGCCGTGACGGCAGTATCGACGAAGAGGAACTGCGGCGACAGATCCGCATTACCATCCTGCACGAACTCGGGCATCATCACGGATTGGACGAAGAGGAGCTTGAGGCGTTGGGCTATTAAGCGACCTCAACAACGCAATTCGAGGCGAACACGCCGCGCATAAGAAAGGCGGCTTTCCTTACGACAAGGACGCCGCCTCAGGGTCGCATGCGGGAACGTCCGGCCGTTCGCTCGCAGGAATCCAAGGTGTGGCTTTAAGACTCTTTTTGGTTTGTGTCACGACTGGACGTTGCAATCAAGTGTTCAAATGCAACGGGCCACCCAATCGTTCAACCAACACAAAAGCAAAGGTGTAAGCCACTCACTTCGCGACCACTTCTGCCCCTTAGAATACTTTCGTTCGACTTTTTTTCAAGGCTACTTTTAGTCGCGCTAAGACGCTGCGCGTTGGAGCATACAGTCCATGAATGAACGGGTAAGCAACCTGCTGGCCGACTACGAACTATCGCCGTCGTTTGATCAACAGAAGGCGATTGCGTGTTTGCGGCGTCACGACTGGCTATCCCAGATTACACCGGATCAACTGGAAGAACTTCTCGCCGGGTTGGCTGAGCGAGAACCACCCCGACCACAAAGCGTATCTGAGGCGTTTCTTGCAGCGGTGTGCGGACATGTCGTGCTGCGATTTCGACAACCAAGCGCGCGCGATCAAGCATTCATGACCGAGGCAGCGCGCGAAAACGCCGCGCTGCTCTACCGCCGCTTGGGACGCTCCAGTCGCGCTCGACAAGAATTGCTAACGCTCCTCGCGACAGCGCGCAGCGAACAGGATCTGCGGCTCCTGGCCGAGCTTGCCGCAGCAGATCCACCGGCTGTCGCTCAGCAGTTCTTGACGCCGTTATTTCAACGCCGCGATTACGATCCGGCGCCGCTCTTTCCCCGCTTGCTCGATGCCATCGAGCATTTGGCGCTCGCCGCATCCGTACTTGATCTGACAAACTACCTTACGCGCATCGGCCGCACGCCGACCCATCCCGCCGCCGAACGCAGCGGCCGCCTGGCGGCGCTTTTGGGAGAGATCACGCAGGAACTGGCTCGCATTGAAGAAGGCGCTGATTCCTCTGAGGATGTCGAAACGATCCACAACCGCGTCAACGAAGGCGTGGCCTTGGTTGTGTCGCTATGTGACGCCTTAGCGCTCATTGGCGATACATCGCATATAGGCAAACTCTATCAGGCGCTGGAACTATCCCACCGTCGAGTGCGCACCGAGGCGGCTTACGCTTTAGCGAAACTGGGCGAGTCTGCCGGCGCCGACGCGCTAGTCGCGTTGGCTGCAGAACCGGTAGCGCGACTGCGCGTGCTTGCGTACGCCGAAGAACTCGACCTGCTTGACAAGGTGGACGAAAAGTACACAACTCCGGTGGCGAAGGCTGAGGCGGAACTGGTCGCCTGGTTAAGCGACCCTATGCAAATGGGCATTCCTCCGGGACGCTGCGAACTGATCGACAGCCGCACCCAATACTGGCCCAGCTACGATGAACCCGTGCAGTGCTTCCTGTTCCATTTCGCCTATCGCTTGGGCGAAGCCGTTTATAGCAACGTGGGGATCGTCGGCCCCATGACTCATGCGCTGACGGCGGATCTAGCAGACTTGCCGCCCGACGATATCTATGCCGCCTACGCCGGCTGGCAAGCTGAGCACGAAGAAATCCGCGAATCGCAAGTCGAGCGACTTTCCACTGCCTTTCAATTGGAGGCCAAGCGTCTCGAACGTCGCTTGCACGATGCGGGCTACCAGAACATTCAGAGCGTAAAACTCGCCTCGTTCTTTGGCGACTCGGTGCTCGTGGCGTACGCAGAGCGAGACGGTGTTCCTGGCGTGGCCGTAATTGACGTGCAAGATATCGACTGGCGTCCTACAGCCCAGCGTCCACGGCCTCTCGGCCCCGATGAAGTTTACTGGATTTACAAAGGGCGCCGGCTGTTGAAGGCGTTCAATGGATGAGCAGCGCGGTAACGTCGGCCGCCCCCCAAACCCTCACTCGGCGTCGATCTTGCGAATACGGCGTTCGTGCCGCTCGCCCTCAAAGGGCGTCGTTAGCCACGTTTCGACGATCGCTAACGCCGTTTCTTGATCGATCATACGTTGGCCCAAGGAAATCATGTTGGCGTCGTTGTGCAGGCGAGCAAGCCGCGCCGTTTCGACGTTCCAACACAACGCGCATCGCACGCCGCGTTGCCGATTGGCCACAATCGCCTCACCGTTGCCTGACCCGCCTAGCACAATCCCGCGGTCACACTCCCCTCGCGCGACCGCCATAGCTGCCGGGCGAATAAAATCGGGGTAATCAACGGGCGTTTCCGAGTCGGTCCCAAAGTCGACGACTTCGTGCCCCCGCGCAATTAACATTTCTTTGATGGCTTCCTTGTAGCGGTAGCCGGCGTGGTCCGATGCGAGGGCAATTTTCATGGAGACAGAGATTCGATCAATAAGGCCGGAAGCCACGCTTCACCCGGATGGGCAATACAAGGCTTCCCCACAAGCATTAATTCATCGAAGGGAAAAAGGGAACATCCGCAAACAGGTGGGAGGCTTCCCGTCTCGGTAAAGATTTGCCTACCTGGCGCACTTCGTCAAGGGGAAGCAGCGGCGAAACGTCCTAGGGCTTAATCCACAACGCCGCGGTCGCGCTCAAACGCCTCTACGTACCATGTAGACATAGCCGCCTCTTGCTTCCGAGCGGCAATGACAACTTGTAGGCCCTTCTCCACCAAATTGACGGTGGCGTCTTCAGCCAATTTCTCGTCGGGCTCAAGGTGGTCAACTGTCGTGCGCAGCTCGTCCACGATCTGCCGCACGTCATCCATTTGCCGGATCAAGCCGGCATCGGCCTGTTGAAGCTGCGCAACACGCGTAGCGAGCCCTTGGTCCTGCCGCATGATTTCGTTCAGCAGCTTAGGGTGGGTGGTCGTCACTTGGAGACGCAAGAGCGACTCAGCGCGACGCCATGCGGGCGCAACCTCTTCAATCCACGACGCCAATTCGCCAGGCACAATGGGCGTCTCTAACCGTTGCTCCAGTTGTTCCAAAGCCGCAGCAAGTTCAGGGTTCTGTTCGACCATGATCCGCTTCTCCAAGTTGGGAAGAGGAAAGAAGGGGCCCGGCCGGTCGTTGCCATCGGAATAGCCTGTGCGCTGTTAAGCTGCTTTGACACGGGGGAACGCCCTTGATCAGCGTGCACGTCGGGGACGATCGTCCACTTCAGGGCCTTCGTCGGCGGCGGCCGCATGCAAGAATACCTCTTCCGCGTTAGAGCTTTGCAGCAAACGTTCGGCGCCCGCGGTTTCTCGGGGATCGCCATGATAGAGTACAAGCGTCTTGCCCTCACGAATCAGATCTTCATACTGGGCAATGTGATCTTCATGAACGCCCCATCCGGCCATAGCGCCGAGTAGAGCGCCCGCAATAGCGCCCGTTAAAGTGGAAGCGATATATCCCGCGGCAAAGATGGGGCCTAAGCCGCTCACCGTCAGTGCCGTACCGCCAATCACCAAACCCAACAATCCACCAATGCCCGCTCCCGTAGCCGCATCTTTGGTGGTGTTGTCTCCGTACTGCAGGACCTCTTGCACTTCGGGCCGTTCGTCTACGCCCGCAGCGATCAGCGAGATACGTTCTTTGGCAAAGCCAGCCTGGTTCAGGGCAAGCACGGCATCGCGAGCCGCGGAAAAGTCGTTAAACACCCCCACCACACACTCTTCTCCGCGTTGGACGCGCAGTTCTGTCGTCATAGCAGGACCCTTTCGTGAAGTGGACCGGGCGCGCCACCAGCCCCCTTCTGCGGACGCCCTTGAACGAACGGTATGCAGACAAGAAAGCACTTCCGTTAGGAGTTCTTTCTGCGGACGTTCAATTGGGTTCTGGCAATGACGCTTGAGGGGCCGCAGCGCGGGGATGCGTCGTTTCATGCGACGCGGCAAATAAAACATTTCAGATACTCGGTTTCCAAGCAGGTGGCGCTGACAGGATGATCCGGCGCCGCCCCGCGTTGTTCCAGTACCTGCACATCGCGCGCCGTTTTTCGAGCAACCCCCGAAAGCATGTCGAGAAATTCCTCACGCAACACGCCGCCCGAGCAACTGCATGTAACAAGAATGCCGCCCGGCGCCAGCAGTTCCACAGCGCGACGGTTAAGCCGATGATACGCCTGAAGCGCCGCCGTCACACCGCGCCGTGTCCGCGTGAACTTGGGGGGATCAAGTACAATTGCGTCGAACTGTTCGCCCTGGGCTTGGAGCGACTCCAACATCGCAAACGCCTCACGGGCCTCGAAACGGACGTTTGTCACATTGTTAAGCGCCGCGTGAGCTTGGGCGGCGGCAATGGCTTTTTTGCTGGAATCGACCCCAAGCACTTCTCGCGCCCCGCCAAGTTTAGCCGCCGCCAAGCTAAAGCCGCCGGTATAACAGAATAAGTCCAACACGCGGCGGTCGCGCACATACCGCGAAACCGCCAAGCGGTTATCGCGCTGATCAAGATAGAATCCCGTTTTCTGCCCGCCGAGCACGTCGACCTGATAACGTAACCCGTGTTCCTCAACCACCACGGGCTCCTGGGGCGAGTCGCCATGCGCCACCCCATGCTGGGGCTCGATCCCTTCGTCTTGAGCGATCGACTTGTCGATGCGATAGGTCAGACTTACCGGTTGGAGCAATTCGACCAGCATTGGCGCTAACTGCGGCCAACGCACGGCCATGGCCAATGAGTTGAGCTGCGCGACAACATGCCCTGCAAACCAATCAACCACGAGCCCGCTTAGACCATCGGCCTCGCTATACACCAATCGACACCCGGTTTGCGGAGCAAACAACCCCAACTGGCGACGCATGGCGATTGCCGCTTCGAGCCGCTGCCTCCAAAACGCCAAGTCAAGCGGTTGATGAGCGTCCCACGTATAAAGCCGCACGCGCAGCGCGCTATTGCGGTTCAGTACGCCTCGGGCCACAAAGCGGTCTTTATCCGACACCAAATCGACCACGTCGCCATCTTTGGGCTCTCCCTCGATGTGGTCCACGGCCGTAGCAAACACCCAAGGGTGCCGCCCCAAAAAAGGCTGCGCTTTCCGCGGTTTGAGCACGACACGCCCAACGGCGTGATTGGTCGTCCCCTGCGGCGCCACGGACTCAGAAATGATCGGATTGTTCATGTTCCCGGTTTGTTCATTTTCACGAGAAGACCGCCCACGGAAACGCCCTAGCCGGTAGCCCAAACTCCCCTTGTAGAAGTCGGCCTAGCGTTCCTGTGTTTCCTGCGCGACGGCGTGCTCCCTTATAGGTTTATTCGGTGGCGAGTTCTGCCTGATCCGTTCCGGCGCGAGGAGTTCGGCAAGCATCGGGAGCAATCATGGCTGAGTCCGCCAAGGAGCTCGACGTATCAATGGGCGGGTGGACAAAGTAATGATCCCAAGCATGATCGAGGCGATGGAGGCACTCGCCAATGGAAGGCGGAGTCCACCGACCACCTTCGGTGCGCTCCACGAGGCGTAAGCGGCGGAGAGTCGCCAGCGCGTCGTTATGATGAAAGTCAATTTCCACCCCCGTATGCTGCCGAATGAATTCCTCAGCGCGGCGGTCGAGTTCGGCGTCGGTCCAGCCTTCGGGACGAGCATAGCGCCAAAGCAGAAACCACGCCAACAGCGCCTCGCAGCATTCCTGGTCCTCGGCCTCGTCGGTCAACCTGGCTAATGCGCCGGCGTTATTATCGAGGTTTTGAAAATAAAGGCTGCGAGTCAGATTGAGCTGATATTTATTCTTGGTGGTTATATAGCTCAGAAACGATTTCACGGCGTACCCAATGAGCGTGGCGATAACCGTCACGGCCGCCATGACGCCGCCCTTAAGCAGTTTGCCGAACAAGCCGATTTGCGTCGCCTTGTAGGCCGACATGCCCAAGCCCGAGATAGTGGGAAAGGCGATCTTCGTGCGATCCACCAGGGTCATCTTGACACTGGTTCCCGGCAGGAGCATCTCCAGATCCTGCTTGTGTATATTCTTGAAGATCTTGATGTAAACAGCGTCGGGAGCAGCGTTCTCCATCGCCTGATGATCGGCCAAACGGAAGATAAGCACCAGGCGCCGGTAAATGGGAATTTCTACTTCCTCTAAGCGATACCAGTTCCGCCACCGCCGCCGCGAGCGACGGCCGATTGCATCGCCCCGCGCAAAGACCTCCAGCCGATCGAATACGTCAAAATTCACATCCAGATTAACGCCCCAATCCGAAACCGTGTTCATCGCGGCTTCAATGTCGGCTCGGCTCAACCGCTGGAAGTTGCAGCGTTCCAACATTTCCACCAGCCGGTCGAACAGATCCGCCGCGCGGCCATCTCGTTCGGACTCGTCCAGCGGGCGACAAGGGTGTGTATCAGAGTCGGGATCAAAGGGGGCGTATGCGTCTTTTAACTCCTCCAACCGCGCGTGATATTCATAGTGGAACGTAGCCTCTAACAGCTTCGCCAATTCGAGGAACTGCGCGCGTTCCTCGTCCGAAAGATCTGACTGTTCGGCCAAGAGGCAGCGCAGGTCGGTCTTGCGCACCGGAATGAAGTGTTCCCGGCGTGCGGCGCTACGGGGAATCTCCTCAATCTCAGATGCTTCGGGCAGAGGAATGTTCGTAACGGTCATCAGCGCTTCCGCGACAACACTTCAGACACGAAGAAACAAGACGCCGCCCAGGATCGCCCGGCGCACCCCAACTCGCCGAAACGGGCCCTAGGATGGCTCACTCGGCCCGTCACGTAGATCACCCCCGAACGCCGAGGAACCACATTTCCCTAAAGCGGCCTAAAGGAGATCAATAGCGGAGTCGCTTTTCTTTTTCTTGCGTTGCTCTCGCAACTCCTTCATGGTGTAGCTGATGGCGCGCGAGTACTCCTTGAGCGCTCGAGAATGATCGCAACGCTCAGCGGCCTGCTGAGCAGCCTGGCAATAACTGTCGATTGAGGGCCAATCAATCGCCCAGTCTTCCTCAATTGCCGCCTGACGCAACTCTTCCATGGTGTCGCGCAATCGCTGGACCAACTGATCGGCCTTGTCGCAGGGAGTATGCGTATGAGGTCCGCGTCCCGACCGCCGCTCGCCGCCCGGCATCACGGAGGGAGTGACCGGCCCCCACGTGCGCCAACCAGCGATTCCCAGACCAATCAGCCCGGCAAGCCCGACCACCACCGCTACAGGCAGCAGATTCTCCAGAAAGGCCAACACGAGCGCCATGAGAAGGAACGCGCCGCTAATGGCCCAAATGGCAGGATGGACGCCCGAACGCGCTCCCGTGCTGCGCACCGTTATCGGCTCGGCTCCTGCCTCGCAGGCTCCCAGGTCGTTTGTAACTTGGACAATCACCACGGTTACGTTGTCTGGACCGCCGCGGAGGTTCGCCAGATCCACCAGGAAGCGAGTCGCCTCATCGGGAGACAACGTCGCCAAGATTGGCCCCAGTTCCTCATCGGTGACTTGGCCTGTTAACCCGTCGCTGCATAGGAGGAACGTATCGCCCGGTTCAATCGGAAAGGGGCCTTCAATATCAACTTCCACACTCGCGTTGGGCCCTAGCGAGCGAGTAATCACATTCTTGGGTAGGCGGCTAGCGGCTTCGGAGCCTTCGGCGACATGGCCCGCGGCCCGCATCTCCCAAACCAGACTGTGATCGAATGTCAGTTGCTCAAGCACCCCACGGCGCAAGCGGTAAACCCGGCTGTCTCCCACATGCGCCACTAGCGCGCCTTGCGGAAGGAGCGCTAACGCACTGCAGGTGGTGCCCATATTGTGAAAGTCAGGATTGGCCTGACCGCGGCGATGCACTTCGGCGTTGGTTTCGATGACCGCGCGGCGCAGTGCTTCGGGCGCCGGCTCGTCCCGGTATTTCCGGTAGAGAAAGGAAACTGTGTCGACCGCAATCTTGCTCGCCAATTCCCCCGCCGCGTGTGCGCCCATGCCGTCGCAAACCACGAACAAGTGGCCGCGCCGCCGCCACATTTCTTCATCGGAAGCCAGCGCCACCTTATATGCGTCTTGATTGCTGGTGCGCCGCATTCCCAGGTCCGAGAGCGCTGCACTGCGCAGGCTATCGTCCCAGTTTCTTGTTTTTTCACCCATCGTCACCTGCTCACCGCGCCGCATGCGGTTGACCGTGGCCTGGGCGCGAATGCTCTCACCATTCCGCACCCGGGAATTATTTTACATCTCGCTTTGCACCCGCGACACCCATCGTAAAGCAGGAAAATCAGCAGAGCAAAGGGGTTGCGAAAAATCTACCACTCGGCGCCAGCTACAAACAGCGTCCTTTGACCATCGGCGAGTCCCAACCAGACGCTTTGCGAACGCCGCCGGCGCTCATGATTCGCTCTGACCATTGATCAAACGACGGCGCAAGGCAAAGTCCAGACGGCTCCAAGATTGAGGTACGCTCGCAGATAGAGCGTTCCTGGAAGATTCTCCCTCGCAAGATGCGGCGGTGATTGCGAGAAGCCTCGTTTCATCTTCATCGGAAACGGCCTGCAAACGGCGCTAGGTGACTTTTCTAGCGCGCGTCAAGGCTAAGCAGCGACCTTCTCCGCCGTCCTAAGCCGACACCAGTTCCCGTTGGGTTTCACAGATCCACGATGCCACTACTAGCCCCAAGCGAACCGCAATAGAGCGCATGGACATCACACGTGGACTCTCGGCGAAACAGATCGTCACTATCCGCCGTGCGAATCCTTCCACGCAGGGAAGCAGTAGAGAAATCCCCGCTCTCGATTGCGAGCAAAAAACGCAACCGAGGCGAATCTTTGGGCGGGAATTTGCCCTGCGTTGTTACCACAAGGGCGGTGCAAGCCGCCCCGGTCAGCACACTTGAGGCGACGCGTCACTCTTCGGACTCATCGCCGCCGTTCTCATCCTTGGGCACGCGGACGACAGCGGCGAGCGTGTCGCCCTCATCCAGGCTCATAATCCGCACACCCTGGGTGTTTCGACCGATGATACTGATATCGCTGGCGCGAATCCGCTGGATCTTGCCGCGAGCGGTCATCATCAGTACTTCGTCGGTGTCGTCGACGCGGGCGATCGCCACCACGCGTCCATTGCGCTTGGTAGTTTTGATATCGCGTACCCCCATCCCGCCGCGCCGTTGCGTGCGGTAGCGGTTGCTGCTGGACGGTTCGTTGTCGTCACCGTCGTCATCCACGGCGTGTTCATCGGCGTGGGGTTCCTCGGCGTTCTCGTCATCCACGGCGCCCGCGGCTTCACGGCCAAGTTCTGGCGCGTTCGGGCCAAACCAGGTTCGCTTGCCGTAACCGTGCTCACAGGCGGTCAACAACGTGGCTTCCGGATCGGCAACAACCATTCCCACGACGTAATCCGACTCCCCATTGTCGAGTTTGCGAAGCGTGATGCCTTTCACGCCGCTCGTGGCGCGGCCCATCGGCCGAAGATCTTCTTGCGGAAAGCGAATCGCCATCCCCCCGGCAGTCGCTAGGACCAGTTCATCGCCGGGCTTGGCCACAACGACATCCACCACTTCATCATCCTCACGCAGTTTGATGGCGATGATCCCGCGTTTCATCGGGCGGCCATAGGCGGCCAACTCCGTTTTCTTGACCAACCCTTTGCGTGTCGCCATGACCAGGTAGTGATCGGGGGCGTCGAAGTTGCGCACGGCGCGGCAATCGGCAATGCTTTCGCCTTCTGTCAGTTGCAGCAAGTTGACAATTGCCCGGCCCCGGCGCTCTCGGCTAAGTTGCGGCAAGTCGTAGACCTTGCGCCAGTGGACGATGCCTTTGTTCGTGAAGAACATCAGGTAGTCGTGCGTGCTGGCGACAAATAGGTGCTCAATGGGATCTTCTTCCTCGGTGGCGGCCCCCTTAATCCCCTTGCCGCCGCGTCGTTGAGCGCGGTAGGCGCTGGCCGGCGTGCGTTTGATATAGCCGCGATGACTGATCGAGACGACCATCATCTCTTCTTCGATCAGATCTTCCAGGTCGATGTCGCCGACCTCTTCGCTGCTAATCTCGGTGCGCCGGGCGTCGCCGTGCTTCTTCTGGATGTCGCGCAGTTCGTCCCGAATGATATTCAGGATGTTCTGCTCGTCCGAAAGGATGCGCACGTACTCCTTAATTTCCTCGAGCAAATCGCGGAATTCCTGGGCCAGCTGTTCTTGGGCCAAGTTGACCAGTTGCCCCAGGGTCATCCGTAGAATTGCGTCGGCTTGTACAGGGGTCAGATAGTACACGTCGGCCACACCGCGTTCCTCTTGGAACACGGCAAACCCCTCGTCGCCCAAAGCGCGCTGCATCATCGAGGCCGGCGCCG
>CAYWIS010000092.1:18977-21475 GCA_964458385.1 uncultured Pirellulaceae bacterium
CGGCACGCCCATCAATCGCGTCTTCGCCTCGGCCACCGTTTCGGACGTGCGAATGATGCGGATGATCTCGTCCAGATCGGCCAGCGCCAGCAGCAACCCCTCCACGGTATGCTTGCGTTTGCGGGCGCGAGACAAGAGGAACTGCGTGCGCCGACGTATAACGGTCACACGATGCCGCAGAAACTCCTCCATGAGTCCCTTGATCGACATCTCCCGCGGTTTGCCGTCGACCAGGGCCAGGAGGATGATCGAGTAGGAAACTTGCAGCGGCGAGTACTGATAGAACTGGTTAAGGATCAGTTCTGGATCGGCATCCTTTTTCAGATAGATGCAAATTCGGACCGGCTCGTTCAGGTCGCTTTCGTCCAGGATCTCGCTGACCCCTTTGACCCGCCCCTCGGCGACCAATTCGTTCATCCGCGCTACCAAGCGATCGCGGAACTGCTGGAAGGGGATCTCGGATATGACAATGCGAGTCTTGTTTTTCTCGTATTCTTCAATCCGCGCCCGTCCGCGCAAGATGATATTGCCGCGGCCAGTGTGGTACGCCTTGCGAATGCCGCTTCGGCCTCCGATCACGCCGCCCGTGGGAAAGTCTGGGCCGGGCATAATCTCCAAGATCTCATCGACGGTCATGTCCGGATTGTCGATGAGCCGAATCAGGGCCTCGCAAACCTCGGTGGGGTTGTGCGGCGGAATGGACGTGGCCATACCCACCGCGATTCCTTGCGCGCCGTTGATCAGCAGGTTAGGATACTTCGATGGCAGCACCGTCGGCTCGGAACTCCGCTCGTCGTACGTCGGAACGAAGTCCACGGTGTCCAGGTTGAGATCTTCCAGCATCAACGCCGCCACTGGAGATAACCGCGCTTCGGTATAACGCATGGCGGCAGGAGGCAAACCGGCGATCGAACCGAAGTTACCCTGCTTATCCACGAGCACTTGGCGCATGTTCCACTCTTGGGCCATGCGCACCAGCGTAGGATAAATAACGCTTTCGCCGTGAGGGTGGTAGTTACCGCTGGTATCGCCCGAGATTTTGGCGCACTTGACGCGAGAAGCGCCGGGGCCCAAATTCAGGTCGTTCATCGCGACCAGAATTCGCCGCTGCGAAGGTTTCAGCCCGTCGCGCACATCAGGCAGCGCGCGGCTGACAATGACGCTCATCGAGTACGTGAGGTAACTGTCTTTCAACTCCTCGTCGATCGGTCGATCCACCAGGCGCCCATCCCCTCCCGCGCCATTGTTGCCGCCGCCAGGGGGAAATTCATCGACTGGAGGTTGACCGGGATTGTTGATATCAGTAGCCAAGGAGCGATCCTTTCAAACGCAAAAGCAGCAGACGTAGCGCCGGGCGAGTTTTCCCAGAGCGTCAGCGAGAAGGAACTGCGTGCAAGTTTCGACGAGCAGGTTTCGACAGGTCGGTCGAGCGATCGTAAAGCGACGATCGGCAAAACTTGAGTCCTTCTTTTTCACTCTTTAATTCTATCAGTTTCCTCGTGCATTCACAACGGCAGACAGGTTTTGACGATCGCCGCAAACATTTACCCACAAATAATTTGCGACGCCCATCTCAGTCCTTGCCCGGCGACACAAAGGCAATACGCGCTCAGGGGCCGTTTACTCAATTTGCGGCAGCCACAGCCGGCAATTTACAATCGTTGACGACACTTCACCCCGGAGGTTTTTTGATGAGAACTCTCTTAACAATCTCGCTGGCGATTCTATTGGCTGGCGGCGCAACCCTGGCCGATGAGCCCCCCACGGCTAACACGAACGCCAGCGATGCCTTGCGCGTGATGACGTTCAATATTCGCTTCAACAATCCCGGCGACGGCGAAAACGCTTGGCCGCACCGGCGTGATTGGGTGGCCGAAATCATTCGAGCCCAACGCGTCGACGTACTCGGGGTGCAAGAAGCGATGCCCGACCAAATTGCCGACCTGGAATCCCGATTGACCGATTACGGCTGGTATGGCGTGGGCCGCAATGATGGCCAGCGCGGCGGTGAACACACGCCCATCTTCTATCGCAAGAGCCGGTTAACTCTGCTCGATCAAGGCGCCTTTTGGCTGTCGGAAGAGCCAGACAAACCAGGAAGCAAAGGGTGGGATACGGCGATTACGCGCGTTACCGTCTGGGCTAAACTGCGTGACCAAGTCACCGATACCACGTTCTTTGCCTTCAATACGCACTTCGACCACGTGGGGCGCCAAGCCCGCGAAGAAAGCGCCCGGTTGCTCTTGCGGAAGATTCCCGAGATTGCCGGAAACGCACCTGTTGTCCTAACCGGCGACTTCAATTGCACCCCCAACGCGGCGCCTTATCAGATCTTGACGAGCAACGGCGAGAAGCCTGACGCGTTTCGGCTGAGCGACGCGATTGCCGTGAGCCAAACCGAACCGCGCGGCCCTACTGGCACCTGGAACGGCTTTCGCCGAATCGCGGCGGGGCAGCGCATCGACTACATCTTCGTTACGCCCCACGCAACCGTGTTG
>CAYWIS010000093.1:0-21436 GCA_964458385.1 uncultured Pirellulaceae bacterium
ACCAAGCGTCAAGCCAGCGAAACGATTGCTCGCGAGGCCACCCGCTGCGGCATGCCCTACGTCAGCGAGCGGTGGCTGGGCGGTTGCTTAACGAACTTCCGCACGGTGCGCAGCCGCTTGGGCCGCCTGGAAGAGTTGGAAGCCATCTTCAACGATCAGGAGCAGATCCACACCTACTCCAAGAAGATGCTGGCTTCGCTCAATCGTGAGCGTCGCAAGATGTTCCGCAACCTCAACGGCATTCGCACCATGAACCGGTTGCCCGAATGCCTGGTGGTGGTTGATCCGAACAAGGAAAAGAACGCCATCAAAGAGGCCAAGAAGCTGGGTATCACCACCGTGGCGCTGATCGATACCGACTGCGATCCCGATATGGTGGACCTGCCGATCCCCGGCAACGACGACGGTATTCGCTCGATCGAAGTGATTGTCCGCCATTTGGCCGACGCCCTTGTTGAAGCCTCTGCGCCGGGACGTCAAAAAGGTTCAGAGATGGCCGCCGTTGGTTAATGGTAATGGGCTCATGGCCCGCGGTTGCCGCCTTGACGGCAACCGAATGAACCTGGCGGAATGGGTGCGGGTCTTTCCTCCAGGGCTCCCCTGCGCGGCGAGGCGGCGCACGGCTCCTATTTTTCTTGTGGAACGCCGGCCACGGACGACCGAACGCTCCTAGCCGCTGCATTTCTTTATTTTCCGAGAATTCACCAGGAGATTGTTTCATGGCCGAAATTACTTCCGCCGCTGTGAAGGCGCTGCGCGAGCGAACAGGTTTGCCGATGATGGATTGCAAAAAGGCGCTGACTGAGTGCCAAGGCGATCCAGAAGCGGCCGTCCAATGGCTGCGCGAGCGGGGCCTGAAGATCGCAGGCGAGCGGGCCGGGCGCGAAACGTCGTTTGGCACGTTCGGTCTGTACACCAGCTCCACCGTTGGCGCCATTGTCGAATTGAAATGCGAGAGCGCCCCCGTGGCTCAGAACGAAGAGTTCCGTCAGTTGGCTGCCGACTTGGCCCAACAACTGGCGACCGGTCCTGGCGCCGCGGACGCTGAAGCCCTGTTGGACCAGCCCTCGCCGAGCAAGAGCGGCATGACGCTGCGGGAGCAGCGGGACGAGCTGTTCAACCGCATCCGCGAGGTGTTCAACGTTGGCCGCATCCAGCGGTTCGATGGCGCGACGGCGGGTTACGTCCACTCGGGCGCCCGAGTGCTGGGCGTGTTGCTGGAGGTCGAAGGCGGCACGGAGGAGATCGCCCGCGATGTGGCGATGCATATTGCCGCGCTGCGTCCGACGGTTGTGAATGTGGATGAGCTCGACCCCGAGGCGGTCGAGAAGGAGCGGCAAATCCTGCGATCCGCAGCGCTGGCCGAAGGCAAGCCCGAGAATATTGTCGACAAGATGGTCGAAGGGCGGCTTCGCAAGGAGTTCTTTGCCACGCAGGTGTTGAGCGAACAGCCCTACGTGAAGGACGAAAGCATTACCGTGGGCAAGTACGCTCAACAGAACGGCATGACCCTCAAGCGGTTTGTATGCTGGGAGCTGGGTAAGGAGTAAACGCTCCGCGCCGCAATTCGCTAATGACAACGAAACGTCTCGCCCTTCGCTGGCGAGACGTTTTTTTGTTATAACTCAGCCAGCTTGGCGTAACCTCGGTTGGCGGCCAACGATTCAGAGCGAGCCACCCCAGGACCGACGCTTGCCGCGCCTCTCCTGGTTGTGTGGAGAGCGCGGCTTCAAAACACTCTGCGAACGGATAAACCTGCTTATGACGACGGAACAGCCCGCTTATCGCCGCGTGGTTCTTAAGCTTTCGGGCGAAAGTTTCTGCCACGCCGGCGAGCGCGGAATCAGTATGGATGCGGTGACGCTCATGGCCCGGCAGATCATTCGAGCATCCAAGCTCGGGTGCCAGGTGGCCGTGGTGATCGGAGGCGGCAATATCCTGCGAGGCGCTCAGTTCAAAGGGCGTCACGGCGACCACATCCAAGAAGCAACCGCCCATTACATGGGCATGTTGGCGACGGTAATCAATGGTTTGGCGTTGCAAGACGCGCTCGAGTCGTTGGGAGCCGATACGCGCCTGATGAGCGCCATTCGCATGGATGGCGTGGCGGAGCCGTACATTCGTCGACGCGCCCGGCGGCACTTGGAAAAAGGCCGAATTGTGATCCTGGCGGCCGGCACTGGAAGTCCTTTTGTGACGACCGACACCGCCGCCGCGCAGCGCGCGTTGGAGCTGGAGGCCGACATTCTTTTGAAGGCGACGCAGGTGGACGGCGTCTACAGTGACGACCCCAAGAAGAATCCCCACGCGGTGCTCTATCGCCAATTGGACTATAACACGGTGCGGGAGCAAAACTTGCGGGTGATGGACCAAACGGCGATCGCCCAATGCATGGAGCACGATATGCCGATCCTGGTCTTCAACTTCCTGACCGAAGGCAACATCGAGCGCGCCGTGCGCGGCGAGCGCGTCGGCACCCTCATCGGCCGGAAGTTGGAAGATTAGCCTTTCGCCAACGTCAATTGCCCCACCTTCTGTTCGCTTCGGCCGAACCTGCGCTGGTTCGGCCCTTCTGCGTTTGATGCTGCGCGGCGCTTCGGTAGGCTACGCCGCGCCTATTAACGAGGCTAGTCGCGGCGTCGCCTTGGCTCTTATCGCCATGCCCGGTTGGTCATGGAGTGGCGCATGCCCGCCACTCAACCCGGCCTGGCTCGTTGGCGGCGCTCTCTTGCACCACGGGCGTTGATGACGCTTTGGCTCGTCGTTGCAATTTCCCTCGACAGTGGGGAATGGTAATTTCCGAAAAAATTTTCTCTTTCAAAACATCAACACTTTTGGATAGTTTTACCTAAGAAGAAGATCCTCGCAGTTACCAAATTCTGGACACATACCGCTCTATGGCGCATGTTGTGTTCATGCCGCTGCTGTGGAAGAACATGTCCACCAAGCAATTTCCGAAGGGGCGATGCTCGCTTAAACGGGGATTTACGCGCGTGGAGCTTCTTGTGGTCATCGCCATTCTTGGCGTCTTGGTAGCGTTCTTGTCGCCGGTGCAAGCCACGCGAGAAACCCCTCGGCGCATGGAGCGTTTTGGCAACCTGAAGTTCAGGGGGACGACGCACAACGACACCTTCAAGCATGGTTTCACCCTGGCGTCGGTCGCCGACCGATTAAGCGATACGTTACGGCTAGGCGCTGAGACGCTCTCCCTGCCATTGCAAGTTGAACGGAAAGGCGCGCAGCAAGGCTCTCGTTTGCTCCGCCACGATTTCTCCGAACGCCATGGAGAAGGACAACGGGGCTTAAGACCTGTGGTGTCGCACGTGCAGAGGGAAGAGCTAATATTTTGCCGAAGTGATGCTTGCCCTGGGCGATGGCGGGGTGCGGCTCCTTCTCCCAACGATGGATTTTCGCATTGGCAACTTCTGGGGCGACCGCCGTGTTAGTAGGCGGTGCAATTACCCTCGTTTGTTATTACTCGCGAATCGGGAGCAGATACGATGATACTGCGGCCTCTTCGTTTTTCGTGGCCTTCTTTGGGCTTGTTGTTACTGACATTTTTCTTCTGGGGATGCTCCCAGGATCCTGTAGGACGCATCCCCGTTCGCGGAAAGGTGACCTACGGCGGCGGAGGGTGGCCGACCTCGGGCGTTGTCTACTTCAATCCGTTGGAGCCTGCCGAAGGATATCCTCGCTTGAACGGCATTGGCCGCTTCGGCCCCGATGGCGCGTTTGACGTTGAGTCGACCGGAGAAGGAATGGGGCTGGTTCCCGGCAAATACCGTGTGGTGATCGAGTGTTGGGAGACGCCTCCCAACATGGAAGGCAAGCCGGTCAAGAGCTACGTGCCAGCGCAGTTTGCCGCCCCAGAAATCATCGTAGAGGTGGGCAAGTCACCGCAAGAGTTCACTTTTGACGTTCCCAAGGCGTAGTCAGTGGCGCACAGCGGGTAGGCGTGGGAACACAACCGGCTGCGCGTGCGGTCAGCGGCAGGCGGAGGGTTGTCGTGGGAGTCGCCCTATTCTAAGCACGATTCAAGTTTTGCGGGAGATTTTGATGATGTCTCGAACACAGAAGCGCGGCTTTACCTTAGTGGAGCTATTGGTGGTGATCGCCATCATTGGCGTTTTGGTGGCGTTGCTGCTGCCTGCCGTTCAAGCGGCGCGCGAGGCCGCCAGGCGCACCCACTGCGTCAACAACCTCAAGCAGATCGGCCTGGCATTACACAACTACCACGACACCCACAAAACCTTACCCTATGGCTCGCCCGGCTGCTGCACGCTGCCTGGCGGTGTCTGGCCGGAATTGATCTTGCCCTTTATGGAGTTGCAGAACCTTTACAACCAGATTGACTTCACCAAGTCGCCGAAGGACGCAGCCAATGCGGCGGCGGTGCAAACCGTGATTGAGGCATACATCTGCCCGAGCGACGGCCTCTCTAAGGGACCGATCTTCACCGACCGGTTCAGCCACAATCCGACAACCGCCATGGGGTTGTGGTATCCGGCGTGCATGGGCCCCACCCAACCCGATCAATGCCCGTTTTGCCCAGATCCGAATCCCAGTCCGACAAACTGGTGCTGCCAATCGTCGAACTTTGGAACGGCCACCGGAGAGTACGCGGGCATGTTCGGCCGTCATCAAAACGCGGTCAAGTTTGCCGGCGTGACCGATGGCTTGTCGAACACACTTATGATTGGCGAGACGATTCCTGGTCAATGCTCCTTCATTTGCGCCCACTGCACCAACTTCAACGTGGCGCCGACTACGATCCCCCTCAACACGATGGAGTCCGACAACGGCGCCGGGGCGAATTGGTTCCGCGTGTGCGGCTTCAAGAGTTTGCACCCTGGCGGCGCGCAGTTCGCGTTGGGCGATGCAAGCGTTCGCTTCTTGGCCGAAACCATCGACTTTCGGTTATACAACCTTTTGGGCAACCGGCGCGACGGTGAGGCGGTGCAAGTTCCCTAATTGGCTCGTCACCGCTGCGCCCACAAACGCAGTGGCCATCAACGGAGAGTTCGCCCAAGCGTAAGTCGACGTCCTCCTCGCACGCGCGGAACTAGGCAGCGCGGAACACGTTAGCTCGTCTTGCTAGTGTGCGGCTCTGCGCGCCAATTGCGCTGGGTCGCACAATCTTTGCCTCTGCCGTCTTCCTAATCGCAAGAAAAATCCGCCATTTGGCGTCTGGCCCACCTTTTGCGTTGGGTTGTCAGGTGGTAGCTGACGGCCGACTGACTACGCCGTACCAACGGATCTTGCCTTTCGGCGGAGGAGGAGACATGAATCTCAGACGCATTGTGTTCCCCACCGATTTCTCGGAGCGAAGCCAGCCGGCGCTGGAGCTTGCCACCTCGCTTGCGCGCGACTCGGGCGCCACGCTGGTCGTCGTTCATGTACAAGAGCCGCCGATCGATCCGGTCGCTGCAGCGGGACTTGCCCTTAGCGAATTGCGATTGGCTCCCGAGGTGGTCTTGGAGGAGTTACACAGGGTCGTTCCTACGGATCCCGCTGTGCCTGTTGAGCATCACTTGCTGGTTGGCATCCCGGCGAAAGAAATCGTCCGCTTTGCCGACAAGACCGACGCCGACTTGATCGTAATGGGCACTCACGGTCGGCGCGGCTTGGCGCACCTGTTAATGGGAAGCGTTGCCGAAGCGGTGGTGCGCCGGGCAAACTGCCCTGTGCTGACCGTTCGCACCGCGTCTGCATCCAAGGCGCGTTCGTCTGACCGGCCGCAGCCCGCAGGAGTGGAGTAATGATCCTGCAAGATCTCTTTCGCGACGAAAGCGAATTAGTCACCGCGGGGCCGGACGAAACGATCGGCGCCGTGGTTGAGAAGATGGACAAGCGAAACGTTGGGGCTGTGGTGGTGGTTGACGACGAACGCAAAGTGGTGGGTATTGTTACCGACCGAGACGTCGCCCTGGCGCTGGGCGGCAATCACGCCACGCTGCGTTCGCCCGTGCGGCAAATCATGACCCGCAACGTGATGACGATTTGGGAGGACGAAGGAATCTTCAACGCTACCCAGTACTTGTGCGGTAAACGCGTCCGCCGATTGCCGGTCGTGGACCACGAGGACCGCCTGGTCGGTATGGTCACCTTCGACGATCTGGTGGCGGTGCTGGCGCGCGAACTTTCCAATGTCGCCCAAGCTCTGACGCCCGCGCTGCACGAGTCTGCGTAAGGTTGCAGCGCCGGCGCACGTCACGGCGTGCCATCTCGCTGGACGACCTCGGCTGGCAACAGTAGTTCGCGGGCGCTGCGGGCCAGCGAGGGAGGCACGGTCAGTAACAGACGCTGACCGGCGCAGTGATCGAACTTCCACAACTGGCCATCTTCTCCGGGCGGCGGCTTGACCCGAAAGTATCCGGGCGTTTCTTCGAACGTATGCAGTACATTGCCTTGGGAATCGAGCAGCCGCCCGGGGCCCGACGCGTATCCGCCGACCATCTTCGTCCCCTTGGGAACATAGAAATAGAGGCTCCAGCGCCCGTGGAACTCAGCGCGCTGCGCGTCGCCCGAGAGCACCGTCATGGGCTGATCCTCGGGCCAGGCGACTTCGGTTCCGGCGCCTCCGTCAGAAAGCGTCACCCGATACAGCCCCGGTTCGGGCGCCGGGAGCTCAATGCTTCGTTCTTGGCCGTCGGGCGCGGCCGTAGCGGAGGCCAAGGGGGTAGCGTCTGACGCTGAAGCGCGGTGCAGCGTAATCTTCACCTCTCCGCGGTCCTTGTAGATTCGCCCGCCGCGAACGGTCAATCGAATGGGCAGTGCGGGCGCCTGAACCCAGGTGTACCACGTACAAACGCCTCGGCTGTATAGGCCCATGCTGCCAGGCTTCACAGACGGCAAGTTCAGCCGTGATGCAGGAACCAGGTTCGTACTAAAGGCGACGTCATCAAACCCACGGAGCGGACGATTGGCAACGCCTTCTTGAATCATGCGCGCCAGTTCGTCGTCGGAAAACGGTTCGCTGCTTTTCCATGGGTTGCGCTCTTCGGGAACGTTCCACGTGGCGCCTTCTGGAATACGGATGGTCTTGTCGCGCGCGGCGACATCGCGATACAGCGCCTTGGCGTGGACCATCATGGTCTTGCGCATCCGGTACACGTGCCGAATCAATTGTTCAAAGGCCGCTTGCCGGGCCTCCCCTTTGGCGTTGGCGTAATCTGACCAGAATTCGACGTAACGGGCGTAGAGAGTCAGGTCATCCAATCGACGATGCACCGCCGGATCGTCCGTTTGAGCTCGGGCTTCCGCCAAGTGGCGGTACATGCGACCTACCAGGTCATCGCTCAAAAGCGGCTCGGCCGCGCCGTCCAAAAGACGATAAAACTCGGCCATCGGTTCGCGGGCAGCGCCAAACGCACGATCCAGGAAATCTTCCACTAAGGCGTCGACTCGCTCCGCTTCGTCCACGTCCCAGAGCATGCGAGCCGCCAGATAGTACCCCAAACCGTTGGGGCCCCAGTTGTCGCTTGATTCGGCCGAGAAGAACCGCGCGCCCAGTCGATGATAATGAGGGATCGTGCGCCGCAGATACGCCAGGTCTGACCCTCGCGAGCGGCCGGGTAAGTCGCGGTCCCACGTATTCACGCTAAAGTATTCGCGAATTCCCAGCGTGGCGCCTCGCTTGCTCCACCCCTCCATCAATTCCTCAACCGTGTATCCGCCGCGTATGAAAGCCGTCGCTACACTAATAACCGCCTGCGGATGGACGCGCAGCGTGGGCGGCGGCGAGTGCGCGCTGTAAGCGTACATTCCCACGAATACGCCCGGCTGCTTCTGATTGACGGCCTCGGCCACCTCATTCGCCAGCATGAGCGCGCGGTCGCTGATGCTTCCCAGGGCGCGGCAGTCTTCACATTCGCACCACCCAAGGCCGTCGCTAGGATCAACCGAGAGGGACTCGGCCGACGGATCACGCTCTCGTTGTGCAAGCGCATCGGCGACCACCAGCTTGCGCAATCCCGGATTCGCGATACAGAACTTGGTGGACTTGCGCTCGCCATCGACCAGCCCAAGGTATTCGGGATGCCGCGCGAATTCAGCCTTGTTGCGGCTGATTATGCCGTCGTAGGCGTGACCCGTACGCAGTTCAATGCCGCTGACCGCCCGGTTGCGGGCGCACCATTCGGAGTACGGCTGCACTGCATAATCCCAGGCGCCAAATCCGTACCAGATACGGCGGGCAAGGTAATCGGGATGTTCTTGCACATCGACGGCAATGGCCAGGTTCGGTTGCCGCGGAATGATTTCCCACACGGGCCCAGGAAAAAACTGCCGGTGTCCTAGCCGATATAGCAGGTCCCACACCGCATGGTCTACGCCCGCCTCGGTTGCCCCGATTACGTACAGGCCGTTAGCGTGCGACCGCAACAGGTAGTTTTCTCGCTGGGTAGGCTCGCCCTCGCGCCAAGCGGGCCGACGGTCCAAGTTCGGGAAATCGGCAAGCACGCCCACGGCGATACCCTGCAGGCCACTCCCCGTTTGAACCTCAAAGGCCGCTCCGCTGATCTTCGTCAGGTACTCGGCCAAGGTTGCTGCTGCTTGCCGCACGCGCTCCGAAGCAGATTCGCTTACAACGACCTTTAGCTGCGTCTTGCCTTCGGTCGCCAAAGTGACCCGAGGCGCCGGCTTGGCCCAAGCAGAGGCGCCGACCAACCCCAGCGCAAGCGCCATACCCAGGGCGAAACGCGATGACATGCGCATGGCTCCTTATGTGGGAAAGCTTCGCTATTGTGAACGCCTCTGCGCCGTAGAACAACCAGCGTCACGCACGACGTCCGGAATTACCGCCGCAAGGGTTGCGACCTTGCCGCCGATAAGGACAGACATGAGGAACTCAGGAGGGCGACCGGCCGTTGTTACGGCATGTCAGAAATTGAGGAGGTCTGCATCGGGGAGGTGGCTTTCTCCTGGCTGTACGGCGGCATATCGTAGAGGACGCCGCCGCGGCGATTTCGTCAATTGCCGGTGTAGGCCATATCCCCCGTCTTTGAACCGAGGGGGGCATGCGTTGTCGGATGGTTAATGCGGTTCACGTCTTTCGTTTACCGAGGGATCTGTGAAGCTCTCGCTTCCGTTGTTGGTGCGCACCTACCGACCAGCGGACCAGTCGGGTTCGGTTTACGTGGCGCGTCCGTTGTTCTTTCCGGAGCCAGAAGAACGCGACCGCCATTTGAGCCGAGCTTTGGCTAAAGTGGCGACAACGCTGCGCAAGGAGTTGGAGAACCTGGGCGCGGCTGGCCGGCATCGAGAGTTGTCGGACTGGTCCTTCTCTCCCAATGTGGAGCTGGAGCAATGCGAACTCCATCTGGACCTGCATGACCGAATGTTCCGCGGGCATTTCCCTTTGGTTTCGTTCCGGCGGTTTAAACGTCGAATTGTGTTTTGCCCGCATGTGCCCGACGTATGGTTTGAAGTTCCTCGCGGCGAATCGATGCACGACCGGGCAACCGCCGTGTACGAGCAGCACTTTCGGCGGTTGCGGCGTCAGGAAGATGATATCACTGCGCTGCTGAAGCCGATGTCGCGTAAGCAGCAGCACTGGATTACTTTCGTCGACCTGGAGATCGATGCGCGTCAGGAGTTCAAGAAGCCGGAAAAGAGCCATTTCGCTTTGCTCGGCGGAACGCAAACCTTCCACGGCGGACACGAGTTGCAGCGAGTCGGAAGACGCCTTGATTGGCGTTATCCCGAGGGCCTGCACCGGGCGCTCCATCGCGAAGACCTGGTGACGCGGCTCCAGGAGTTGCTGACCGCCGACGACAATCGGCCTGTGTTGCTGGTCGGACCGCGGCAGGTGGGCAAGACGGCCCTGGTGCACGAGATTGTCTACCGCAAGATGGCCTCGCAGAAAGCAACTTTCCAGGCCAAACACAACGTGTGGCTGGTCTCTCCCCAGCGGTTGATCTCGGGCATGTCGTACGTGGGCCAGTGGGAGAGCCGGCTGCTTGCCATCCTGCGTTATGTGCGGCAAAAGCAACACACCCTGTATTTTGACGATCTGGTGGGGTTGCACCGCGCGGGAGTGTCGGCAAGCTCCAGCCTCTCCGTCGCCGACGTGCTGAAGCCGTACATTGAGCGCCGCCAGGTGCGCGTCTTGGGGGAAATTAGGCCCGAACAGTTACGGGTGCTCCGCGAACGCGATCGTGGTTTTGCCGATTTGTTTCAGATCGTGCCGGTTGACGAAACCGACGATTCGACAACGCTACGCATTCTGTTGGCGTCGGCGCGGGGTTTGGAAAGCCGTCACCGCTGTCAGTTTGATTTGGATGTATTGCCCACGGTGCTTGATCTAACGCGGCGCTACGTGCGCGACGCCGCCATGCCCGGCAAAGCGGCGGGATTTCTAGCGCGGCTGGCGGCCAAACACGAAGGCCGCCCCGTGCGCCGCCGCGACGTATTGGACGAGTTCCACGCCGGCAGCGGTTTGGATTTGACGATGCTCGACACGCAAACCCGCCTTCAACGCCGCGAGGTGATCGAGGCGCTATCGCGCGACATCATCGGTCAGCCGCAAGCGCTGGAAGCCCTGGCCGACGTGGTGTGTATCGCCAAAGCGCGACTGAATGATCCATCGCGACCGTTGGGCTCATTGTTGTTCCTGGGGCCGACTGGCGTGGGAAAAACACAATCGGCCAAGGCGCTGGCGAAGTACCTGTTTGGCGATGCGTCGCGCTTGGTGCGGTTCGACATGAACGAGTTTGTAACCGCCGAATCGGCAGCGCGCCTGGCCGGCGTGTTCGACCGCCCCGAAGGATTGTTGACCAGCGAAGTGCGGCGGCAGCCGTTTGCAGTCATTCTTTTGGACGAGATTGAGAAGGCTCATCCCGACGTGTTTGACCTGCTTCTCCAGGTGTTGGGCGAAGGGCGCCTGACCGATGGGCTAGGACGTACGGCCGACTTCACCAATACGGTGATCATTTTGACCTCGAACCTGGGGACGCGCCAGGCCGCCGAACGACTGGGCTTTGATCGCAGCGACGCCAGCCAGGCCGCAGTTTATGTGAAAGCGGTCGAAGATTTCTTTCGCCCCGAGTTCTTCAATCGGCTGGACTGCATTGTTCCGTTCAATCGCCTGGGACGCGACGAGCTGGCTCGCATCGCCGAGATGACGCTTCACGACGTGCTTGGACGCGAAGGGTTGGTCCGCCGTCGCTGTGTGTTACAGATTGCGCTCGAGGCGATGGATTGGATCGTCCAGCGCGGTTATCACCCGGTGCTGGGAGCCAGAGCCATGAAAAGGGCGGTTGAACAGGAGTTGGTGCAGCCGTTGGCGCGGCGGTTGACCAACATCTTGCCTGCGACGCCCTTGGTGCTGCGAATCACGCGGCCAGGCGAGAGCCTCTCGCTGGAAGTTGCGCCTCTCAACAATGCGGTATGCCCGCCCGAAGCGCGGCGCCCCGAACGGATTGACGATCCTGCGGCCTGGTTGGAGCGTCTTCACCAGACGTTGGAGCGGCTGACCGAACAATGCCAACGCCATCGACCAAGTCGGGAGTTTTTCGTCGGGACGATTTCTGCTGACCAATATCAATACTTCATGTGCGAAGAGTTCGCGAAAGCCGCGCGCCGGGAAATCTGGCGGCTACGCGGAGAGCTTTCGGAGAAACGCCGGCCCCAGGGAATGACCAGTCTGCCCTCGCATGCTCCGCCGCGCCGGTATCGTCGCACGAAGAGATTGCCGTGGTATGAGAACAATGAACAGATCGACCAGATCTTCTCGGAGCAGGACTTGGATGATTACTTGGCCGAACTGGCCGAGCAATCGCGAGCGGCTCTCGACGAATCGGAGCTGAAGCGCGATCTGCGGGCGTTTATCGATCAAGTCTCGCTCTTGAACGCCCTTGCGCCCGGCGAAGATGGCTGGCGCCAGGAGCGCGCTTTGCTGGTGGTGCAAGGAATCGGCAAGGTTAAAGGGGAATGGATCGAACGGTTGACCCAGGAGATTACGCACATGCTCAGCCGTTGGCCCGTGGATCGCCCAGAAGACGGCGCCGCCAGCGAGGTGTTCTTCGGTTTAGAAACACAACGGCTTTTCCAGGCTGTTGAGCAAGCTGGTCTTAGCAATCTCTCGGTGTTATCGGTGGAGGGTTGCCGCGCGGTGGCGCTGACCGAATTGGCCCAAGGAAGTTATCTCCATATTGACCGCGAAGGACGCCTGGGACTGGGGCACGTTACTGTCTGGCCGGTAAGCAACGAGGAAGATTGGAACGCGGCCCAAGAGCGTTGTTTAGCGGCGTTGAAGAACCAACATCGGGCCGGGCCGACGGCCGGGCCTCCTGGATTTCTCCCGATCGTGCGCATCGAGAGCGAGCAATCTCAACTGCGGCTTGACCTGCGAACTGGTTACACCTGCGCTGTTAGCGAACCTCTTTCTCTGCGTGATTTTCTGGCGGTGTTGCCGCTTCCGCCTGAACTGCGCGAAACGCAGGATCCGCCTGGCGCGTCAACCTGAAGCCCATTTGGGGTGGCCGCGCAGAGATTCGTCGTTTAATGCCTCTTACGGTAACTCGGGCCTGAACGGCAGTGCGCGGGGCGTTACTTGCCGCAGTAGTCGATAGCGCGGGCGATCTCGCTCTTGAGTTGCGAGCGATGCACAATGCGGTCGATGAAGCCGTGCTCCAAGAGGAACTCGCTGGTTTGAAATCCCTTGGGCAGCTCCAGGCGAATGGTGGCCTTGATGGTGCGCGGGCCGGCAAAGCCGATTAGCGCTCGGGGTTCAGCAATCACCAAGTCGCCCAGCGATGCGAAGCTGGCCGCCACACCGCCCATGGTGGGATTGGTCAGCACCGAAATAAACAGGCCACGGGCCTTGTCGTACCGGGCGAGCGCCGCGGAAACCTTCGCCATTTGCATCAGCGAGAGGATGCCTTCGTGCATCCGTGCGCCGCCGCCTGAGCCGCTGATGATGATCAGCGGCAAGTTTTGCTCGGTGGCCCGCTCAACTAGCCGCGTAAGCCGCTCTCCTACGACCGATCCCATGCTGCCCATGATGAAGGCGGAATCGGTCACGCCCACGGCCACGCGGCGAGCGCGGATCATGCCGCAGCCGGTGATCGCCGCATCGGTCAGGCCGGTGCGGCGTTGTTCTTGCAGCAGCTTCTCGCGATAGGGCCTTTTGTCGCAGAAATTCAGAGGGTCGGTCGGACGGAGGCCGGCATCCCATTCTTCAAAGGTGCCCTCGTCCAGCAATTGGCGAATCCGCTCCTGCGCCGAAACGTAAAAGTGGTGGTCACACTCGGGACAAACCCCTAGGAGCTGCTCGACCTGTTTACGGAAGACGGTCTGCTCGCATCCAGGACAGCGCAACCATAACCCTTCGGGCACGCCCCGCTTGGGACGTCGGCCAGAGTTCTCAGAGCTGTCGGTGGAAGTTGCGGAATCCGCCATGAAGTCGCAGGAGGGTCAACGTGCCAATCGAACATGCCAATGACAAAACAGGAAGTGCGTAACGCACTTCCTCCTTTGCCGTTTCCTAATAACTGGCGGCGGGCTTCGGCTCGACGTCGATCAGCTCCCACTCGCCGCACTCGCATTCAGCTTTCCACAGGTCGCCCAGTTCGGTGTGCGTCAAAATACTGCGGACCAAGCTGGCGATGGGCTCGGGCGTAACCAGCGCGATGACGCCGGAGCGGTGCTTACGGAGCAGCTTTTCCAACGCTTGGCGGATGCGCTGCTCGGCGTGAATAAAAGCCTCGCCTTGCGGCGGACAAACCGACTGCGGGTTCTCCTGCCATTGTTTATAGACCCGAGGCTGGTACTTCTTCAACTCGTCAATCAGCTTTCCATGCCACAAACCTTGGTTCAGGTTCTGGAGCTTGTCGAGCACTTTCACCCGCAAGTTGTGGTCGGTCGCTAGGGCCTGAGCCGTTTGTTGGGCCGCCTGGCAGGGCGCCGAGTAAATGGCTTCGATGGGGATTTCAGACAGTTCGCTAACGCTGCGGGCCACTTGATCGACGCCGTTGCGGCTGAGTGGAACATCGAGCGTTCCTTGGATCCGTCCTTGTTCGTCAAAATCGGTCGAGCCGGGACGCAACAAAATGATGCGTAACATGGCCTTATGATTGGGTTCCTTTAGGGGCGGCGGCGACGGCCGACTCGGTCAGTCGGGTCACCTGAGCCGCGTAATCGTCGTGGCGGAAGATCGCCGAACCGACCACCAAGAGATGGGCGCCGGCTGCGGCGCAATCGGCCACTGTTGACAGATTGACTCCGCCATCAACTTCCAAAAGCACATGCGGCGCCAAATCGCGTAGGCGACGCAGTTTTTCCAAAGCCCCACGATGAAACGTCTGTCCGCCAAATCCGGCGGGCACGCTCATCACGAGTACGAGATCACAGGCGTCTAAGACGTTTTCGACCGTCGCTAGCGGTGTGTCGGGGTTGAGCGCCACGCCTGCCCCAGCGCCCAGGTTGCGAATTTGCTCCAGCAATGGACGCGGATTCTCCACCGCTTCGATGTGAAACGTCAACACATCCGCCCCGGCCTGGTAGAACGCTTCCAAATAACGCTCGGGGCGGTCAATCATGAGATGCACATCGAGCGGCAGCGACGTCAGACGGCGCAGCGCCTCAACAATAGGCATCCCATACGTCAAATTTGGCACGAATTGCCCATCCATCACGTCCAGATGGAGCGCCTCAACGCCTGCCTCTTCCAATCGGCGCACCTCCCGCTCGAGGTTGCCAAAATCGCACAAGAGTAGCGAAGGCAACACCGCCGGAGCGGCGGAACGCAGGCGAAGAAGACAATCGCGACGAGACATGGAAAGGCAAACTGCCGAGACTACCGCCAACTTCGTGATTCAGGTTCTCCGCCTGCCAAAATTGCACTCTTCATCTGTCGGGCAGACACGACCCTGGGCAACATTCAACGCGATTTCGAAGTTGTGACACCACAGCGTAACGATGAGGAAGGAGGTATCGATATTCTAACAAGCGTCTGTCCGCCAGTCTGCGCCGCTTTCTGGGTGTACGAAACCCAAGCGTTATGAACGACTTACGTAACGTGGCAGGCAGGAAATATCACATCCCCGGTCGCACGGCAAGGCGTCGCGTTGCTACATTGAAACTTCCGTGGTGCAAACGAAACACGGTACACCCGACTTCCCACCTCTGCAAGGCCCGGTCCCAGACGGGGCAAGCCGCGGCGTTCTCGTACATCGACTATGAAAGATCTGACTCTCCCGTTTGATGAAGCTCGCATTCGGCAAATTATTGCGCAGTACCCAACGCCGTTTCATATTTACGATGAACGCGGCATTCGCGAAAACGCCCGGCGGTTGTTGCGAGCTTTTTCCTGGAATCCGGGCTTTCGTGAGTTCTTTGCCGTCAAGGCGACGCCGAACCCTTATCTATTGAAAATTCTGAAAGAAGAAGGTTTCGGGGCCGATTGCAGCAGCCTTGCCGAGCTGGTGCTTGCGGAGCGTGTCGGGCTGACGGGCGAGGCGATCATGTTCACCTCGAACGATACGCCCGCCCACGAGTACCAGCGCGCCAAGGAGTTAGGCGCCATTCTCAACTTGGATGATATTACGCACATTGACTTTGTCGAACGGCATTGCGGGCGACTCCCCGAGTTGCTGTGTTTCCGTTACAACCCCGGTCCCGACCGCACGGGCAATGTGATCATCGGCAATCCGGCGGAAGCCAAGTACGGCCTGACCCGTGAGCAACTCTTTCAGGCCTACGCCCAAGCGCGCGAACGGGGCGTGCGACGCTTTGGCTTGCACACGATGGTCGCATCCAATGAGCTGGATCGCGCCTATTTTGTTGAAACGGCGCGCATGCTCTTTACTCTGGCCTGCGAACTCAAAGACCGGCTCAACATTCGCCTGGAGTTTGTCAACTTAGGCGGCGGCATTGGAATTCCTTATCGTCCGGAACAATCGCCGGTTGATCTCGAAGCGCTAGGACAAGAGATTCGCGAACTGTACCAGGCGATGATCGTTCCGGCCGGTTTGGATCCCTTGAGCTTGTTTATGGAGAATGGCCGCATGGTGACTGGCCCCTACGGCTACCTGGTCACGACGGTCCTTCACGAGAAGCATATCTACCGCGACTATATTGGCGTCGATGCTTGTATGGCCAACTTGATGCGTCCAGGCATGTACGGCGCCTACCATCACATCACCGTGCTGGGTAAGGAGAATGCGCCGCACGATCACGTGTACGATGTCGTTGGTTCGTTGTGTGAGAACAACGACAAGTTCGCCGTGCAACGCTCGCTTCCGCAGATCAAGCCAGGCGACGTGCTCGTGATCCACGACGCCGGCGCACACGGCCACGCCATGGGCTTCCAGTACAACGGCAAGTTGCGTAGTGCGGAACTGCTGCTCAAGGAAGATGGCAGCGTTCAGCAAATCCGCAGGGCCGAAACCCTGGACGACTACTTCGCTACGCTGGATTTCTCTGGCCTTGGATAGTTCGCGCGGAATTGCCTACGGCGAATGGCAAGCCGCAGAGGGCCGCCACGCCGGCGCCGCTTGGGCCGGCTGACGCCCAGCCTGCTTTCTTTAAGGGGCTACGGCGACGATGCGCGCCATGCAACGTGGCGAAGAAACAAGCAGGGCTTAGGAGCCTAGCGCCCATCCTTGACGCCGTCTTGCCGGGCGTTGTCATGAAGCTCTGCGTTTGTTCTTAGCAAGGGCAGTCTGTCTTTGCACGCTGTTCTCTCGCAGGGGTGGATTGTCGAATCCTTGGCGCCGGACAAGCTACGCGGCGAGCTGAAGGAATCGCCGCGTGAGGTGCTATGCAACGGTTCGTTCGGCGTTTCTCTGATGGCAAGTAATCTAATCGCCGACGAGCGACGCACTTGCCATCGCAAAAACGAGAAACTTACCGCGCGCCCTTGCAGATGCCGGAAGGGAAATGTGTATACCTCTATTGCACAATTGTCAAATGGCTAATTGGCGGCGTTCTAGAAGGCTGCTGCGCCTTCTTGCAGGCTGACAAATCCGCAAAGAGTTTCGGCGAGGGCACGGGCGTCTGCCGATCGACACGGATCCATGCAAAGTGGTTGTGGAGTTGCTAGCGTCAAAGGCTGAATAACCTGCGCTGGTTCGTTTGGGCCCCCCGTGTTTCGCAGGTTCTCGTTTAGAACGCCAACGTCTCAGCGTCCATTAGAAAGGGCATCTCAGGTGATTCTGCGGACTTACTGCGCAATTCTCATTACGATTTGTGTTGCTGGTTGTGGTAAGTCGAGCGATGGGCGAGAAGCGGTTTCGGGAAGCGTCACCTTCAACGGCGCGCCGCTAGCGCAGGGGACAATTGAATTCACTTCGGTCGATGGCAGTCAACAGTCCGGTGGTGAAATCTCGCAGGGGGAATACTTCGTTCCGGCGGAACAAGGGCTGTTGCCGGGCAAGTATGTGGTTCGCATCTATTCGACCGAGGAGGCAGCGAGCAGCGCGCCGCCTGGACCTCCTGGCCCCGAGGCAGCGACGGTGCGAAACAGACAACTCATTCCGCCTCAATACAACACCCAGTCGACGTTAACTGCTGAGGTAACCGCTGATGGCGACAATCGATTTGACTTTCAGATCCCCTGATCAGTTTTGTGGGAAGGGCATGGCGGTCGCGCACAACGATTCGCTCGTCGCTTGCTGTTCTTGCTTGAAGCTCCCGAATCGCTGGTTATTCGCCTTTCGTGCCGAAAGGAGGCGTCGTGTGACAACCTATCGTAAGCGAGCTTTCACGCTGGTGGAGTTGCTGGTGGTGATCGCCATTATTGGCATTCTGGTGGCGCTTTTGCTGCCGGCAGTTCAAGCGGCTCGCGAGGCGGCGCGGCGTACGCAATGCAGCAATAATCTGAAGCAAATCGGGATTGCCTTGCATAATCATCACGACACGTTCAAGACGCTGCCGCCTTCTGCGGCTGGGTGCTGCTATGGCACGTGGCAGGTATTGCTGTTGCGGTTCGTCGAGCAGCAGAGCGCGTTTGAGCTGTATCAAGACTGGGGCAACACTACCGGTGTGCGGTACAGCGGGGCGCCGAACACAATGGTCACCACCCAACGGTTTGAGGTATTTACTTGCCCCAGCGACATACCCAACAGCCCTGTCGGCGGTATGACCAATCACAACTATGCTGTGAATATTGGGAACACAAGCTACAACCAGGTTGCGAATCTCAATGGCGTCATTTTCCAGGGAGCCCCTTTTGCATGGGCGAATCTCAACGTCGAAATTTCCAAACGCACCGAAGGCCAGTCGTTGGCGAGCATTACCGATGGCGTTAGCAACACGCTGATGGTGGGCGAAGTTTTGCAAGGGCAAGGATCGGACCTGCGCGGGTTCACTTGGTGGGGCGACGCGAGTGGGTTTAGCACCTACCTGGCGCCCAACAGCCCGCTACCCGACCGCATCTATTCGCTAGCCTACTGTAATAACCAACCGAGCCAGAACCTGCCTTGCGCCGCGTCCGATTCGTCGGGGAACCCGAGTATGTACGCCTCTCGTAGTCGGCACCCTGGCGGCGTGCAAGTTGCGTTATGCGATGCTTCCGCGCGGTTCATTGCGGAGACGATCGACTTGAATGTTTGGCGCGCCCTGAGCACCAGTCGAGGCGGCGAAGTGACCCAGCTTCCTTAAAGCCGGCCGCGCTAGTTTCTTTCGGCTATCGCTGAAGACAATTGAGGGAACGAATGACGGAGTTCCCCCCCTGGTCCCCTTTGGGCTTATTGCTCTTGGTCGTTTCGCTTCAGAACGGCCAAATCAGCGGGATGAGCGCCACGGCCAACGCCGAGAGCGCCAGTTTGAGCGGCGTGCCAATGCGGAGAAAGTCGGTAAAGCGATAGCCGCCGGGGCCGTATACCATCAGGTTGGTTTGGTAGCCGATGGGCGTGGTAAAGCTCGACGACGCCGCTAACACCAACGCCATAAGGAACGGTCGGGGATCGACATCGTAAAGCTTGGCCGTTTGCAAGCAGAAGGGAAACACCAGTACGGCGGCGGCGTTGTTCGTCACGAGTTCGGTCAGAATGGAACTGACAAGGACAATACAAATCAACGCCGCCATGGGGCCCCAATACTGGGTTGCGTCAAAAATCGCCGCCGCCACCGCTGCTGCGGCGCCAGAGTTCTCCAACGCCGCGCCAACGCCGAACGAAGCGGCGATGGTGATCAGCACCTGCCACTCAATGCTATTGCGGGCCTCGCCAGGAGATAGGCACCCTACCGCGACCATCAACGCCGCGATCAAGATCGAGCCGGTCAGCGTGTCGGTCAGTCCTGTGGTCATCAATACCAGCAGGATCGTAAACAACGCCAGCGCTAGCCATGCTCGGTCGTATCGCAATGGCCGCCACTCTTCGACGTCGCTTACCAGATAAAATGCAGGGTCGTTGCGGTGAGCACGCAGAAAGTGCGGGCCCGTTTGCAAGAGCAACGTATCGCCAGGGCGCAGGCGAATGTCGCCAACCTTCTTTTCCACGCGGGCGCCGCTACGATGAACCGCCACGACGGCCGCTCCGTAAGACGCGCGGAAATCGCTTTCGCGAATGGTCTTCCCGATCAAGGGGGAGCTTGCCGAAATAACCGCTTCACACAGCCGACGTCGGCGCTGCTGTTGTGGGGCTACTTCGTAAGCCGGATCGGCGGCGGGTACAATGCCGGGAATCTTTTCCAGTTCGATGATGCTGCTCACCACGCCGGTAAACACCAGGCGGTCGTTGCTTTCCAAAATTTCATCGGGGCGCACCGGAGCGATGATGTCGCCGTTGCGATCGATCTCGATGAGGAACAACCCGGGCAAGTGCCGCATGCCCGCCGCCTCGATGGTCTGGCCGATAAGCGGGCAGTTCGGCTGCACCACCACTTCCACAAGGTATTCGCGTCGGGCTTCGCCCAGTTGCTCCAGAAGTTCTTTGCGTTCGGGCAGCAGCCAGCGTCCGAATACCATCAGGTAGAGGAACCCAAACACGGCATAGGGGATTCCGATTGGCGCCAACTCGAAGAGGTGCATTCCCGGCAAGCCGTGATCGATCATCAAACCGTTGACTACCAGGTTGGTCGACGTGCCAATCAACGTGCAAGTGCCGCCGAGAATCGTGAAGAACGACAGCGGAATGAGCAACTTCGAGGGCGACACACGATTGCGCCGGCACCAGTCCATGACCACGGGGATAAACATCGCCAAGATCGGCGTGTTATTCAGGAACGCCGAGAGTGGCAACACCACGCCCGCCAGGCGGCTCATCACGGCCGATTCGGTCTTAGCTCGCCCTAATACGCGGCGTCCCAAGTGATCAAGCACTCCCGTTTCCCGCAACCCCGCCGCGACCACAAACAGGGCGGCTACGGTCAACATGCCTGGGTTGGAGAATCCGCTGAAGGCTTCTGCGGGGGTAATGATCCCCAGAAGCGCCAACAGGGCCGCCGCGCCAACGAACAACAAGTCGGGCGGCGCGAGATTCTTGATCAGAGCGGCCAGGATAAACAGCACCAGGCCAATGCAAATCCAGCCTTCCAGCGTCATGAGGGGCGTGTGGGGGGCATTTAGCAACCAAGGGTTGGAAGCGGCGGCTCCCAACCCTCGAGGTGGTAGGGCGTGGCGGCAGGATGAGGAGCCGCCTGCGGGATGGCGCGCTTGGTCGGCGCAATTCTTGCGTTGTTTCCGAATTAAGCGCACGGAGAGCGGCTTCCTTGTCGCACTTTTCGGCGGCGCCGATCGTGAAACTTGAGCCGATTATACGGCCAGAGACGTGGAGGCCAAGTTGGCGCCTGCGGCCGATCCTGCGGAGATGCGCGTTGCCACACCCCCTCTTTTGTTGTGTGGGGTTTGCTCCATGCGCCTGGGGTCCGGCGCTGCAGCCGCGTGGCCGATGGTTTATAATCCGCGACGCTTATTCGGCCGGAAGACGCGTATGAAACGTTCGTTTGCGAAAGGATCCGCAATGAATTGGGAACGGTCGATTCTTGTGCTGTTAGCCTGTGGGATTCTCGCGGGCTGCACGGGCGAGGCCCAGGATGACGCGGCATGGACGGTAGCGATGGAAACTCCTGCAACGGCGCTTACGGCAAATTCTTCGCCGGCGGGGGAAATTCGCGAACTTGGCCCCAATGAGCTGCCGAAGTCCGAAGAGGAATGGCGGTGTCGCCTTACTCCCGAACAATATTGCGTAACCCGCGAAAAGGGCACCGAGCGTCCCTTTGACAACAAGTATTGGGATTGCAAAACACCCGGAATTTACCGTTGCGTGTGCTGCGGACAACCGCTTTTCTCGTCCGAGGCCAAGTATGACTCGGGCACCGGCTGGCCGAGTTACTGGCAGCCCATCGACGTCCACGCCATTGTGACTCGCGATGACAGCACGCCGACATCCAAGCGGACCGAAGTGCTGTGCAGCCGTTGCAACGCCCACTTAGGGCACGTGTTTGAAGATGGGCCAGAGCCGACAGGGCTGCGGTACTGCATGAACTCGGC
>CAYWIS010000094.1:0-21410 GCA_964458385.1 uncultured Pirellulaceae bacterium
AAAAAATAAAGGATGATATGGCGACCATCGAGAAGCGTCTCTCCATCAACTACGACCGCTTCAACGCCGCGCTCGGCTGCAAGACGTTGACATTGCTCCAACACAGGCAGATGCGATCGGGCCAACTCAGTCGCCCGGCGTTGGTCGTCGGGGGTCGCAATCCGTAATACCTCGCCTGTGGGCGGGCGGGAGTCATGTTTCCATAGATCCGCATCGGACCCCACGAGGACTTCGCCTAATTCCTCGCCACGGTCGGTCGCAACAACCACGTGAGTTCCACGCGGAGCGTGAAGGGAATGAACCGTGCCAAAACATCCAACAAATCCCGGTGCTCCGTAGCGCACCAAGAATCGAGATACACCTTTCTCTGCTAAAGTCATGAATGCCGTAATTTCTCAATCAACTTCCTACGCTCGTCGCACCGCCAAAGGATTTCTCACTAGAAGCCGCCACCACGCTTTACTTTTGCACGCCTTTGCTCATTGTCCCGTTCGCCCACGGCGTTGCTCGATACGTCCTTTGACCCGCTCCATTAGCTCATCGCCAAAGCGCATGACCACCCAGTCTAGCTGTGGGGTGAACTGAAGATTGAACTCTACGTCGCGGGGCGCAATCGCTTCCGCCAATCGCTCAGCCGACCTCTCAATGAAATAGCGATACCGCGGAGCCCAGTCGCGCAAAATTGGCGGCAATAGTTCATCTTCTACGTAGGTGTGGACCCAGATCTCTAGCGGAGATTGACGCCAATCATCAACCAACGGAGGACGGCGGGGATCGGAGTCGGAAGCAATATTTACGTAGATCTCAAGGTAGCGTTCCGTGGTCGATAACGTGTAACGTAGGTCAGCCAAACTGCCAAACCGGGCAAGCAGAGTCTGTCGGATCGACAACCGTTCGTTCGCTTCCTCAATAGCCTGATCAACTGACTCGTCAAGGCTTCGGAGCAGTTGGCGTTGGGCCTGCCTGTTCGCTAAGGCGGTCGTGTAGTTCCGGGTCTCGGCAACGCGGTTCGCAGCTGCCCGTCGCACAATTCGATTTACAAATCGCACTCGTGCTGTCGATTCGATACACCGAGTTTGGGACCAGGTCTGCGATTCAATACCTGCGGGTGTGGTAACAAATTGATTCCCTTGGAAACGTATCAATTTCCACGCGCGAAATTTGGTGGTCGTGGTCGTATACACGCGCGCCGGCCCGCTTACACCAACGGTATCAGCCACGTTGTAACCCGTTAAGACGATGTAAAACTGTGCTTCTTTGGGATGCGGCTGAAAGACCATGTTCACGTCAGCTTGCGTCCTAGCAATCCCTGTTACTTGAGCACCAAGCACGCACTGACTCACAGGCGATGTGCGATCCACACGTCGCCGGAAGAGCGAAGCAAAGAATTCTTCCGAAAAGCGAAAAGCAATCTCCGCCTGCGCAGGATCAACCTGCGGCGGCGCCCCTTCCGAGCTTGGCTCGTCGCTCGATGCAGGCGTTGATTCTTGCGCCGTGCCCCATGAGGCGCAAAACAGGGTCGAAACTGCGATCACGCACGTCCACAGTTTAGCGCATTGCATGGGTCAATTTTCC
The DNA here is from genome assembly GCA_964458385.1 of uncultured Pirellulaceae bacterium. Classification (GTDB taxonomy): domain Bacteria; phylum Planctomycetota; class Planctomycetia; order Pirellulales; family Pirellulaceae; genus JAHWKS01. The sequence goes on from CAYWIS010000094.1 coordinate 1,576, forward strand.
GGCAAGGTAGAACGGGCTGACAAACAATCCGTTAGATCATGCTGGCGTGGCAATTGCGCCGCGTCAATCAGGCCGGCAACAGGGTGACCTGTATATGTCTTACGTGGTGAGCCAAGCGTCTAGCGTCCACCTCCCTAAGCGTCCATAGTTTCTCGGACTGATACAACCGAGTATTTTGAAGGAAGCAATATACTCGCGTTCACTCAGGAAGACTCTCCAATGTTGGTCCGTTATTTGGTCAATGCCTGGCTCCGCCAAGCTGCCCAGGAGAAGCTGCAGGAAGCCGTGTCGGAGTTCGCACGCGAGGCGCTACCGATCGCCGGGCAAGAGACAAACGAGCCCGACGAGCAAGACGCCACGGAGCCGCAAGCCTACGACGCAGCCATTATCTTCGCTGTCAGCGTCGAATCGGGTGGCTTGGTCGATCGGTTGGAGGAATTAACGCGCCGTCGATTCAAGTACCGGACCGAATATCACGGCCTTTTTCAGGGACGCCGCGTAGTCGTTGTGGACGCGGGTATTGGGTTGGAAGCCGCCCGCCGCGCTACAGAACGAACGATTACCCGATATCGTCCGAACTGGGTGATCTCAGCAGGATTCGCCAGCGCCTTGCAACCTGGAATCCGCCGCGGCCACCTTGTCATGGTGGACACGGTCATTGGTCGAAATAACGACGCTTACCATGTTGGATTGAAGCTCGATCCTCAAACAGCGGCGATTTCCCGCGGCCTGCATGTTGGACGCCTGCTCTCCGTAGAGCATCCCGTACGCTCGGCCGACAAGAAACGGACACTTGCCGAACAGCACGCAGCCCTCGCTTACGATACGGAAACGGCAGGTGTCGCCGAGGCGTGTCACCGAATGAAAACACGTTTTCTCGCTGTCCGGGTTATCAGCGAGGCGGTGGACGATGTTGTGCCCCCGGAAATAGAAACGCTAGTGAATCAGTCTAACACGGCCGCTCGATTGGGCGCTGCGGCGGGAGCGATTTTCCGCCGACCATCAAGTGTCAAAGAAATGTGGCGGCTCAAGGAAGAGTCAATCAATTCGTCCGATCGCTTGGCCAAGTTCTTGCAAGGCGTTCTCGAGCAGCTTCACTAGATGAAGCGTCATGCCTCGATGTTTCGATCCGGCAATCCATGAGGGGGGGCCACCTCAATGAGCGCTGAGCAGGAACGACGCAGCTTGCACACCAATAAAAAAAGGTGTGCGTCAATTATTAACGCACACCTCGATGACTTTTGGTCTTAAAAGCGAAACCTACTGGGCCAAGTATCTGCTCAGGGGCTACGCCTTCGCTTTTGACCGGGCTTCACGCAGACCGCGACTGAGGATATCGCGCAAGAACGGCGAAAAATCCTCATACTTGGTCGTATCAGGCGGCCCCCCAGCAAACTGATAGATCGCGTCGCGCGGCTTCTTACCCAGCGCAATAAGCGTCGAACTAACGGTTCCCCAGTTGGCGCCACGGCAAACCATGCTCGGCCGCCCAGGCGGGGACGGTGCACGTGCGAACACCTTACTGGCAACAGCCAAAAACTTGACCGGCGAATCCAGGGTCTGCAGGGTTAACAGGCGGCGGCACATCTTGACCCGCTCGTCGCGAGGATCGTTCAAGTCGTTGTTTGCGATGATGCTCAATCCTGGCTCAAGCTCAATCAACTCGTGCTGATCGCCACCATGCACAACCCACCCTGATTGGGCGTCTGCGATGACGAAATTCACACCTTCGTACTTGAGCGTGGCCAGTTCCTTCATGGCCAAGTCCGCCGCTTTTCGGGCTGAGTTGCAGCGCAGCAAATCGCGGCAAAGAAGCCCCCTCGACCGAGGGGCAAACGTAGGCATGATTTTGGCGCGATTACTTGCGGCCACAACCATACCATGTTGGTTCACGCCCAGCCATGTTCCACCGGACTCCTGGTCAATCCCGCACAACACGCGCGGTTTGCCCGACTGGATGGACGGGGGCAAAGAAGGACGATCATACTGTTCTTCCCGATTGGCAGCCACCAAAATGGGGGCCTCAGGAACCAATTTATAAAGGATGGCCAATAGGCACATAGTCGTTCCTAATCACACAGAGGATAGTAATACCAAGAGATTTACATAGGCGTGAAAAGGTCCAATTTAGGACGAACCCGCCGCCTTTGACACCCCACCATAGAGTTAATCCGTGAGATTTTTCACAAATTGATTCTACGAGATTTTACGCGGGCGGCTTGTGAAGGAAACCAAAAATCCGTATCGTTCCCATCAGTCAACTTAACTTGTGACACCGCTGGACCTTCCGTTCACCTTACGGGCGCGCCCCATGACAAGAAATTCTTCCAGTTCTCCTGTCCGAATTGCCATTATCGGCGCCGGCGCCGTGAGCGATTACCACCACGTACCCGGAATTCGACTCGATCCACGCGCCCGCCTTACCGTGGTGTGTGACACCAGCGAAGATTTATTGAACCGTCGCCGCCAGGAATGGGACGCAGAGGTATTTACTACCGATTATCGCGAAGCGTGCACGAGCGATGCCGTTGATGCTGTAATTATTGCAACGCCTAATTATACGCACCGCGATATTGCCGTGATGGCCGCCCAAGCAGGGAAGCACGTTATGTGCGAGAAACCCTTGGGGTTGAACGCCCAACAAGTGCGAGAAATGTATCACGCGTGCCGGGACGCGGGGGTCGTGCACATGACTGCCTTCACGTATCGTTTTGCCCCGGCAATGCGGTACATGCGAGAATTGTTGCGGCAAGGAGTCTTGGGAGAACCGCGACACTTTCGCAGCCAACGATTTCTTGACTGGCCAGAGACGAGCTGGGGCTGGCGGCAATATAAAGATCTGGCCGGAGCCGGCGATCTCTTCGACATGACGATACACCGTATCGATTTTGCGCTCGATCTGATGGGACCGTTGGCGCGTCTCTGTGGCGCCGTCGCCCGCTTCGCTCCTCGTGATCAAACGCCCGATGGGAAGCCGTGCGCACCATCGGAGGTAGATGATTGGTCCTGCCTGGTGGGTGAATTCGCTTCGGGCGCTGTCGGCGTATGGGAAGGGACAACACTGGCGAAAGGTTACGGCCGAAACGGTTTTGGGCACGAATGGGCGGAGATTAACGGCTCGGAAGCATCGGCCGTCTACCGTCTCCACGAACCCAATACACTGCTATTTGGCAAAACTGGACAGGATTTGGCGCCAGTCGAGGTGCCCGCCGAATTCCTCAAGCCAGCGACAAGCCCCCGAGATCCTGCCCAGGGCGAGCCGGCAACCGTGTTTCGTTACGATCTCGTATGGGAGTTTGTCTCGGCCATTGTCGAAGGGCGTCAGGCGATCCCCAGTTTCTACGACGGGCTCCAAGCGCAGATCGTCGCCGACGCCGTTCTGGAATCGTATGAAAAGCGAACCTGGGTCGAGATTCCTCGCGAGCCGCAATGATGCGGTGTGCGTAAAGAAAGCAAACGCTGAAAAAGCGTTTTGTGTCGTCCCGCGTTTTGGTATAGTGGGCGGTTTACATAATTCACCATACGACTGATTGGCTCGTGGAGTCCGACCCCACCCTTCCTATGCAATCTTCTGCTTTGCCGCTTGCCTCGCCTGCTGGGTCCGCGCGGAGGAACAGCGAGTCACTTCTCGGGCAACAGCCGATGGCCGAGATTCGCCCCTCGGGACGTAGTCCGCTGGCGACGCTAACGGGCGTGCAAGTGCTTGCCATTGGGGCGTATGCGCCAGAAGAAGTGGTGCGCAATGAGGATTTGGTGCCGTTGGGGTATGATCCAGATTGGATTATTCAACGAACGGGCATTCGCGAGCGGCGAAGGGCAGCCTCCTCTCAAGCCACCAGCGATTTGGCCTATGAAGCGGCAGTCCGATGTCTCAAGGCCGCCCGTACCGATCCCAGCGAGATTGATCTCATTCTTCTGGCCACCACCACTCCTGACTCGCCCATGCCGTCCACTGCGTGTCATCTGCAACGAAGGTTGCGGGCGAAGGCTCCTGCGATGGACCTCCAAGCTGCATGTGCAGGCTTTGCTTATGGCTTGGTGACCGGCATGCAGTTCGTTAAATCAGGATGCAGTCGGCGCGTGTTGGTGGTCGGCGCCGATGTCATGTCGCGGATTGTCAGCCCAGCCGACAAGAAAACGTATCCCCTCTTTGGCGATGGCGCCGGAGCTGTGCTGCTTGGTCCAGGACATGACGACCAGGGAATGCTCGCTTATACATTGGGGGCTGAGGGGGTGGGCGTAGATTTGCTCTATACCCCTGCCGGCGGAAGCCGTGAACCGGCTTCTATCGCAAGCATTGAAGCGCAGCGGCACTACCTCTACATGGATGGCCGGGCGGTGTTTAAGTGGGCAGTGCGCGTCATTGTCGATGCAATTGCCGATGTGCTCTACCATGCCCAACTCACGCCCGACGATATCGATCTTCTCGTGCTCCACCAGGCCAACGTCCGAATTATCGACGCCGCTGTCGAGAGCTTGGGCATCGACCGCGAAAAGGTCGTAGTTAACCTCGATCGTTATGGCAACACATCGGCTGGCAGCATTCCGCTTGCGTTGGCCGAGGCGCACCAGCAGGGGCGGGTGCAACGCGGCGACCGGGTTCTGCTGTGCGGATTTGGCGCCGGGTTGGCGTGGGGCGCCGCAATTATTCGCTGGTAGGCAGAACGCAGCATTTTGTTACAGAGTCGAACTTTACGACTTTTTGTGAATCGCCGATAATCGCAGCGACAGAGCCTTCCTTTCGTACGGAGCGCGTGGCTGTGATTCAACTAAGTCGGCAATTGCCGGGCATCTCGACCGTTTGGCTTTCGGTCATTCTGACGTGCTATCTGACAGTTTCAGGCGGCTGTTCTCGCGAGGCATCAAGTGACGCCTCGGCGTCTCCGGCGAAGCCGCCAGAACACGCGACAGTTGAGCCTTCGCTTACAGCCGAAGAGATTCTGCGTCGCATGGTCGCTGCCTACCAGGGAGCCTCGTCGTATCGTGACGAAGGGATTTTCCGGGCTACATTGGAACGCGGCCACGAGAAAGTGGACGACGCAGCTCCTCTCGCCGTTTCCTGGCAGGCGCCCAATCGCATCACCATACGCGCTTATCAGGCGGCGGTCGCCAGTGATGGCAAGACGCTTCGCGCGCAAATATTGGATGAGGCATCGGGCAATCTGGATGGGCAAATCGTCGAGCGTCCCGTCGGAGGAAAGCTAACGCTAGACGCAATCTTCGCCGACGCCCTTCTGCGGGAAAGTCTGGGAGGTCGATTGGGGTTGCATCCGATACAATTGGAGTTGTTGCTCACCGAACGCCCGCTCGAGGCTTTTCTGGCGCCCTCCGTCGTCAAACGATTACTTGGCATTGACCCTATTGAGGGCCATCCCTGTTACCGCGTCAAGGCAGATCTGCAAGGCCGCTATGTCTTTTGGATTGACTGTAAGACCTTTGTCCTTCGGCGACTCGAGTACCCCGGCGACGCCTTGCTTCAAGGTGAAGACGCCGATGAAGGCACGCTAACCATTGTGGCGGAATTTGCAAAGGCGAAACTGGGCGACACAATACCGGACGCCGAGTTTTCGCTCACGGCTTTGGGGCTTTCGGAGCCCAACAACGCCAAGAAGGTACGGTTCTTCGTAGCGCCTCCGCAGCCGCTCCCTACGTCCATGTTTGGCAAGCGGCCGGACGAATTTGAGTTCCATACCCTCGATGGCGGTAACCTCACGCCCGAGGCGTTAAAGGGACAAATCACGGTATTAGTATGGTTCAGTGATCATCCGGGCTCCCAAGCCTGCCTTCAGGCAATCGACAAGGTGCGACAAGAACTGGCGACCACCTCCGTCGCGTTCTACGGCGTTTGCACGGAGCCGTCGTCACTTAGTAACGCCGACGTGCAGAATCTGATTGAGAAGTGGGGAGTGCAAACTCCCGTAGTGCGCGATCTGGGCGCGTATGGCCGTGATCGCTTCGACGTAGACGTGGCGCCCTCACTTGTTGTGCTCGACAAAACCGGCGCTGTGCAAATCCACGAGTCGGGGGCCAATCCACGTTTGGCCGGCCTCGTTCAGGACCAATTGGCGAACCTTTTGCAACGTTTAGTCGACGGCGAAGATTTTGCTGCCGCAATTCTCACACAAGCACGGGCTGAACAAGAAGGGTATGAAGCGAATTTGCAGGCAGCAAGCGTCGACGGCATTGAGTTTGACGTGCAACCTGCCCCTACCCCGGTGGCGCCCAAGTCAGATCCCCAGCAACTTCAGCTTACGTCGCTGTGGAAAAACCAAGACCTTTCCGAGGCCGGAAACGTGTTGGTGATCGAAGATAGTTCGGACTCCCGCTTGCTCGTGCTTTCCGGTGGACGGCGCATCGTGGAGATTGATAGCACAGGAAAAATCGTCAACGAGGTCGACCTCGATATCCCGGCTGATTCCTCCGTCGCCTACCTGCGGACTGCGACCGACAACCACAGCCGGCGGTACTTTGCCGCATTTTCGTTACTTGGTTCCCACGTTCACGTCTTTGATGAAACGTGGCGCCGGATGCTGACTTACCCCAGCTCCGATGAACGGCATGCCGGTCTACGCGATGTCGTACTTACCGATATGACCGGCTCAGGACGACCTATGCTGGCCGTCGGATTTTGGGGAGCAACAGGAGTTCACGGGGTCGATCTTGATGGTACACGGGTTTGGAGTAACCGCGAACAGACTCCGGTGTTATCGCTGGCGTCCATGCCTGAGAGCATCGTCGGCCGGAGCAAAGTGCTTGTCACCGGCCAAGCGGGGCACATCTTGCGAATTAATCAGTACGGCACATCGGATACGCCGATCCACGTCGCACAACGCATGATCCATCATCTGTTCGCCGCCCCCTGGTCGACCAACCGCCCCACCGTCTACCTCGGAATCACGTACTCCCCGGACGGTCACTTAGTAGCGATTGGCTTGAGCGGCGCCTTTCAAGAAGTGTGGAGTTACCGTCTTCCTCGCGGAGCGCACAGCAACCAGATTCAGTTCGTTTCGCCATGCCGCTTGTTTGGCGCGGAAGGAGGCCAATGGTTGCTTGCTGGCCCCGATGGCTCAGTGCACCTAATTTCCGATGACGGCAACTTCTTCGATTATTTCCAGTACGGCCAGCCACTGACGGGTCTGGCTGGCGCAAGGCTCGCTGGACACGATGCTTTGATCATCGCAACGTCTGAGGGTATCGAAGCCTTACGCGTCGCGCGGCCATAGCAGATGGATCGTTTTGCAAACTAGAAACGATGTCCACGGCAATGCAGCCGCTGAATCGTCACCCTTGCCGGAGCGACGTAAAATCTGCTATCTTCAACACTTGCCTTCCGATGCGAAGGTACGTTTGAAAGTTCCAGTTACCAATTTTTCTTTGTTAGTGGAGGACCACGTGGGAACGAAAAAGACCGGAAAAGGCCGACGAAAAGTGGGACGCAAGAAGCGTCGTATGCGTTCGAAGATTCGTCATCGCAAGAAGTGATGTCCTGCCTTCTGTAGCGCCGATCGCCTCTCGGCGCCGACGAGGCGAGATGCTTGCTGTGCAAAAGGCTAGCACACCCCCCAACCCCACGATTTCAAACATTGCCCAACGGTAGGCAGAAGTGAAATCGGGATATGGATTTCGCCTCTCCCCAATCTGGAGTTTGGATTCTCCTCGCGGTGTTTTGCTGCGCGACCGCGGGTTTCGATAACGCCTGGGCGAACGCCGCGCCTGGAGGTGAGGTGGATCCCGAAACGACCGCCGCCCTAGCGCGATTACGAAGCATATCGCCCTTTGCTCAAGCGGCGGTTCTTGAGGAGATGGCGAGTCCACACCACAGGGGGGAGCTGACCTCTGTGCAAGTTCCACTTCTTGCCGGATTGGTGACCGCGACCACATGGACGGTCGATCACCGGCGGAAGGTTGCATTTCTTCTAGCATTACAGGGGGAGCCGGGGCGCAAAGCGCTCGACAAGCTCTCCTTTTCTCCCGACGCCACCATTCGGGAAACGGCTATTGAAGCGCTCCGATTTCACTCTCTGGTGGAGCGTACTCGGGCCGAGGACGACGCGGTACGCCGACAGGCGGTCGCCGAACTGCCTGCTTACGCGGATATGCATCCTGCTGCTACGGAGGCGACGATTGCCGCGCTAGCAGCCGCCTATACCCGACGTTACGAGCCCCAATTCGCCGTGCGTTTGGAAGCGCTTCGCGGGCTACGTCGGTTCGGGCCTCGGGCGGCTCCGGTGATCGTACAATCGTTTGAGAACGCGCACCCCGTATTTTTGCAATATGGCGCGGCGGCGCTCTTAGCCATGGGAGACGACGCCGAAGATATGTTGCTCGCGGGATTGCGGAATCGCGATCCACTGGTGCGTCAGCGCTGTATTTTGGTGCTTGCTGAAAAAGGTTTAGAGGACGAGTCCGCCGCTGCCATCGCCTCGTTGGAGAGCGATCCTGATCCGTTGGTGCAGAAGGCTGCGTCGCGGATTATGGCGGCCTACCGGGATACAACGCGAGGCCAATAATAGGGCTCTACCGACGTTACCCTTTAAGTAGGCCACGTAGACGTCGGCCAAAGTTTCCAAGGCGCACCCTCCGTGGGGACGATAAAGGAACCGGTGGACAACGCTCAACCGCGAGAACGTTAGAGATCATCTATTCTTTGCAGAACACCTGTCTTTCCCAATTACCTTGACAGGGCGCAGTTACTGCACAAGAATGGACGAGTTGGATTTTCGTCGGGCGTAGCCTGTTTGCCGGAGGATCCTTCCCCCCCGCTTTCCCGCCCCGCGCCATGTCTCAGGCTCCTCTTGCCAATCCTCCCGCCGAAGAGGGGATTCCTATTTCCTCACTAAACTCGGTGGACCGAAACGCGGCATTTGCGCGCCAAGTGCGAGAGGTCGTCAAGGATTTGCTCGCGCCCAATCCATGGATTTACTGGACTGATTTTTTGGTATCCGTCACGCTCGGGCACGTGGCGTTATGGATTTACCTTCAGGCCCCGAACTTTTCAATCGTCCAAATTGTTTCGTGCCTCGTGGGAGCATTGGCGATTTACCGCGTTTTGATGTTCACCCACGAACTTGCACATCTTAAACGCGGAAGCTTCACCGCGTTTCGGGTCGCGTGGAACCTGTTGGCCGGCATACCGTTTTTGATGCCTTCGTTCCTTTACACCGACCATCGAACGCATCACGTTAATCATTCCTACGGCACAAAGGGTGACGGAGAGTATGTGCCTGTGGGACGCGGCCCTGTCGTGTTTGTCTGGATATTTGTCGGCCAGGCGCTGTTAATCCCGATTGCAGCGGTTGTTCGGTTTTTGGTGCTGGCGCCTGTCTCTCTACTTCATCCGCGCATTCGGCGATTTGTTTGGGAGAAGTGCTCAGGCCTTGCTCAAAACAATTTGGCCTATTGCCGGCCCATGCCCCAAGGCCGAGACCGCTGGGTATGGGGCATGCAAGAGGCTGCTTGCTTTGCTGTTTGTGCGACCATGGCGACGCTGATCGTATTCGGCGTGCTGCCATGGACGGTGCTCGTCAAGTTGTACGTAATGTTCGCCCTGATGTCGTTGGTAAGTTACACCCGTGCGTTGGGGAATCACTGGTACGGGAACGCAGGTGGTGAAATTTCGTACCTGGAGCAGATGTACGACTCGACAACGATCCCCGGGCATCCATTGTTAACCGAGTTGTGGGCGCCGCTCGGCCAGCGTTATCACGCCTTACACCACTTGATGCCCTCGCTACCCTATCATGCCTTGGGGATTGCGCATCGCCGCCTGATGAAGCAATTGCCCCCGAATTCGCCTTATCATCAAACATTACGGCCCAGCTTGTTCGCCGCCCTGCGTGAACTCTATCGCGGTGCGAAGGCCCATGGACAACGCACCTCGGCCCACGGTTGATTTTCGCTCCGATTGACCTTCGCGTTGCCTCCGGAGACCTCGACGTGACGAATACGACTCTTCCCACACCGCGCGCCGAAGACGAAGCGGGCATCGGATCCAGCAACGCTTCGTTCGCGAAACAGGTGCGTGACCTTGTACGCGACCTAATGGAGCCCAATCCGGTTATTTACTGGACGGATTTCTTAATAACCACCACCATTGCGTATACCTCGTTAGCGATCTACCTGACGGCGCCAGCGTGGTCATTCGTGCAAATTTTGACGTGCGTCGTTGCTGGTCTGGCGTTCTACCGAGCCACGGTGTTTACGCATGAGATCGCCCACATCCCGACCGGAAAGTTTCGGCTATTCCGTATCGCGTGGAATGCGTTGATCGGTGTCCCCCTTATGTCGCCTTCGTTCCTCTACGCCGACCATAAGTCGCACCACGTGAACCACTCGTACGGCACCAAACACGACGGCGAATATTACCCTTTGGGCCGCGGTCCCATGCGGGCGATTTACCTCTACGTGGTGCATATGGTCGTGTTGCCCGTGCTGGCGGTAGTACGTTTCTTGATCCTGGCGCCTATCTCGCTATTACACCCCAAGATTCGTCGTTGGGTGTGGGAGCAAGCGTCGTCGTTAGCCATGATTAACCCGCACTATCGCCGGCCGTGGCCCAAACCACATGAAAAGTTGCCTTGGGCCGTGCAGGAAGCGGGCAGTTTCATGGTGGCCGCAGGGGTCGTCTCGCTGCTCCTTTTGGGCGTTTTGCCCTGGACGATCCTGGTCAAGTTGTACTGCGTCTTCGCAATCGTCACCACGCTGAACTACACCCGCGGCATGGTTTCGCACTGGTTCGTCAACGAATGGGAGCAGATGAGCTACGTGGAGCAAATGCTCGATTCGCTTACCATTACCGGCAACCCGATCACAACCGAACTCTGGGCGCCGTTAGGGATGCGATACCACGCCTTGCATCATTTACTGCCTTCCATGCCCTACCATGCTATGGGTAAAGCCCATCGCCGTCTAATGCGCGAACTTCCCCCGGATTCGCCGTATCGCAAAACAATCCGGCCTTCCTTGTTCGCGGCACTTCGTGAGTTCTTACACAATGCCGCTCATGGAGGTCCCGAAGGAGCGCAAGACGCCAAGCGAGAATTAGCCAGAATAGAGAATTAGGAACCGCTGAAGCGGGCTCCCTTTCTTAAGTTGGTTGGTTGCGGTAGGCGACACAACTTCCCTGACCACGGATCTTTCAATGATTGTCAGTGGTCAATTTGCCTAGCGGCGAAACTATCAATCATTCCGCCGCTAGGCGGTCACGAGGTTATTCGGCCAACGATCATTCCTCGCTGTCTGCGGTGATGATCTGACGTAGCACCTGGAGATACGACTGCGCCAACTGGTCCACCATGGCAGCTTGACGCCAGCTACGGCTTGTAAGCCATTGCACGTGCAACTGGCCATCGCGCACGTAGCAGATGACCTCAATCGCGTACGGTCGCTTCGCTTCAGGGCAGTGGGCAGGACCATCCGACTCATCGGCACGGCGCAGCGCCATTCCGTGGCCCAGGTCCTGATCGAGTTGACCAATGTAGGTGAACATCACCTCGGCCTGTGGCGCCTCGGCGAGCCGTAGTGCGACTGCGTCGTCGCGCATCCACCGTAGCAGGCCATACCCCAAGCCATTCTGAGGAATCATTTGGAGCTTCTGTCGCACCGCGGCAACGGCGTCCCGCGGATTCCAATGCGGCGCCAGAGGCGTTTCGATGGCCACCGGGTAGACGCTAACGAACCAACCTACTGTGCGCGACAGGTCAATATCGTCGAACAGATCCTCGCGGCCATGGCTTTCCAAGTTAACCAATAGCCGCGAATCGCCGATCCAGTCCGCAAAGATCTTACCAAGTGCGGCCAATAGAACGTCATTGATGTGCGCTCGTGAACCTTGAGGCGTTTGCTTTAACAACCGGTCGGTAAGATCCGCATCAAGCGTCACGACCGTCTCTTGCAGCGACTCAAAAGTGTTGGCGCCGCTCCACTCGATGGGCAATGGCTTAACGCCTTCCGCTGCTTCCAACCAGTACGGAACTTGCTCAGCGATCTGCGGCGACTGTGCATACTCCTTGAGCCTTTGCGCCCAAGCCTGGTATGACGTGGTCTTATTGGGCAACTCAACTTTGTTAGCGCTGCCCAATTGGTAATATGCCGACAGCAAGTCTTCCAGCAGAATACGCCACGAGACAATGTCGATGGCCAAGTGGTGGACCACAATCAGCAGACGTGGAGGCTGGTCGGCGCCCAAATCAAAGTACACGGCCCGCACCAATGGCCCCGCTGTCAAGTCGAGCGAGCGTTGAGCCTTCTCTGCGTGTCGCGCGATCGCACTCGCAATGTCATGTGGCTTCACCTGCTGCAGGTCGACGGTCCACAAGACATCCTTGTTGGCCTGTTCGTCGAAACCGGCATTGAACTGTCGCCAAGCGCCGTCGTGCTGTTCAAAACGCAGTCGCAGTGCATCGTGGTGCTCTATCAATGCGGCAAGGGCTTGCCCAAGCCGTTCGGTTGAAAGCTGCTGTGGAAGCTCAAGCAACAAGGACTGGTTGTAGTGGGCGGGATTGGGCGATTCCTGCTCCAGCAGCCAACGCTGAATGGGAAGCAACGGAACGGGGCCCGTCACTTCACCTTGCTCCGAAACGCTCTCGCGCTTCGAGACGACCTTCGCCAACTCCGCTATCGTGGGGTACTGCATCATGTGGATCGGCCGGCACAGCAAGCCTCGATCCGCTAGACGAGAAACCACCTGGATGCTCAAGATCGAGTCGCCGCCCAGATCAAAGAAATTGTCGTAGACACCAACGCGACTGACAGGTAAGACTTCCGCCCAAACTTCGCAAAGCGTTTCCTCCAAAGGTGTGCGGGGCGCGACGTACTCTAGCGAGGCTTGGGTTTCCGGCGCCGGCAGGGCGCGGCGATCCACCTTCCCATGAGCCGTGAGCGGGAACTTATCCAACACCACAAACGCGGACGGAACCATATGCGCCGGAAGAGAATCGCGCAGGTAGGTCGTCAGTTCGGCGGCGACGAGGGCCTGCCCTTCCCGCGGGGTCACATACGCCACCAAACGCTTCACGCCGGGCGCATCTTCGCGGGCTAGCACGACCGCCTCATTAACGGCCGGATGCGTTTCCAACTGCGCTTCGATCTCGCCAAGTTCGATCCGGAAGCCGCGAATCTTGACCTGATGGTCTTTGCGTCCAACGAACTCCACTTTGCCGTCGGGTAAGTAGCGGCAAATATCACCCGTGCGATAGAGGCGCGCTTGGGGGTCGTCTGAGAAAGGATTTCGTACGAACTTCTCCGCGGTCAAAGCCGGATCGTTAATATACCCAGCCCCAACGCAAACGCCGCCAAGACACAGTTCGCCGGTCGCTCCGAGCGGTACAGGCGCCAAGTGATCATTAAGCAAGTAGAACTCGGTATTGGCGATGGGCCGTCCCAAGGGAACGCTCCGGCCTCGATACTGCGAGGGATCCCCCAGTCGGTGAAATCCCACCACATCGGTGCATTCGGTCGGTCCGTAGGTGTTGACAATCTCGGTAGCAAACGTGGGACGCGAAGTCCAGCGGTGTAACTTCGTCACATCGATGGGCTCGCCTCCCAGGAACAGGCAACGCAGTCCGTCCAATGCCGCCAGGCCTTGCTCATCTGCCTCGCTGACCAATGAGTAAATATGGCTCGGCGTGCAATTGAGCAGCGTGATGCCCGCCGCCTTTATCTCGGACAACAAGTGTGCTGGGTCATAAACTTCGCTCGTCGACAGATGCAACCGTCCACCGACCAGCAAAGCGGCGTAGAAGTTCTTCTGTGTAAGGTCAAAGCCATGCGAGGTGATGAGTAACGACCGATCCCGATCGCTCATACCGAACTCGCTCAGGTACCAGTGCATCAGGTTGGAGAACCCACGATGGTACACCGCAGCGCCCTTAGGTTTGCCCGTCGATCCCGAAGTGAAAATGACATAGATCAAATTGTCAGGACCGCCAAGCGGACTCGGATTCGTCGCGGCATAACGCGCCATCAATGCGGCAATCTGATCCAAACAGATGATATGCGGGCAACATTCTCCTAATTGCTCGCGATGCTTTTGATGCGTCAGCACAGCTGACATACCGGAGCTCGTGGCGATTTCCGATAACCGCGACAACGGATAGGCCGGATCAAGCGGTACGTAGGCTCCGCCGGCCTTAAGGACCGCATAAATTGACACCACTAGATCGAGCGATCGTTCAAAACAAACGCCCACGCGGCTATCGGGGCCAACCCCCAGTTCGCGCAGGTAATGAGCAAGACGATTGGCTCGCTCATTCAACTCTTGATAGGTCAGCGACTGGTCGCCGCAAACCACAGCCACTGCGGTCGGCGTCCTGGCGGCTTGCTGCTCGAAAGCTTCGTGAACGCGCTCGTCATGAGGGTAATTGACCGACGTTGCGTTCCACTCGACTAGCAGTTTGGTTTCTTCGGTCGGAGTGAGCAGCGGCAACTCGGAAACCCGCACTTCAGGATTCTCGACGACGCCCCGGAGCAAGGTTTCCAGGTGGGCAAGCATCGTGTCGATCGTCGTCGCGTCGAACAAATCGGTATTGTACTGGAGCCCCAAGGAAACGCCGCCATTGGCTTCGGACGCGGCTAACGATAGATCAAACTGAGCAGCCCATTGATCGAGCGTCATTGACTCGAATGTTAACCCCGCAAACTCAAGCGTCGCCCCCGATTGCCCCATCAGGAACGGCGTCAGTCCCTGTTCGTGCATAATTTGTGCTTTTTGCATCACGAACAGGACCTGCACCAGTGGCGAACGACTTGGGTCGCGCTCTACGTGCAGCTTTTGCACGAGCAATGGGAAGGGATAATCCTGATGGTCGAGCGCACCGAGCAGTTTTTGCCGAATCTGCCCCAAGAAATCGACAAACCTTGGATTGCCCGACAGATCCCCTCGGATTACCACCGGGTTCACAAAATATCCCGCCACGTCGGCGAACTCGGCCCGCGTACGTCCCGAGGTGGGAGCGCCAACCAAAATGTCATTCTGTCCACAGTAGCGATGCAAAAGCGTCTGCCACGCCGCCAAGAGCAACATATTGACCGTAGCGCCGTTGGCTTCCGCTAGTGACTTGAGGCGCGCCGTGAGTTTGGGATCCAACCAACGGAAGCCCAGCGATCCGCGGTACGTTTGCACCGGCGGCCGCGGTCGATCCGTTGGCAAATTGAGCGTTGGCAGTTCGCCCGATAATTCGTTCCGCCAATATTCCCAATGTGCTTCGCCTTCGGGCCCGGCCAGCATTTCGGATTGCCAACGCGTGAAGTCGGAATACTCCAGCCGTGGAGGCGGCAATTCCAACGTTTCACCGCGCGCAAACGCCTCGTAGAACTGCTGAAATTCGCTGGTGCACATTACCAGCGACCAGAAGTCCGAAATGATGTGGTGCAGAGCGAACGTCATCAACCATTCCTGATCGCCCACCTGGAAGACCGCGACGCGTAAGAGCGGTCCAGTAGCAAGATCAAACGGTCGTTGCAGTTCGTCATTCACCGCATCACGCAGGTGATCCTCACTCCATTCCCGCGCGTCCACCACGCGGACTTGGGCCTCGACGCGTTCATGCACCAGCACATACGGCTCGCCTCGCTCGTCGGGGAACGTGCTGCGGAACACCGAGTGCCGATCGACAAGTGCTTGGACAGCGCTCCGCAACGCATCCAGATTTAATGGTCCGCGTACACGAACCGCGTCGACCATGTTGTACGCGGTAGCCTCGGGCGCCAGACGCTGAATAAACCACAATGCCTGTTGGCCGCGTGAAAGGGGTTGTCGCCCGGTGCGTTCGCTGGCCTGAATAGCCATTGCAGAATTATCGTCGGCAATGGTTTCTGCAACGGTGGCCGCCAACTTCACGACACTGGGCCCTTCCATGAACCGAGCCATGGGCAAGACCACCTTGAGCCGCGTCTCGATGTTGTTCTTCAGCTCAATTGCCATTAGCGAATCAAGGCCGAGCGTGTTGAGCGGCTGCTCGACATTGAGACTGGCCGGGTCGATGCCCATAATCTTGGATAGTTCGCCAGTAAAATACTCGCGCAGCAAAGTCTTACGTTCTTCCAGCGAAGCCGAGAGCAACTGTTGACGCAGCGCATGGTCAACGCCAGCATCCGCTGACTCGGTCGAGGCGAGCTCCTCGGCAGCCGGCGCTACTTCGGACAACAGCGGCGGCACAACGCCTTGGCTGGTGCGCAGTAAGTCGCGCCATCGGACCGACATCACGGCGGTTTGCACCGGGTTCGCTTTCATTAACCGTCCGAGGACTGTCAACCCGTGTTCCACCGGAATTAGATCTATGCCGCGATCATTCAGGCCGGCGTCACGGCCTGCTTCTGCGGCCATACCCGCATCGGCCCACGGCCCCCAATTGATCGTCAGAGCTGGCAGGCCGAGGCTGCGCCGATAATGCGCTAAACCGTCCAGCGCGGCGTTACCAGCGGCGTAATTGCCCTGGCCTGGCGAGCCGAATACACACGCTATGGACGAAAACAGTACAAAGAAGTCGAGGGGTTGATCCAGTGTCGCATTATGTAAGTTCCAACCACCTGCCAGCTTGGGCGCTATAGCGCGATCGAGTCGCGCCAAGTCCATATCGAACAACACGCCGTCGTCAAGCACGCCCGCGGCATGCATGACACCGCGTAACGGTGGAAAATCCGAAGGGATCCCCCGCAAGGCGCCGGCCAACGAATCCGCATCGGCCACATCGCCTTGCACGACGGCGACACGCGCCCCATCGGCCTCTAATGCAGCGATTTTCTTCAAGGCCAGATCCGTCGGCCCCCGTCGGCCCAAAAGCACAAGGTGGCGGGCGCCTTGTGAAACCAACCATTCAGCCACCTGCATTCCCAGCGCACCCAAGCCGCCGGTAATCAGGTAGGCGCCATCGGCTCGAACCAGGCGATCGCGCTGCGCCGTGATACGGCTGGCGGCGGGCCGATCCTCGAACGATACCACCACTTTGCCAATGTTCTTGCGCTGCGCCATGTAACGGAACGCGTCGATCGTTCCTTCCATGGGGAACCGCGTAAGCGGGAGCGCATGGTAATGCCCTGCCTCAAAGTGCTCCATTAATTCGGCAAACAAGTCCCGGACGTAATCGGGACGCTGCCGCAGCATGCGGTCGAGATCGATGGCGAAGTAAGAGAGATTGTCCTGGAACGGCGCCAAACCGATCATGCGGTTTTGGTAGATGTCGGTTTTGCCAATCTCCAGAAATCGGCCGTAAGCCCGAAGGATCCCTAAGCTCTTGGTGATGGCCTCGCCAGGGAGCGAGTTCAGTACGACGTCAACGCCTTCACGGCCCGTGATTTGGAGAATCTCTTCGGCAAAGTCCAGTGTCCGCGAATTGTGGACGTGTTTGACGCCTAACGAACGGAGAAACTCTCGTTTGTCTTCGCTTCCGGCCGTGGCGAAGACTTCAGCGCCGAGATGCTTTGCGATTTGAATCGCGGCAATTCCTACGCCCCCAGCGCCAGCATGTACAAGCAATCGCTCGCCGGGCGCCAGATGCGCCAGCCGCACCAACGCGTAGTACGCAGTAAGGAATGTGACGGGAATGGTCGCCGCCTCGTCAAAATCGAGCGTCTTCGGTTTCTTGACGATCGCGTATTCGGCAGTCAAGGCGTGCGTGGCGAAGCTATAGGGAGCAATGCCCATGACCTCGTCGCCTACCTGAAAACGACGAGCCGCTTCATCACCAACGGCAGTTACTACACCGGCACATTCGATGCCTAACGGCACGATCCTATCGGTGATGCCCGGATAAAGCCCCATCGCCTTCAGCACATCGCTGAAGTTAAGCCCGGTTGCGCGAACCTCAATCTCCACCTGGTTCGGCTCCGGCGCGCGGCGTGAGAATACGTGATAATAGAGGGAATCAAAACTACCCGCCTGACGAAAACGCAGCTGGCATGCCCCATCGGCCGGAATCGAAAGTCCGCCCGAAGCGTCCTCTTCGGCGGGAAGGAGATCAGGCGTCGGGGCCAAGCGCGCGACGAACCGACGTCCGTCGCGGTAGGCAATCTGATCTTCGTGCTCACCAGCGACGAATTCACGAGCAAGCAGTTCGATATCGTCGCCGCTGCCCGACACGTCGACCACGCGGCAATGTAATTCTGGATGCTCCAGCGCCGCTACCCGGCCAAGCCCCCAAATCGGCGATTGGAGAAACGCGACCGCTTCGTCGCCCTTCACCGCCTGCGCGCAGCGCGTAACCAACCACAGTTGAGGTGATTTGGCAATTTGGAGACGAGCCAACTGTTGAATGAGTTGCAGCACTCCGCCACACCCCAAGCGCCTCGCCACATCGAGCGAATTACTGCCTTGGGGATCGCCAATGTCAAGACTCCACAGGTGGACGACGCCGCTTGGGGAGGCTCCGCCTGCAACTAGCTCATCCAACAGGCGACGGTAATCATCGCCGGCAAGCGGATTCAAAAAGTAGTGGTCGTTGTCGGCCTTCTTAAAGGCCTCGCCCGGTCGGACGAAAACACATCGCGCGCCTGAAGTGTTCAGATGGTTGGCTAGGGACTCCGCGGCTCCGTCTTCATCGGCGAAAATCAGCCATGTTCCACCCACCGGCGTCGGCTTACCGTTGGTTGAGGCATCGCCAGTCAGGTTCTGCTCGCGCCATTGAATCTCGTACAACCAGTCACGAACGTCGACGTCGTTCTCACGCGCCGCCGAGCGGCCAACGCGCTGCACACGCAGTCCTAACGCCTCAACCAGCACACGCCCCTCGGCGTCGAGTATGAACACGTCGGCTTCGGCCTGATCGGGACTGGGCGTGTTCTCCACCGGATCGGTGCGGCGGGCGTAAACCCACATTTTATCGGTCAACGGCCTAACGATCCGTAATCGCCTGATGGCGATTGGCATATACGTGTGTGGCGAATCGGAGCCGTCTCGTTCCAGGGGCATCACGCCGGCGATCGTCTGAAATGCCCCGTCCAAGAGCGCCGGATGGAGGTGGTATTGCGAGAACTCGGCCAGCAGGGCCGGCGTCGCCGCAACTTCAGCCACCGCCCGGTCATGCGTCCGATGTAACGTACCAATGACCTGAAAAACGGGGCCGTATTGGAGGCCGCGCTCACCGATGTTGTGGTAAAACTTTTCGCGCGTGCGGCTGTCAATGTGCTGATCGATTACCTCTTGCACATCAAACGCGGCCGACTCGTCAATCTCCTTAAGTGTGTCGGCGTGCCGGATCTTGCCGCAAGCATGAAGCGTCCACCGAACCACGCCGTCATCAGGATCGGCTGGGGCGCTGTAGACCTCGACAGTTGATTCGCCCCCCATCTCGGACGACACGGTTGTTTGCACCACGCGCGACGCCGCCGGGGGGAGATACATCGCTTTCTGAATGGAGACGTTCTCCACCGCGTGACGTCCCGCGCCAAACGCTTGGTTTGCGGCGGCAATTGCCATTTCGAGATACGCAGCCGCTGGCGTAACCACGGAGCCTTGCACCTGGTGATCAGCTAACCACTTGGGTGAACGGTCGCTGAAGCGACTCTCAAACAACCGCGTTTCCAGTGCCGAAGGTACAACACTTCCAAGCAGGGGGTGAACCGCCGGACCGCGAGCGGCGCCAAAGGTGCGTTTCTGAAGCGATTCGGTCTCGAACCAGTGACGTGAACGCTGAAAGGGGTAAGTTGGAAGCGTCAATCGCCGCCGGCGCCAAGATTGATCAAACCCGCGCCAATCGATCGCGCCGCCGAGAACATGGAGTTCCGCGACACTTGTAAGAATGGTCCGCCAATCGCCTTGGCCTTTGCGCAGCGAAGGAAGCCAAGTCAGATCAGGATTGTTGATAACCCGCCTGGCCATTCCAATCAGGCTCGGCGTGGGC
>CAYWIS010000095.1:0-21298 GCA_964458385.1 uncultured Pirellulaceae bacterium
GATCTTGCGCGTAACCTGGTACATGTCAGGGGTGGGTAGGCAACGAGGTAGTGGATTGTCGCCGACGGAAGCACTAGGGCGCTCGCCGACTTTCACCTCCACCATACCATAAGCCGCAGAGATAACGAGGGCCGATTGCCAACGAGCCAGCAAGCAACGTCTTGATCGTGGCCGAAAGATGTCTGCTTTACCTATAAACGGAATCGGCGCGGATCCTGCAATCAACGCACTTTCAAAAGAAGCGACTAGCTCTTTACAAAAAGAAAGGCCGGAGATGCACACATCTCCGGCCTTTTGTATGATCGCCACGCCTCACTAGACGTTAACCCAACCGCCGGTCTTTGCGCTCTTGAGTACAGCGTCGCAAATCTTCTGCGTTTCCAAAGCGGCGGCAAAGTCGGGCTGCGCCGGTTCACCCGTCTCGAGACTCTTCAGGAAATCGGCCACTTGATGGACGAAGCTATGTTCGTAGCCGATTTGCAGGCCAGGCACCCACCAGTTGCCCATGTACGGATGGTCGCCGTCGGTTACGTGGATCGACCGCCAGCCGCGCAACTTCGACTCGTCGCGGTGATCGAAGTAATTCAGGCGGTGCAGATCGTGCAAATCCCATGAAATTGACGCCTTCTCACCGTTGATCTCAAAGGTGTAAAGCGCTTTGTGGCCGCGGGCGTACCGGGTACTTTCGAAAACCGCCAATGAACCGTTTTCGAAACGTCCTAAGAAGGCGCACGCGTCATCAATGCCAACCTTCTGCATTTGCCCCGTTTCGGCGTGCTTACGTTCCTTGACAAACGTTTCGGTCATGGCCGTCACATTGGTCATGGGACCGTTAAGCCAAATGGCCGTATCGATACAGTGCGCCAGCAAGTCGCCCGTGACTCCACTGCCCGCAGCCTCAGCGTCTAGCCGCCAAGTAGCCGTACCACCTTGAGGCACATCGGCTGATATTGTCCAATCCTGAAGGAACACGGCGCGGTAATGGAAGATCCGGCCCAGGCGACCTTCGTCAATCAGTTGTTTCGCCAACGTAACAGCGGGTACGCGGCGATAATTGTACCAGACCATGTTGCGCACGCCGGCCTTTTGGACCGCTTGGACCATCTGCTCGCCCTCTTGAGCGTCCATGGCAAGCGGCTTTTCACAAAGGATCATCTTGCCGGCCTCGGCCGCAGCAACGGCAATTTCCTTGTGCAAGTTATTGGGCGTGCAGATATCGACGGCGTCAATGTCATCACGTTTGAGGAGTTCGCGCCAATCCGTCTCAACGGACTCGTAGCCCCAAGTCTTGGCGAACGCCTCGGCCTTTTCTCTATTGCGGGCGCATACCGCCTTGAGCACCGGACGGTATTCCAGCGGGAAGAAATTATTGACTTTACGATACGCGTTGGAGTGCGCTCGGCCCATAAAGCCGTAGCCGATCATCCCAATGTTGAGCGGTTTGGTCATGAGAAATCCTGCAAGGAGTGAGTTGTACAAATCGGAACAAAAACCTAGTGATGCGACGCCTCGCCTTCGCGATTATGGCCAACCGGGGCGGCGTTTTCCTGGCGAGGCAGGGCTCCCTTCCGAGCCCCTGCATCGAAAATCCACGAACGTCAACGTGGCTGTCGGTGAATCTGCTCCACCGACATAGCGACCAATTCTTGGCCTTGAATCCGGAGCGCTACGCGGTCCAGCCGTATGCATCGCGCACGGCAACCATTGCTCGGAGAATATCGATCCACGTTTCCGGCTTCATCATTACGGCGTTGGGGAACATGCAGCCGTCCCAGCAAATGTGCTGCGGCTTGAACCCGGCTTTGGCGCCTAAGTCGTCCCGCAGCCAGTATCCGGCCCGTTTCGTGATGTCCAGCTTGCCGTTGGGGTCGTTTGGCAAACAGTGGCGGCCCGTCTTGTCGTGAGAACCAGAGCCGAACACCGTTGCATCGTTCTGGGCAATGTGGAAATCGATGGTCCAAGGACGCAGCGCGTCGGTGAGTTGTTGGTATGCAGCGTCAAACGCCGCTTCGTCGCTCCAATCAAAGTTGTCCGGGAGAAGCGCATCTTCTGGAGCGTTGTAGCCCATCAAGTAGAGCAACGTGTGAGCCATGTCGGCCTGAAACCCTAACGTTTCGGGCCGGTTGACACGCTCCAGCAGGTCGAGCATCTTCCGCCAACTGTGCATTCCGCCCCAGCAGATTTCGCCTTCGGCGGCCAGTTTCTCACCGTACTCTTCGGCGATATCCGCGGCCTTGCGGAACGTGTCGGCAATACGCGACTGATTACCCTCGGGATCCTTGGCCCAGTCGGCGGGACTGCAGGCGGAGTCAATCCGCACTACACCGTAAGAACGCACGCCAAGCTCGCGAAGCTTCTTGGCAATACGGCACCCTTTACGGACCTGGGTCAGAAACTTCTCTTGGTCCTCGGGTCCGCCCATCGCCGGCGCGCCACCGGTAGGCGGCCATACCGGCGCCACGACCGAACCGATAACAAGGTTCCGCGATCGTACCTTCTCGGCCAATTGCTCCAGTTCCTGATCACTTGCGTCAATACTGATATGTGGATCGTAGAGGAACAGATCGACGCCATCGAACTTCACGCCATCCACTTCGGCGGCGGCCGTCAAGTCCAACATGGTGTCCAAATCAATGGGCGGCTCCGAGCCTTCGCCCTTGCCGACCACGCCTGGCCACGCCGCATTGTGAAGCTTGGGATAATTGTTCACGTGATTCGCCATCGGGAGACAGCCTTTCGCTACGAAGGGATTTGTGTGAGGTGAACCTAAAAGTTGGCCGCGTTCGGTCACGGCGCCTTGGAGGTTTTCTCCCTAACGCCGGCAACCCAAACGTTAAATCTCATGGATGAATGACGCGTTCGCCGCAGCAAACCCTTACTTCAACGCATTAGCAAACGCCTTGATTGTGTAGCTTTCACTCACGACAAGATGTTTCGTTGCTCCGTAGATTTTCGTCGGGATAACGTAACGAACTGGTCGAGCAACGCAAACTCACTATCGTCAAACTGCAGTGGCCGCGTGGCGCTACGGAAGGTCCACGCGGCGTCGTTGGCCCAGGTCACGTTACCTCTCGGTCATGACAGGCCGTCTCAACCGTTTGATGGCGCTACCAACGCGTACGCGAGCAAGAGATGCTGGCCCGCGATTGTTCTCACTTTCGGTAATCGCCAACGTTCGGAAGATTATCGTGGACGTCGGGGCCAAAGTACCGCAGGCTGACCAACGGTTCGCTTCCGGTATTTTCCACTTCGACGCCTCGCACGGCCGCCTCGTGGCTAATAAACACTTCGTCTTCGGTCTCCTGACCAAAACGAATCATCGCGGGCGTTTGCAGGTTAAGCTTGCCAATACGACCCTTGCCTTGCACCGTGATCCAACCGCTAGCGCCGGGATCCTTGAGAGTGCACTTGGCTCCCGGTTCGACGGTCAATTCGCGAGCGCTAAACAGTTGGGCGCCGTCGACGCGGCCATAGACAATCCACTTGTCCACCCAGCCCGGCCCCTGGTCAGCCACAATGGGCTCCAGGTAGTTGTTTTCCTTAAAGTGCGTGTCGACGTTTTTCTCCCAGTCCAGCATGCCAATGATGAAGTCCAGATCCTGGTGCTTGTCGGGCGGCACGTCTTTGACCAACAACGACCACGGCACGTAGCGGCCTTCCACAATATTTTGAAACATGCCAAACACGTCGCTGCCCCATTGCGGCTCGTAGGTGCAAAGCGAACCGGGAGCATGTAAAACGCCTGGAGGAATCAACCAGCCGGTGCCGCGTTTCAGACGATACGCGCGCGACAGATCCAGAATTCCGTTCTCACCTTTGTCCCAGTTCTCCAGGCACTTGCGCACTTGATCCTTCGTAGTGCCAGGTTCTAGCCCCATAAAGGTATAGCAGAAGTTATTGTCTACATTGTTGTATTGCGGCGGGAAGTAATAACTCTCTGGCTTGCCTTCCTGACCGGTCAGCTTGGCGTGTTCGAACGACTGATGCATGTGATGGGGAATGGGCCCCATGTTGTCGAAGAACTTGGAGTACACCGGCCACCGCTGGTACTTGTCGTACATCGCTTTGCCGATGAGGCGTTCGCCCGCCTCAGCTACCGCGTCTTTGAGCAAGAAGTGCTGCCCTTCGAACGAACAGAAACTTAATCCCTCGTGCCAGACTCGACCTTCGTTGGCCGCCTCGGTGGTGCTGGCAAACCACCGTTCGTCAATGCCGCCACGGTGGGCGCCATACGCGTACAGGTCGCCCGGATACAACTTGAGTCGGCGGCCGGGGTGCAAGAAGCTACGCGGCACCCACGTGGGGGTCAGGCGGAGCAGGCCTTCGCCTGCGTCCAAGGCACGCTCGAGAATCTTAGCGACACTGTCGCCTTTCACAACGTTGGGGCTGGTCATGGCAATCTCGCGTTTGGTTTAAACGGTTACGCTGAAAGTAGCGGGGCCGACTTGAGAACGTTCTAGGTTTTATTCCGTTTTGCTTTCACTGACAAGCAAGCGACGACAAAAACCGCCCGCCAACCGTTGAATTCAAAACGGAAAGGATGGAGCGACTGAAACACTTAAGAAATACGTACGCCATTCGCTACCCGCCCTCATCCGCTCTCCAACCGGTTACGATCGTGTTAGGATAAGGCCGTTTTCTCATTTCGCGTTTCGAATTTCGCATTAGTGAGGCTTGGCTCATGGCGGTGAAGGCTTGGACCTTGTGCGATGTAGCAAACGACGTTTACTTGCCCGATTTCTCCATTTCCGGCGCGGATCTGGGTTTGGAAGATCGCGGGATTTCTATCAGCAAACGGGTGCTCCGCGGCGGAATGAGTGATGGCGTCGAGGTGCTGCGCGTCGCGAACGGCGCATGTGCGTTTACGGTCTTGCCCACACGGGGCATGAACATCTGGAAAGCCTGGATAGGAGATTGGGATATCGGTTGGCGGTCGCCGGTACAAGGACCAATTCACCCCCAGTTCGTACCCACAGGCGAACCAAGCGGACTAGGATGGTTAGACGGATTCGACGAATTGCTGGCCCGTTGTGGATTGGAGAGCAATGGCGCCCCTGAATACGACGAAATGGGCCGCTTGCGTTACGGCCTGCATGGACGCATCTCTAACAAGCCGGCGCACCACGTGGAAGTACGCGTTGATCCCGACGCCGGCGAAATCGCCGTTACGGGGGTCGTCGATGAAGCACGGTTTTTATTCACGCACTTGCGATTGACCACGACCATTTCGACACGATTTGGCGAGCGCAGTTTTCAAATTCGGGACGAAGTAGAGAACCTCTCGGCTCGCAATGGCGAGATGCAACTTCTCTATCACATTAACTTGGGCGCTCCCCTTTTAGAGCCCGGCGCTCAAGTTATTGTTCCCGCCAGCGCTGTAGTCCCCAAGGACAATCGGGCAGCCGAAGGCGTTGACACGTGGAACGTGTACGGCGAGCCCGAGGCGGGATTTGCAGAGCAAGTTTACTTTTTTGAAGCCCTTGCCGACGCCCAACAGAACACCGGAGCGCTGCTAAAGAATGCCAGCGGGACGCGCGGCGTAAGCATCCATTACAACAAACAACAGCTCCCGCATTTCATCGTTTGGAAGAACACGGGCGCGTTGGAAGATGGGTACGTAACGGGATTGGAGCCGTCAACCAACTTTCCCAACGCTCGCACCTTTGAGGCTAAGCACGGCCGCGTAGTCAAGCTCCCACCAGGCGGCAAAGCGACGTTTGACCTACGTTTGGAGTTTCATAACGACGCTGCATCCGTCGCCCAAGCCGAAGAGGCTTTGCGTAAGCTTCAAGGCGGCGAGGGGCCCAAAATCCACCACTCGCCACAACAAGGTTGGTCGCCTGCCTAACGGCCGCCGTTGGATAAAAACGGAATCGCTAAGAACGGTGCTGCTACCAAGGGCGAGCCAATGAATCCAGAGTTTGCGACGGATTCGTAGCGAAATGCACGGGGCGGGGCCTTGGTTTACCCTCCCCCCTCACGGCGAACGGCCATTTGTGTTTCCGCAGGTGCAATCAGGATTCGACAAACTCGCCTGATTGCCGCCGCACGTCTCTCCGACCTACACGGAGGACGTAGTACGCCAAGCGGCGGCTTCTTCGCCGTCCAAACGAAGCGTGAGACATTTGGCGCTGCCGCCGGCTTTAACGAACTCGCTCAAGGGGGTTTCAATCGTTTCGTATCCGCGCTCTCGAAGCACGGCGTGCATTCGCGGGCACCCGGTATTCGTCACGACCATCCGACCTATCACTACGGCGTTGCAAGCGAAGGCTTGCGCCTCTTCTTGCTCTACCGGGATTAGCTCGGGAATTAGTTCGCGGAGCGCCGTTTGCCCGTACTCGTCAAACGCGGGCGGGTAATACAAGGCTGCGCCGGGCGCAATCGGGCAAAAGCAAGTATCCAGGTGATAAAAGAAAGGGTCGACAAGTTCCAGCGGAATCACGCGCACACCTAGGCGACGTCCAATCTCCTGATGGCCACGGGCGTCGCTGCGCATCCGGTAACCGGCAAACAAATCTTCTCCACAAAATAGCGCGTCTCCGGCGCCTTCGAAGTACGTGTTTTCGGGAGGCGAGATCACCTCGAAGCCGTGTTCAGACAGCCACAAAGCGTCATACGGCTCCTCGCCCTGCCGCTGCTCAAAACGAAACCGCGCCAACACCGCCAGCCGGCGGTAAATCATGGCCGCATTGGCCGTGAAGACCATGTCGGGCAAACCGCGCACGGGCGTCATCAGCGAGATCTTAGCGCCCAGGTCGATGAGGATCGCTACCAGATCATTCCACTGCTTGACTGCCAAGTCGTGGTCCGCTTGCCGCTCGCGGTTCATCCACGGATTGATTTCGTACTCGATGCCGTAAAAGATCGGCGGGCACATTAAGATATGCGCTCGTTTACTCTCCACAATGTACTCCTTAATTCCCGGCAACGCGCGTCCGAACTCGCGAACGCCATATTCCCAACGCCAACTTCCCTATCAGGCGAATCCCGCGTTCTCTGGTGAATCGCGATCGTGACCAACGTCGTCTCACGGTCACACGAGCGATTCGTTGTCGTCTCGCCGGCGCCAATGGCCAAGCGGTCCTTCGCGCCGCCGTTGCTTCCGAGGCGCCACCACGATTGGTCGTTCTACGTCTCCCCTTGCCCAATAGGCTGGTTTGTTATCAATTCTTTTGGATATGCAATCGTTGCTAACACCACCACTTCCCCTTCTGATCACCGGGGTGGCCGGGGTCGCAGGGTATAACGCGTTCTTTTACTTCCGCCGCAAATACGGCGACGCCGTGATTGGTACGCGCCGGCGCGACAACTGGCCGCTGCGCGCCGAAGGCGTCGTGGCCTGCGACGGAGAAGATCGCGACGAAATTTTGCGACTTTTCGATCGGTACCAATTTCGCTCGGTCCTGAATTGCGGCGGTAGTTGCAAACTGAAATCGTGCGAACTCGATCCCGTCATGGCATGGCGGGCTAATATCCAAGAACTCTCGAACCTCCTCGATGCGATGTCGGGCGAACCCGTGCGGTTCGTGCACTTGTCAATCGACCTGGTGTTCTCCGGCAAGCTCGGTCGGCCCCACACCGAAGACGACCCCACCGACCCCGTGACGGTGTATGGCAAGACGATGGAGATTGCCGAACGGCTCGTCCTGGCGCGAAAGCCCGACGCTTCCATTTTACGCATCTCGTTACCGATGGGCGTCAGTTTCAACGGCCATGCCGGCGCGATCGACTGGATTCAGTCCCGCTTCAAGAAGGACCGTCCCGCCACGCTGTACGTGGACGAGGTTCGCACCCCAACTTACACAGATTGCCTAAACCAAGTGCTGGAGGATGTGTTGGCCCGCCACTTGCCAGGACTATACCACGCTGGCGGACCACGAGCCCTTAGCCTGTATCAAATCGCTCAGATCGTTAACCGCGTTGGGGGGTATCGTCCCGAAAGACTCATCGGTTGTCCACGCCGAGACGCTGGCCCTATGCCACCCCGCGCAGGGGATGTAACCATGGATTCATCCAAATTGGCCCAAGCGCTTGGATATACGCCCTTCGATCCATGGCCGTCGTTGGAACAGTTTGTGCCGACACACGACGAATGGCACTACGAGCGGCCGCGCCATGAGCGAGGCTCGCCTGAACTTCTGGCTGAAGTGCTCTACCGCAATCCTCGCCGTTTTCCTGGCAGTCTGGCGTGCGGATCATAAGGAGCGGGTCCCACCGCAAGTCCGGCGGCACAGGTTGACCGAACCGGGCCGCCACAATCCCGGCCGACGCTCAAATCGCCGCACCGCCTGCTCCCCAATGGCGCCCGTGCGAGGGATGTTCACGGGTTGTTGGGCTCCGAGGCGGAAGGAGCCTTTTGCTAGTAGGAATGCGAAATTTTGCGAAGGTAAAGTAGCCCAAGCGTACGATGAAATTGCCACCGACCCGCCTGGACGGCGTGGGCGAAGTCCGTATACTAGTTGGTTTGGTAAAGTGCGGCTAAGAGCCTAGAATATTGAACAAGTTTTTTGAGACACCATGCACATCAAGACAGGCGATATTGTGCGGGTCATCACAGGCGATGACCGCGGCGTGGAGGGCAAAGTCTTGTCAGTCGATCGCGAGGCTGGCAAGGTGGTCGTCGAGGGAGTAAACCGCGTTTACAAGCACGTTCGAAAGAGCCAGCGCAATCCTCAGGGCGGCCGGCTTTCCAAGGAAATGCCGATCGATGTTTCGAATGTGGCTTTGCTTTGCCCCCAAACCCGCAAGCCCACGCGCGTTGGCGTACGTTATCTGCCCGATGGCAGCAAGGAGCGGTACGCCAAGGTATCGGGCGCCTCGCTAGGCGTCATTTCCCCGCCGCGACCGAAGTACGCTAAGTCGTAACGCCAGGGAAAGCCAAGAGCGGGCTCCAACATTACCCGCCCGGCAACGCTCGCGATTATCTTTCAAGACTTGGCTGTCGTCCGCCGATGTATTCCCCTTGCTCCGCGAGCAAGGGGCTTCCGGCCTCTGACAAATTTTGATAGCCAACACGGGCACTTTCGCGGCGGATGGTGCGACCTGCAACCCGCCGCCGGTGCTCGCCACAGCCGGTCAAAATCCCTCAGGCCGCCCTTTGCACTCGGTGTGAGTTCGCTGGAATTCTTCTAGCGAAGGCGAAGTGGCTTATCCCTGTCTTTTCCCGAAACGATACAGAACCGCCGCGGCAGGAATTGCCACGGTTTCTCTAGATCGGACGGGCCGTTTCTTTCGCGAGAGATCATTCTCGTCACGTCGATGGACAAGCGTCCTGGCGTCCGGCTACAACGCGATCTTCTAGCCTGCACGGCTGACGGCGCCACGTTTAGCGTCATGGTCGGCCTCGGCGAAACCTACCTGGCCGCCTTTGCTTTGGCCCTAGGATTAGGAGAACGAGCGGCGGGGCTCATTGCCGCGGCGCCCATGCTTGCAGGGGCCGTTCTGCAATTGGCGGCCCCATGGGCGGTCCAGCGAATTGGTTCGCGGCGAACTTGGGTCGTAGCGTGCGCCGCGCTACAGGCCGCAAGCCTGCTGCTTGTCTCGGGCGTTGCCTTCACCCACGATCGCGGCCGGTGGTTGGTGTTCGTAGCCGCCACACTCTACTGGGCGGCGGGCATGGCTACTGGGCCGGCTTGGAACGTGTGGGTAGCCCAAATCATTCCCGCTTATATCCGGCCCAGCTTCTTCGCCCGTCGAGCTCGACTATGTCATTTGGGGGTGATGGTCGGGTTCATTACCGGTGGCGTGGCGTTGCAGTTCGGGCACCAGCAAGGCGTGACGATGAGCGTCTTTGCTGCATTGTTTGCAATCGCAAGCCTGTTCCGCTTTGTTAGCGCGGGTATGCTCGCCTTACAAAGCGAGCCGCGCGGTGTCAAACCCTATGAGGCCCCAGCGCTACGCGACTTAACCGCTAGGACCGAAGGCGAACCGTTTTGGCGCATCTTGACATACATGCTTTTGGTGCAGTTTGCGGTTCACTTAGCATCGCCGTACTTTACCCCGTTTATGATATCTCACCTGCAGCTTTCGTACGGGGGTTATGCGACGCTCATCGCACTTGCATTTGTGGGCAAAATTGCCGCCATGAGCTGGGCCGGAACACTGGCCGCGCGGTTGGGGCCACGTCGTCTCTTATGGATCGCCGGGTTGGGAATTGCGCCTCTGTCGGCGGGCTGGCTGATCTCGCAATCGTTTATGTGGCTAGCAATGCTTCAGGTGGTCGGCGGTTGCGCCTGGGCAGCATACGAACTTGCCATGTTACTGGTGTTTTTCGACGCGATCCCAAGTGAGCGACGCACCGCAGTTCTTACACTTTACAACCTTGGCAACGCCGTGGCGATCGCTACCGGAGCGTTCGCCGGGGCCGCAATCCTTGGGCGGTGGGGCGAAACTCGTGAAGTCTATCTGGCCCTATTTGCCCTCTCGTCGGCGGCGCGTCTCTTTTCCATGGCGGTCCTTCCCTGCGTTCCGCGCCGTGCTACGGACCTTACCCCGCTTACGCGTACATTGGCCGTTCGGCCCGAAGAAGGCTCGCTGGAACGCCCCGTCTTGGCGGGGGCAGAAAACGCTGCAACGCCGCCCGTTGCCACGTTACCTGCTCGTGAGGAATCGCGCCCCGTGCAGTCACTGCCGAAACCAGCGTGTGAAGCAAATAGCGATGCTGCGCGGCTCCCAGCGAAACAATTCGCTTAAGAGGTCATTTCTATTGACGGCGCGCCCAGCGTCGAACACCTCAACCATCGAACAACCGACAAGCAGGAAGTTTGGAGAAGATGGTTTGCCCCCTACATTCTCCTTGTGCAGATAATGGCTGAGGCTGGACACACTTCGTTTGTTTTACGCCCCTATCGGCACGAGCTGCGGTCAACTCTCAAACCGTCGATGACGTTTTGAAGAGACCGGGCCTCCAACGCCATTTCCACGTGAACCTTCAGCAAACGCGCCGTCGGCGAGCGCACGCGGAAGGCAACTTAGGTGACGCGTTCACGAGCCCGCCACGCTTCTAAAGCGGTAAGCGCAGCGGGAGGAGCCGATACGCCGGGTTCAATCTGCTCAAGGCTTTGCAGGACTGGGACGAGAAGCGCACGCCGGCTTTCCTTGCGAGCCAAGTCGCGCAGTACGTGGTGAGCGCCTTTGCAAAAACCATACGAGCTGGCGCGCCGGATGAGGGCATACAATAGCGGAGCGACGGCCGCATCGCCTATGGCGGTCAACGCCTCCCCCGCCACCCAGCGCACGTCTTCGTTGTCGTCATCTAACGCGGCCACTAGGGCTGGGGCGGTTAATGGGTCGGCAATGGCTTCCAGCGTCTTGCCGGCCTCCCAACGTACTTGGTCACGTGGGTCGTATAGGCTCTCAACCAAAGCCGGGACGGCAGGACCGCCGATTTCCGCCAAGGTGTTTCGCGCATCCTGACGACGCACGCTGTCTTCCTCCGCCAGTTGATCGGTGAGGAAGGCGATTGTGGTGGAATCGGGCGGCCGACGATGGGGAAAATTGTCCATAGCTGCGCCTCCTCTGCAGATTAGGGCGTTACCGTTACCTGCAATTCATGAGAACCGATGCGCAGAGCGCTGTCAAATCGCGCATATCGGACGAACGGCTGCCGATGTGAGCCTGAGGAATTAGAAAGACAACTCAGGCAGACTCCCTACCCCTGTTTCAAGAAGATGACGACGAGGCGGTGTTTCGTGATCGGCGCCAAAAGACGTTTAGCCCCGTCGACTAGGAAACGCGAGAAGCCATTACCTGTTGCGCCCTCTCGCGTCGTGAACCTATAGCGAATTACTGCGCTACGGGTAGGAGGATTAGATACATTCTAGAAGTCCGGGCCATGCACTTGCCCGGCTATTCGCTTTGTGCCGCCGCGGCGATTGGCTCTTGAGTGCGTTCGCCGCCGAAGCGGGCGATGAAGTCCGACATCATGATGACCAGCAGCAGCAACAACCAGAAAAACGCAGACACAACGAATAGCCGCGTCACCACATCGGTGAACCGGACATTCATAAAGTAATAAATAATCAATACGGCTTTGACGGTCGCGATCAGCAGTGCGACGAGCAACCCCACCGTTCCATGCTCAATGCTGGCGGCCCAAATCGTGAGCACCATCAACACTAAGAGCGCCACAAAAACTAAGAACGCCACAAACGGCGAAGTAACGTGTTCGGCGTGCTCTTCCATCACTAAATCAGATACAGCAGAGGAAACAGGAAGACCCACACAATGTCGACGAAGTGCCAATACAGGCCGCCAACCTCAACGGGCGTGTAATACTCCCGCGAAAATGCGCCGCGGTACGCTGCAACGGCAAGGACTCCGAGCAACACTACGCCAATCACCATGTGGATGGCGTGAAGCCCCGTCATCGCAAAATAAAGACAGTAGAACAATTGCACCTGATTGGCGAACGCGGAATCGTACTCGCTGTACCCTTCGTGGTACTCACGAGCGCCGGCTGACTCATCCCCGTGGGAAACGGACACGGCGTGCTCAGCGTCTGCCTCTTCCGAGTGAGGCTCCCAACGGAACTCGGGGCCGGGGACGTGGTGATGCGCGAACTTTTCGCTGTACTCGTAGGCCTTGACCCCGAGGAACACCAACCCCATCACAATCCCGCCAACCAAATACCCCGTGGTCGCAATGCGACGTCCCGAGTACGCCGCGTGAACCGCCAACGCCACGAAAAAGCTGCTCAATAGCAGCACGACGGTGTTGAACGAGCCGGCCACAAGGTGCAGATCCTTGCTGCCGGCAAGAAACGCCTCGGGATATTGGTATCGATAGGCGGTGTAAGCAGCGAACATTCCGCCAAAGAACATAACCTCGGTCGCCAGAAACACCCACATCCCCAGCGTTGCGGAGTGGAATTGTTGCTCGGCGTCATTAAAGTGATGCGCAACGCGGCCGGTCATACCAGCGCTTCCTCCCTTTGCGGTTCTTCGTCTTCGTGATATGCGTAGGCTTCCTCTCGAACAATGGGTGTTTCCGGAAAGTTCTCGGTCACCGGCGGCGAGCTCGTTTGCCACTCAAGACCTTTTGCTTCCCACGGATTCGCCGAAGCTTTCTCCCCATACCGCAACGACCACAGGAGGTAAATCAGCGGAATCAGGTAGCCGACGCCAAGAATCGACGCCCCAGCCGACGACATCACGTTCAAAATTTGGAACTCATCGGGATATGTGTGATATCGCCGGGGCATTCCCATATACCCGAGCACAAACTGCGGGAAAAATGTCAGGTTGAACCCGAAGAACACTAGCACAGCCGAAAACCGGCCCCACCATTCGGGATACAATCGTCCGGTCATCTTCGGCCACCAGTAATGGATGCCTCCCAGGTAGCCCATAACCGAGCCGCCAACCATGACGTAGTGGAAGTGCGCGACCACGAAGTACGTGTCATGCACGTGCACATCCACAGCCAACGTCGCAAGGAACAGCCCTGTCAGTCCGCCAATGGTAAACAAACCGATAAAGCCCATGGCGTAAAGCATGGGGGTGGCCAACCAAATTCGGCCCTTGTGTAAAGTCGCGGTCCAGTTAAACACCTTGATGGCCGACGGAATGGCGACCAGCATGCTCAGGAATGAGAACACGATGCCGGCGTAGACCGACTGGCCGCTGACAAACATGTGGTGTCCCCACACGAGAAACCCGATTACGGCAATCATCAGGCTGGCGAACGCGATAAAGTGGTAGCCGAAAATCCGCTTCCGCGCGAAGGCCGCCACGATCTCGCTAACCACGCCCATGCTGGGCAACACCATGATGTATACGGCCGGGTGCGAGTAGAACCAAAATAGGTGTTGGAACAACAGCGGATCACCGCCGAGCTTCGGGTCGAAAATCCCAATATTGAACCCACGCTCCAAGAACAGCAGGAACAGCGTCACAGCGAGAACCGGCGTGCCCAGAATGATGACCAGGCTCGTCGCGTAGTGCGCCCAAATGAACAACGGCAACCGGAACCACGTCAAGCCGGGGGCCCGCATCGTATGAATTGTGACGATGAAGTTCAGCCCCGTCAAAATCGAGGAGAACCCCACAATAAACGCCCCGGTGAGCGTCAACATGACGTTCGAGTTGGCGTATGTGGTGGTATACGGCGTGTAAAAGGTCCACCCCGTGTCGATACCGCCTGTCACCAGCGCCCAGACTGCGAACGCGCCGCCGATCATGAACAGGTACCAACTCAGCAGGTTCAACTTGGGAAACGCCAAGTCGCGTGCGCCAATCATTAGCGGGACAAGGAAGTTCCCCAGTACTGCAGGCACCGCCGGGATCAGGAAGAAAAAGATCATCACGATCCCGTGCAACGTAAACAGGCGGTTATACGTTTCCGAGATCACCAAATCCGCTTCGGGCGTCATCAGCTCGAGGCGAAACATCACGGCCGCGGCGCCGCCCACAAAGAAGAACAGCGTCACCGACACCATGTACAAGATGGCGATCCGCTTATGGTCCACGGTCAATAGCCAGGACCGCGCAGAATAACCGGCATTCAGGTAGTTGGAATTCGGATTGCTCACGGTATGCGTTGTCATGGTTTCTCGGCCGCCTCGTCAGGACGCTGAAGCGACTTGATATACGCGATCAACTGAAGCACGTCCTCTTCACTCAACTGACCGCGGAAGGTAGGCATGAGATTCTTGTACCCCGCGTGGATCTTGGCCGCAGGATTGAGGATTGACTCCCGCAAGTACGCCACGTCGGCCGTCACGACCCCGCCATCTTGCAGCGGGACTTGTTTGCCGAAAATCCCCGCTAACGACGGTCCGCGTGCGCCTTCTTGCTGATGGTGGCAGTTGTCACAGCGGTACTGCGAGAATAACCGAGCGCCAGCAACTTCGGGCGCTTCTACGTCGCCCCCGCTTCGGAGCCATCGTGCATACTCGCCTGGCTCCATGACAACGACCGTGCCTCGCATCATCGAGTGCTCGGTTCCGCAGTACTCGGCGCAGAAGAGGTGATATTCTCCCGTCCGGTTTGCGGTAAACCACATCTCCGTATGACGCCCCGGCAGCACGTCCATCTTGTTGCGGAACGCGGGGATGTAGAAACTATGAATCACATCATCCGAAATCATCCGCAGGCGCACCGGTCGGCCGACGGGAATGTGCAAAGTGTTAATCTCTTGGTTGCCCTCGGGATGGTAGATGCGCCACATCCATTGTTTGCCGATCACATCGATGGTCAACGCATCCGGCGGCGCTTGGCTTCCGCGCACATACAGGACCGCGCCCCAGCCAAACATCACCATAACCAAAGCCAACGGAATGCCCGACCAAATTAATTCGATCGACCACAATTCGTGTACGGGCTTCGACCGATCAACATTTCGCCCCTGCCGATACTTAAGGGCGAAGAACATAATCAGCACGAAGATCAGTACCGCAAAAAAGACTGAAACCCCGCACTGGAATAAAAACAGCGCATCGACGCTTGCCGAGGCGTCGGCCGCTTGGATCGGAAACAAGCGATATTCGTTATTCATGCCTTACTACGTGGCGTTACAAGGCGGGTTCCATTTGACGGGCCTGGCGCCGCAAGCGCCGTTCGCGTTGCAGTAGCAACACAATGCCTGTCACTAGCACAATCACCGTGGCGCCGCCGAAGAAGCGAACCAGGTTCATAATCGCCCAACCGTACTTGCCGGTCCGCGGATCGTAGTGGTAGCACAGCAACATCGCTCGATCGAGCGGCGAACCAATCTGATGTTGCGACGCTTCTACTAACGCTAGCCGCAGGTCGCGTGCAGGATACTCCACGCCTGTCAGGTAGCGCGAAATTTTGCCCGAAGGCGTCAGCACCACCAGCGCCGCGGCGTGGGCGTACTCGCCGCGGATCGGATCGAACTCGTAGCGAAAACCAACCGTCTCCGTCAGCCGACGCAATTGCGCCTCCTGCCCGGTTAGGAACCGCCAACCATGTTCTGTATTCTCTCGACCATAACGACGCAGCGCGGTCCGCCGAGCGTCCGACGCTAGCTGTGGCCCTTCGCGGGGGTCAAAGCTCACCGTGAGCAACGTGAAGTCGTTGCCTACATCCAGCGTCATCGTCTTCAACGTGCGGATCAGGCCGTCCATGGTCATACCGCACAGCATCGGGCACTTGAAGTACACCAGGTTGAGAATGATCGGCTTATCGCCGTAGAACTCCCTCAACTCGACTGTGCGCCCCGATTCATCAACCAACTGGATGTCACCAGGAACTTGAGCATTTAAGTTCTGATCGACACCGACGCGATCAATTACCTCCAATGTGGTTAACGACTGCGCCGCCGCCATCTGACACGTCACGAACGCCGCGCAGAAAGCGACACCCATCCAAGAGAACGGTCTATTCATTTTGTTCTTCCTCAATGGGCGGAGGAGACGGCGATTCAGGCTTTACGTCGGCATCGTTCCCAGACGCTTCCCCAGTATCCCCGGCGTCCTCGCTCTGCGACTCCGCGTCGGCGGGAACATCACCTGCCGATGGCTCACGCGTAGGCGCTTCAGCCTGAGACTCGTCAGCAGACGCTGCGTCCGATTCCGTCGACGCATCTTCGTCGTCTGGCGCCCGCGGCGGCGAAGGCTCAGCCGGCGCTTTCGAGTCACCCGTTGGATCCGCGCCCTCAACTTGCTTTGTACGATCGCCAGCGTCGGCGTCCTCGTCGGCGCCGCCGGCGCGCGGCTCAAGCTGAGACTCTTCGGCGCCAGCGGCGCCATCGGAGGACGAGCCAAAGGGCAAGCCTTTCTTCGCCACGATTTCTATGGCCCGCTCGACAGGAATCGCAGCAATGGTCTTCTCGTCATCCTGCCATTGGAATTCTTCGAGCGTACGACTCTCCCACGCACGCAATGCCCGAAGTTGAGCTGGCTGGTCATAGTCCACCGGGGGACGTTCGACACGTTGCCAAGCGCGCGGAACCTCTGCTTGAGGCGCAGATTGGTTCAACTTGGCTTCAAGGAAGCTAACAAAGTACAGCGATCCGCCCACCGCGACCGCGAGAACAATTGCGGTGATGACCACCGCCTTGAGCGAAACCCGGTCCAGTTCATGGCCGCGCCGGATCGTCTCTTCGTCGGGACCGCCAAAGTGATCATTCGGCAAATGGCTGATCATCACACGGCTCCTTTCTTCTTGCCATGCTTAGGCCGATGCCGCATCGGCTCGGGCGGCCGCAGACTCCAGCAAAAGACGGCGATCCAGAGCCCTCCAATGCCCAACAACGCCAGCACATCGAGCACAAGGGCGAGCACGCCGTGTTCAGAAAACGACGGCGCCACAACCCACATCAGGTCCACGGCTCGCATGACCAACAAGCCCCCGGCCACGGCGGCGATCAATTTCGGATTGCGTTTGATGTCGCGCGATAGAAGCAGCAAAAACGGCACGACGAAATGGAGCAACGCGATCACAATAGCCAGGGTGAGCCAGCCCGATTCGGCGCGCCGCAAATACCAAACATTCTCTTCCGGCAAGTTCCCTGACCAGATAATCAGGAACTGCGAAAAAGAGAAGTAAGTCCAAATCATCACGAACGCTAGGAGCAAATTTCCTAGGTCGTTGAATACGTCGGCTGTATACGTTTCTGACTCAGCGCCGGCCGGCACTAAGTTCCCCAGAAATACGATGGATAACGCCATCGCTGCGACCGCGCCTCCCGCCACGTACAGCGCCCCGTACATGGTCGAGAACCAATGAGGCTCCAGGGACATCGCCCAGTCAACCGCCGCGAACGATACCGCTAAAATCAAAATCGTGAGGCTAATGGCGCTGGGACGCCGAGATCCACGACGCGCAATTGCAGCCGCAACAAACCAAATTGCAAAGTAACCAATTGCACGCCAGATGAAGAACGTACTGTTCAGATAGTAGTCAACTTTGCCGGCCAGAATGGGATCGGTTTGGGCGAGCTGCTCATCAAACCGCTCATAGTGCGCCCACTCATAAATTCTGCTCAAACCAAAAAGCAGCGGTAGAAACAGCACCGCAGCCAGCAGCACCGTTTTCAAACCTGCATGCAGGAATGGACGAATTGCCATTCCCCAATGGCCGCCCGTCAAATTGTGCAACAGCGTCAGACCAAGGCACCCCATCGACGCCGTCCACCAGAACAAGTACCCGTAGAGGTAAGCTTGAAAGAACGATTGCGGGTACATCAGGCCGGCCACAAGGCACACAGCCAAAAGCGCCAGGCCCACCCCGAGCGCAATCGTGGCGGTTCGCGGCGAAGGCGGTCGCCAGGCTTCTAAGGC
Organism: uncultured Pirellulaceae bacterium; assembly: GCA_964458385.1. Classification (GTDB taxonomy): domain Bacteria; phylum Planctomycetota; class Planctomycetia; order Pirellulales; family Pirellulaceae; genus JAHWKS01. Next base: position 18,245 of record CAYWIS010000095.1, read on the forward strand.
ATTGGAGTGAGTCGCGGCGGTCATTGGGTCGAGGCGTCGAGATGCTGGAGGTCTTCGTTGGAAAGCTCTTCGCGCGGAGCATGCCGACTCAGCTGCAGCACGCGAATGTACGCTGCTACCGCCCAACGGTCTTCGGGCGAGAGCTGCGCCGAGTAGTCATACATCCGGCCAAAGCCGTTGGTCATCACGTCAAAAAAGTGCCCGATCGGCGCTTGTCGCAAGCGGTCGATGTGGTAGGACGGAGGAGCCGGAAATCCTCGTTGCACCACCATTCCGCGTCCATGTCCCGTTTGGTCGTGACACGGCGAGCAGAAAATCTGAAACCGCTCCCGACCGCGATGGAGCAACGCTTCCGTCACCGGCAATGCAGCCGGAAACTCGGTAGCCAATTGTCCATTCACCCGACCGGTATACAAATGCTCGTCGTCGTACAACTTCCCTTGAGCAATTGTGCCCACGGGCGGCGTTCGCGATCCTGCGCCGTCCTCGAAAAATGTACTTGGCTCCAAAGCCTCGTACCGCGGCTGATCCGCCATGTCCTGCGTGCAACCGACCGCAGCTAGCAGGACCAGCACCAGCGCCGAACGCCACGCACTTGTGCTCCGCTTACACGTTTGGCACATCGATCACCTCCCGTGGCTGGAGCGAAGTAAGAAACTGCCGCACCGCATCAACCTCAAACTGGGGGTCTGTCGAGCGGATAAACAGGAAAAATCCATCGCGCGAAGCACGGTCGAACTGCGGAATCGCAAACAGCGGATGGTTCGGCATGGGCAGGCCGTTCAAGGCCAACATTCCAAGCACGCCCGCCAACGACGCCCCAAGCACCGTACATTCGAAGGTGACCGGAATAAATGACGGCCAACTGTGGAGCGGCCGCCCGCCTACGTTCAATGGATAAGCGATTACCGACACGTAATACTGCAGGGCATAGCCCAGCAACCCACCCACAATTGCCCCGAAAAGAACAACGTAGGGCAACACCGTGCGCGTCATTCCCAACGCTTCCGCCAATCCATGAACGGGAAATGGCGCGTAGGCGTCCGTCTTTCGGTAGCCCGCCTCGCGAGTGCGGGCAGCGGCTTCCACAAGATCGTCGGCCGAGTCAAATTCGGCCAAGATGCCGTACAAGCCGTGGGTAGGGTGAGTGGCGTGAGTTGCGCTCATGTCGTTTCGCTGTGCGCCTCCTCGACCAGCAGCTCGCGAACCTCAAAGATCGAAATCATGGGCAGCAGCCGGATAAACAGGAACAGCAACGAGAGGAACAGGCCAATCGTTCCGATGTACAGCGACCACTCCCAGAACGTGGGCTTGTACATGTCCCACGAGGAAGGCAGAAAGTCGCGGTGCAAGCTGACGGCGATAATAATGAACCGCTCCAGCCACATCCCCACGTTGATAATCAGCGACAGAATAAACAGCGCAATTGCACTGCCGCGCACCGTCCGCGACCACAGCAATTGCGGGATCGCAATGTTGCAGATAATGAGAGCCCAGTAGGCGAAGGCGTAAGGACCAAAGAAGCGGTTGAGCATCATGTACTGCTCATAGCGATTGCCGCTGTACCAAGCCATGAAGCCTTCCATCAAATAGCCGTAGGCAACCACCAAACCCGCCGTAAGCATGACCTTGCCCATATTGTCCAGGTGACGGTTGGTAATGAGCCCATGCAAGCCATACGCGGCGCGAAGCGGAATCGCAAGCGTCAACACCATGGCAAAGCCCGAGTAAATGGCGCCGGCCACGAAATACGGCGGGAAAATTGCCGTATGCCATCCGGGCACAATCCCCATGGCAAAGTCGAAGCTAACGATGGTATGCACCGAAACGACCAGGGGCGTCGCCAGCCCCGCCAGAAGCAAGTACGCCCGCTGATAACGCATCCAATGCCGCGCCGAGTTGCGCCACCCTAACGCCAACACCCCGTACGCGATCGCAGCAAAGCGGTTGCGAGCCCGGTCACGCAAGGTCGCCAAGTCGGGAATCAACCCCACATACCAGAACATTAGCGACACCGTGCCGTAGGTACTCACGGCGAAGAAGTCCCACATCAAGGGACTACGAAACTGCGGCCAGACGCCCGTCGTGCTGGGGTAAGGAATCAAATAATAAAAGTAGTGAGGGCGCCCCAGGTGCAACAGCGGATACAACAAGGCGCACGCCACGGCAAAAAGCGTCATTGCCTCCGCAAAGCGGTTGATCGACGTGCGCCAATCTTGCTTCAACAGCAAAAGAATCGCCGAGATCAGCGTTCCCGCGTGACCAATGCCGATCCACCAAACAAAGTTCGTAATATCAAACGCCCAGCCGACCGGAATATTCAGGCCCCACACGCCGATGCCGTAAGCAAACAGCACGGCGATGGACCAAAGCATCACCATCAACAACAAAAATGAGATGCCGAATCCCAGCCACCAACCCAAGTGCGTGCCCTTCGTGAGCACGATTGAGCTAATCTTGTCGGTGACTGTCCCGAAGTTGTAGTTCGGGTCAATAATCGGCCCGCGGTGTCGCGGCGGCGGATTGTCGTGCAAGGTTGACATGGCGAGCCCGGTGAATCCGAAAGAACCCCAAGCGGGAAGACCGCCGCCGGAGCAGCATTCAAGAATTCACAACTTGTTAACGAAATCCCAATGTGTTTATGAAAAAATATCGCTAACTTCGCAAGGCGGCTTGCGAGGTTTTTTCGCCCCAGCGTCGCACCAACTAGCCCAGACGCGGATTCGGATTACGAATCTCAGCCAGGTAGGTAGTCCGAGGCCGTGTATTCAGCTCGTCGAGCAAAGCGTACTCGATCGGCTCAGCCTTCAGCTTGCTGACCCGACTGTTCGGATCATTCAAATCGCCGAAGACAATCGCCTGCGTCGGACACGCCGACTGACAGGCAGTGACCACCGCACCGTCTTCAATCCGTAGGCTGGCGTCTCCGGTGCGAGCCCGTTCCTTCTCAACTTCGATCCGCGCCGCGGCAATACGCTGGGTGCAGTAGGTGCACTTCTCCATGACGCCGCGATTACGCACCGTCACGTCGGGATTACGCAGCAACTTGAGGAC
>CAYWIS010000096.1:0-21264 GCA_964458385.1 uncultured Pirellulaceae bacterium
CAGGAGGAATCGGTCGCATACTCAACCATCTGTTGTTGCTTGACCAAATCGCGCTCGTGCCGTTCGCGGTACGAATGGCCGGTTCGGATCACTTGGTCGCTCGTCAAGTCGGGCTTAACAAGCCGGTAGCCGTGGCCGCGTACATTTTCTACGATACCGCGATGGGCGAATAACGCCAGGCATACCTTCATTCGCGTCTTCGATAAGGGCGATCTTGCCTGGATTTCCTGAAGCGTGGCGAACTCCTTTTCTTCCTGAAGCCGTTTCAGCGTGTGGTAGGCGTTCACTAGGTCGCGTTCGTCGGGGTAGCGTCCGCCTTGAAAGAAACGCTGAAGCTTGCGATCGACCGGATCAAACAAGAGCAGGCCAAAGGCTTGTTGGTCATCGCGGCCGGCGCGCCCAAACTCTTGATAGAAGGCGTCAAGAACGCCGGGGGCATGGTAGTGAATCACAAAGCGAATATTCGGCTTGTCGATTCCTAGCCCAAACGCATTGGTCGCAACCATGACCTTCAGGTCGTCGTTCATAAAGCGTTCTTGCGCCTCGATGCGCCGTTTGGCCGAAAGCCGACCGTGGTACTCCACCGCCGCCAAACCTTGGCATTGCAGAAATTCGGTCAATGCGGTAACCGCCTTTATCGTTGAGGCGTAGATAATTCCGCCGCCATCCAGTGTGCGTAAGAATTGCAACAGCCAATCGCGTTTTTCTTCTTCGCCCGTAACCTTGACAACGCCAAGATCCAAATTGGGGCGGTAAAACCCGGTGTGAACAATCTCGGCATCGGGAATGCGCAGTTGAATGAGGATATCGTCGATCACCGATTCCGTCGCGGTTGCGGTCAACGCCAGGACCGGCGGACGGCCCAGGTCGTCGATCGCTTCGCCCAGAGCCAAGAACTCGGGTCGAAAGTCATGTCCCCAGTGACTTACGCAATGCGCTTCATCTACCACGAACAAATCGATCTGCTGTAGTTTGAGGAGCGCGCGGAAGCTGGGGTCGGCCATCCGCTCGGGCGTGGTGTAAACAAACTCTTTCTGTCCTTGGGCAATGGCGCGGTGCAGTTGCTGCTCTTGGGCGGCCGACAGGGTACTGTTGACCGCCGCCACCGCAACACCTCGTTGCTCCAGGCGATCGGCCTGATCTTTCATCAAAGCGATTAAGGGGCTAACAACCACCGTTACGCCTTCTAATTCCAACGCGGGAAGTTGGAAACAAAGGCTCTTGCCCGATCCGGTCGGCATAATGACCACCGTATCACGGCCTTCCATAGCGGCCGTAACCGCCTGAGCTTGGCCCGGACGAAATTGCCGAAATCCAAATCGTTCGCGCAAGCGATGCCGTAACTCGTTGACTGCTGGGAGGTTTGTCATGCAAAAATACGCTTCAGGGGGTGGTTGTGCCCAGCGTGTGTAGAGCAAACCGCGAGCCTATGAACGAAAAATCCGTGGCCGTTTGACTAGCCAACAAGCTCATTGTGTGCCAAGATGTTTGGTTGATTCTTAATCTGCGTGGAGACGGTTTAACCTCCTCGCGCAAAGTCGCGTGCCAAGCCGACGTCGCTGGCTGGCCACCGGTTACGGCGGTTTGTCGTGCTTGCGGGGACACCCAATGACGGGCTACCACGGACTCGGGCTGTATGATCCGTGACAAGCGCGAGTGCAAAATGAATACCGACGGCGTCGAGCCGCCATTGCGGGATATGGCGCCCGAAGTCGACCAACAAGCCGCAGCAACTCAACGGCTGTTGGCGGCGATTGTCGAATCCGCAGGTGACGCCATCTTTAGTGAAACCTGGGATGGAACCATCACCTCCTGGAATGCGGCCGCCGAGCGTCTCTTGGGTTACGACGCGGCTGAGATTCTCGGCCAGTCGGTAACATGCCTTCTACCGCAAGATCGCATTGACGAGCATCGTCAGATCCTGGAGCGTTTGCACCGGGGTGAGTCGTTTGATCCAATCGAAACGACGCTTTTGACGCGCACTGGTCGGTCGATTGACGTCGCACTGACGCTTTCGCCCATTCGCGACTCGGATGGCCGCACCATCGGGGTTTCGACCATTGCGCGCGACATCTCCGGCCGTAAGCAGAGCGAAGCCGCCGTGGCCGCGCTTCATCGGCGCGTCGAGGCGGACCTGGCGGGGATGGTGTATCTGCATGAATTGAATGCCCGCCTGGCCGAGCAAGATAGTCTCTCATCGCTTCTAGAAGAAGTGCTCGACGCGGCGATGGGCATCGCTCGGACCCCAATGGGGAGTGTGCAGTTATATGACCAACTTACCGACTCGTGGCAGTTGGTCGCCCATCGCGGTTTGGGGGCAAGGCTCTTAGAATGCATGACGGCGGCCCCGGAAGCTCCATGCGCTGGCGCCGTGCTCGAGCGTGGCGATCGGCTCGTTGTGGAGGATGTTCGCGAAAACGCGCTCTTAGCCGACTCCGACGTGTTGGAGCCTCTTGTGGAAGAAGGCGTCCAGGCCATGGAGGTGACGCCGCTCATCAGTTATTCGGGCCGGAAGTTGGGCGTTATCACAACCTACTACCGCACGCCTCAGCGTTCCGACGGCGGCGACCGGCGGTTGCTCGACCTTTTGGCCCGCCAGGCGGCTGATTTCATTGAGCGGGCCGAAGCGGAAGACGCTGTAGAGCGGGCGCTGGACCGGTTGAATCTTGTCCTGTCGAGCATTACTGACTCGTACTTTGCGCTCGATTCGAACTATCGTTTTGTCGAAGTAAACCCGGCCGCGCTGCGGACAATTTTCCGTAACCTTCCGGCAAGCGCGCTATTGGGCCGGGAAATGTGGGAAGTATTTCCCGAAGGGAAGTGGACCGAGTTTTATCACCAGTACCATCAGGCGTTTGAGCAACAGCGTGAGGTCCACTTCGAAGCCCGCTCGGCCATTGTCGACCGCTGGTTTGAGGTCCATGCATACCCGCGGAACGGACGGCTGGAGGTCTACGTTCGCGACATTACGGACCGGAAACGCGTCGAAGAAGAGGCCCGCGCGAAGGCGGAAGCGCTCGCCGAGGCGGATCGCCGCAAGGATCAATTTCTGGCGCTTCTGGGACATGAACTCCGCAACCCGCTTTCGGCAATCGTCAGCGGTATGCAGGTGTTGGCCCGCACGACCGAACAAGCCCCCAACACAAAGGCCGTGCTCGAGATTGTCGAACGCCAAACGCGGCACATGCGGCGGCTGATCGACGACTTGCTCGATGTATCGCGCATTACCCAAGGAAAAATCACTCTCCGCAGTGAACGGCTCGACCTGACCGAGTTGATCGAAAAGACCGTCCAAGACCACCGAGCTTCGTTTGAAGAAAGCGGCTGCGCACTGGAAGTTCGCTTGCCGACGTATCCGCTTTGGGTTGACGGAGATCCGACGCGGCTGGCTCAAGCACTTGGCAATTTGCTGCACAACGCCTGCAAGTTTACCGATCCGGGCGGCCGCGTCACCGTGAGCGCTTGGGAAGACATGATCGACCGGGGCGCCGTCGTTGCCGTTCGCGATACCGGCATTGGAATGAGCCCGGCCGTGTGCGCCCAGGTGTTCCAAGCGTTTCGCCAAGCCGAGACAAGCGTGAATCGTAGCCGTGGCGGACTCGGTTTGGGGTTGGCGCTGGTGAAAGGTCTGGTGGAGCTTCATCACGGGCGAGTGACCGCCAAGAGTGACGGTCCAGGCGCCGGCAGCGAGTTTTCTTTCTGGCTACCATTAGCCCCCTCAGCGCCTTCGACCGACAGCGATGCGAACCAGTCGCCCGCCACGCGAAGCCCCGGTTCGTTTCGCGTGCTGGTCGTTGACGACTCGCCAGGCATTGCGGACCTTTTCGCCATGTTGCTGCGCACCCAAGGCCACATCGTTGAGGTCGCGCTCTCGGGCGAGGCGGCGCTCGAGATGATTCGCGAGTTCCGGCCCGAGGTGGTGTTCTCCGATATCTCCATGCCGGGCATGGACGGCTATGAACTGGCCAACCATGTTCGATCGCAATCGGGACTTCGCGGTCTGGTGCTTGTGGCACTGACGGGGTACGCCCAGCGAGAAGACCGCGAGCGGGCCCTTGCGGCAGGCTTCGACTATCACCTGGTCAAGCCCTTGGATCTGGATACGCTCGAGGAGTTCTTCGCCAATCTTTGCCAAGAGCGCCAAGCGAACCCCTAAGGCGAAGAAGCTTCGGGGCAGCTTGGTTTGGCCTGTGCCCCGTACGCTGGGGCTTCAGTGGCTGGCCGGGCGTTTTGCGCCAGGCGATTGGCGCGGACTAGAGATACATTCCCAAATGTCCGCCCTGTTCCTCGATAACCGCCTGAAGCTTTTCAATCCGCTCCTGCGCCTGCTTTAGATCGCCTGCGGCAATGTAGCGGTCGAACTCCACCGCTACGGAATGCTGCACAGAGTCGGCGAACCAAGCGACAATCGGCTCGGTAAGCCACGGGCACGTCTCGCGCTTCAGTTCAACGCGCAAATCACAGTGCTTGGTGCGTTCGTCCCGAGCGTCGGTGATCGCCACGCCGTCGAACTCAAACTCGATCATCCCCACGTCGGGTGAGTTCGCCAGGTGGTACACGCATTTCGCGTTGTACAAGTAGTAGGTATTGTGCGATCCGTGCTTTTCAATGCAGGCCTTCACGCGCTCGCAAAAAGCGCGATATTTGGGTGAAGCGTCGATCGGGATATCGAGCCGACTTACACTTCGCAAAGGCAAGCAGTCGAACGAGATCTCGACCCAGCGTTCCATAACAGACCTTCCCGCGTCTACAGCCAGCTAAGTGAGAAAGCCGGCGGTGCGTAGCGCTTCGGCGGCTTCTCTTGGTAATGGATTGTAGGCCGTCGGGCCGACGTTGCCTAGTTAGGCGGAATGCGTTTCAAACCGACCGTGAACCATCCACCTTCCGAACGGAGCACAAAGTCGCGCAGTGAACCGAATTTCTCGGGAGCATCGGGCGGTGTGATGTCTTTGACGAACAACTCTTCGCGGAACAAACGCTCAAAACGCACCCGGAACTTGGACTCGTAAAGAGCGCGCTGCCCGAACCTGGGGCGACGTCCTGGCCAGGTGACTTGCACGCGTCCTTGTCGCACCAACTTGGGGCCTTCCGCCGACGATTCAATCGCGTACACGGCAGCAATATCGATCGGGAAATCGAGGACCTCGCCTTCACTGGTAAAGCCGGTGAAGTGGACCTGCACGGTTGCTTGCCCGTTGCGAAACTCCGCCGAAACCGGATGACGCTGTCGGAAAGTAATGGACCAATCGCGGTCCATGTCGTCTTCGTCAGCCTCTTGCGCCAGGCCAGCCGGCAATTCCTCCGCCATTTCGGCGAAGTCGGTCGCTGTGTACGTGCGACCAGCGATCACTGATTCCGACAGGTTTCCAACGGCGGATTCATGAATCCGCACCGACAGATCGCCACCCACTTCGGGTGGAGGCAAAACAGGGGAGCCAAGTTGCCGGTCGGTGGCATGACGCGCAGTGATTAACATCCGCGCCGTCGTGGTGCTGAAACGCAACAGGTCGGGCATTGCCTGGCGACGTAAAAGCGGAGCCCGGAACTTTTCTCGAAAACTCCGGTTCGGCTCCTCCAACTGTTCGCGCACTTGTTCGGAAAATTGCGATTCGGCTCGCATCGTGGCGCGTCCCGACGCAATCGCTTCCGCCAGGGGTTGGCTCTCTCGCGCTTTCCGCCATGCGATCCGTTCGATGATTTTCAACTTGGCGGCGATGCAGTAGATGAACGACCGGGCGCACGCTTTCGCGACCACATCGCCCGCGGTTATGCCTTGGTCGTTGATGAATATCGAGTGGAGAGCCTCAATGTTGGTCGTTCCCGTGCTGTAGATGGTCACAGGGCCATTGACGCCCACATTCCGCGTATTGGCCTGCGCTTGCAAATTGAGCAGCAATGTCGCCTGTTCGTCGTTCGGCTCCAACAGGAGGCGAATATGTCCGCGGGTGCGGCCATAGCCGACAATATCCGTGTCGAGAATCACCTCGCGCACTTCTGCTGGTTCGTCCACGTCGCGTTCGATTCCCGCCGCCAACAGGTCGCGGGAAACGGTGATGTACAGGTTCGGTTGATGGAAATGGCGTTGAATGGCCGCCACCAGGTGCGGGGCCTGACTCATGTCTTGCAAGAACGCCAGCACTTCGGCAATTTGCGATGCGCGATCCGTCGTCGGTTCCTCGATGTACGCCTGAAGACGCGCCTGAAGCACATCGAGGGCCTGATGATACGTTTGCTCGGGGTTACGGCTCGCTAACACGGCGGCCCCATTGGCGTAACTCCGTAGCGTCCGACGCAGTGTGGTGAAAGGCTCCAGTTCTAGCCCTTCATGGGGTTCGTTGAGCCGATCGATCACCGCGCGTAACACTTCCTGGTCCGGTTCGACGCCGCGGGCCGTTTCGCGCTGGAGGTCGTCCCAGCGTAAATACGCCTTCCATTGGTCTTGTGTCGCCCGGTTGGCGGACGCGAGAAACCGTTCCAGCGACCCCATGGCCGACAGTACTTGCCGCCGCCGACGTTCAACATCTTCGGGCCGGACCGGGGAGTACATAACTTTTGCTTGTTCGATGGTGTCCGACAGGTCCTCTAACCGAGTCGGCATTTGGTTGGCGAACCACGAGTCCAACGCGCTCCGCGCAGCCGCGAAACGTTCGTGTCGTAATTCCGGCGCCGACGAGGAAAGCACTTTCAGCGCCGCAGCGACCGTTTCCAACGGCGGCGTTTCTCCTTGCTCGAAGGCTGTGCGCAACTCGTCAAGATGCAAATACTTGCGCCACTTGTTCCCCTCTGGCGATAGCCCAAGCCACGTGTCGAGTTCGGCAATGGCGGTTGGGACTAACGAAGTTGCAGCGCTTTCGGCGTCTGCTTTCCCGCTCCCTAGCAGAGCCACCAGGAGCCATGCCGCAAGAGGGGTCAGCCGGTTGCATTGCATTGTGCGAATCCTCGAGAGTCAACCATCGGAGATGCAGCGTTTCCGCATGTCAACTCAAACGTAGGTCAAGGAATTCGCCAAACACTCCCACTTATGTGGTTTTTCCAGACCCCGCAAAGCCCCCGTTGCTATCAATTTTGCTTTCTGCTTAGCTTTTGCCAATCCTGCGGGGAGTTGAGCTTGTTACCTGCGTTGCTCCTTCCCGCGTGTGTCCCGCCAGAAGGAGTTTGTATGATGTTGCGTTCTGTGTTGAGCCTCGTGGTCGCTCTTTGCATTCTGGCAGGGACCGCCACAACGCTCGCCGGTGACGAAACAAGCACAACGCTGTACGTTCCTGAAATTTACACGGACTACTGCGAGGCTTACCGAGAGGCTGCGGCTCGTCGCCAAATGCTTCTTATCTACTTCCACCGTTCCCAACCTGCCGGCACAACCGATACGTTTGAGTCGAAAGTTCTCTTGGCGCCGGCGCTGCGTTCGCAGTTGGAGAATTACGTGGTCGCGAAACTGCCGGTAACCGCCACCAGTGGTATAGGCGAGCAACCGGTTCGCTTGCTCAGCCATCCCGCCTTTTCCGAAATGTTGGGGCTTCCCGGCGTGGCAATTATCGATTTAGCCCACGTTAACAGCCGGCATTACGGACATGTGGTAAGCGTTTTTCCGTTCAAAGCAGGACGGCAATTGGGACAACGCGAATTGGGCGCGATGCTCGACCTTCCGCCCGGTTCGCTAACGCAACGGACCCTCATCTTTGCTGTCCGTATTCATCCGGAACGGCCGGCCAGCGTCGAAGGCCGATTCAGCACCCTACTGGCGTCGGAGAGCGAGAAGCACTCGCGGTATCAGGCGGCTTTAGGTGTGCAGGGGCATCATAACTGGGACCAGCGGTTTCAGAGCATTAGCGCTCGGATTGGAATGCCGGCTCAGGAAGTTTGCGCCGAAAGCTGGCCCGGCCAAGACCTTGTCGAGGCGGCGCTGGAGTGCGTCGATAGCTGGCGGCAATCGCCCGGCCACTGGAATGCGCTGCGAAGCCGCGCCGCATGGTTTGGCTTCGATATGAAGCGCGGCCGAAACGGAATCTGGTATGGCACCGGAATCTTTGCACGGCATTGACCGGTCGTTATCGCGGCGACCTGACTGTTCCGCCGATGGACGCCGTGGCTTTGCGCGGTGGCTGTTCCTCTTGGAAGATCGCCTCAAGCGTGTAATGGCGTTGAGACGGAAGGCGTCGCCCAGCGTTCAACATCGAGCGATAAGCCGGCGCGTTCGCGCCGACTGATATCGCGAATGTCGTCCAAGGCGCGGAAGAAAGCGTTCACCACTTCCGCGTCCCACTGTTTGCCGGCTCCTTCGCGAAAGATCGCCACGACCTTCTCCTCGGGCATGCCTTTGCGGTAGGGGCGATCGCTCGACATGGCGTCGTAGGCGTCGGCTACGGCGCAGATCCGGGCGAGGAAAGGAATCTCTTCGCCTGCAAGACCGTGCGGATAGCCTCGGCCGTCCCACTGCTCGTGATGATGCAATACCACGGGCAGCACATCGGACAGTTGCTTAATATCGCAAAGAATCTTGTAACCGAGTTCGGGATGTAACTTGATGTGTTCGAACTCAGCTTCCGTTAATCGCCCCGGCTTACGCAAAACCCGATCGGCAATGCCAATCTTGCCAATATCATGAACCAAGCCGGCCATGTAGAGCGTATGCACGGTTTCCGCGCTGCACCCGAGTTCCTGGGCGAGCCGCACCGAGATGCGCGCCACCCGGTCGCTGTGGCCACATGTGTACGGATCTTTGGCGTCGATGGCCGACGTGAGCGCTCGGACGACACTCGCCAGAAGCTCATTTTGCTGGCGATACAGGTCGATGTTGCATCCGTGGACGCCCAAGATCGCGCTGACGGAGTTAAGCAGACTTGCTTCGATTGTGCCGAACTCCTTTTCTTCCCGGTGATTGAAAGCCGCCAGCCAACCAAACAAACGGTCGCCTTCGCTCAAGGGAGCGACCATCAACTCGCGAACCGACGGAAACCGCCACCTTGGAGCGGCGGTCTTATTCCGATTCACCACCACGGGCCCACTCCCCGGGCCCAGGTGAAGATCGTGGAACATTAGCTCCAGTTGGTCAAGATCAAGAATGGGGTCGCCCCGCATTAGTAATTGCGGTTCGGTGCGGGCGCGATAGGTGATCTCGCTTTCTTTGGCCACGGGCGCCAAGTAAAGCGCCAGGTTTTCGGCCGGAATGCACTCCGCCAACCTGTTCAAGGCGCGATCTCCTAACTCTGTTTCTGAGTTCGAGATGCGCAAGTTTTGGGTGACGTCGTAAAGCAAACTGATTTCTTCGTAGGTCGAGGCAAGACTATCGGAGATCTTGGCGACTTCGTACTCCAGTCGGCGTGAACGCGCCTCAGCCTCAATCTTTCCGCCGACCGCCTGAACCAAACGGCGCAACATCGCAACGGGGGTCGGCGTCTGCTGGCGAAGCCAATTCATAGCTTGCCGTTCGTCGCATGCGAGCCAAGCAGCGTCGTCGGCGACTTCGTCCGCGAGTGTAGGATCACGCGTGACCACCGGAGCAGCCGCGATACACGGACGCCCCCGGTCATCCGCTACGGGAATCGCCACCAACGCAAAAATGTTGTGTTCGGCCACAACTTGCGGCGCGGAGATTTCGCGAACGTGAGCCGTCAACCACGTTCCGAGCGGCCCTTGAACCCAAGGATGCGCGCCGCCAAGTACAATGTCGCCCGATTCGCGGCTCCAGAACGTAAATTCAACGCCAAACCATTCCCTGAGTTCGCTTTGAAGGATGGAAAGCGTCTCATCGACGTAATGGGCTTCCTCGTCCACTTCGTGCACCGAAGTTGCCGCTAACGACATAACTGCCCCAAGCAAGAATCACGGATTTCCGTTCATTCACTGGGGAAAAGTAGGTCACAGGTATGCGACAGGCAACGAATGCAAAGAAACGTAGAATGAAGAAATCGGTCGCGCCGATCGTAACGACCGCGGGAGAAAACCCATATGATGGCGGTGGGATCTTCACGTCATTGCCACCACAATCTCCCGCGTTCGCTCGCCTTTTTTCGCTCTAACTATCGGCCTGCGCCGCCCCGCCTTCCGTTTGCGAGGACGTCGGCGGCTCGGTTTGCTTGAAAGCTTGACGATAAGCAGCCGCAGCGGCGACATAGTGTTCAGCGGCGTGTTGAATCAGCGCCCGGTCGCGCGCTTCGGCGGTTCGGCGAATGCGCGCCGGCGCACCCATCAAAACCGATCCTGGCGGCGCTTCCATCCCTTCCAGAACTACCGCGCCCACCGCAACGATGCTGCCCGGGCCGATGCAGGCGCCATTCATGACGACGGCTCGCATGCCAATCAGAACATCGTCACCTACGTTCGCCCCATGAACGATTGCCCCGTGACCAAGCGTCACGCGGTCTCCCAGTACACAGGGGAAGCCAGGATCGGCGTGGAGCACACACCCGTCTTGAATGTTTGTGTCGACGCCAACAACGATCTTCTCTACGTCGCCGCGCAGCACAGCGTGAAACCACACGCTGGAATGAGGACCGATGGTAACGTCGCCAATCACGACAGCACTTGGCGCGATAAACGCCGAAGGATGAATTTGTTCTGGCCGAAACTCGGTATGGAAGTGCGACATAGCCTAGCGCTAGCGTGTGCAAGAGAATCTCGGGTTGCGGCGTAATCGTGGCCCAGTAAGGATCCCCCCGGCAAGAAACGAGAACGAGGGGAGCAGCCCTCGCGACGACGGCGGCTACAAGCAGACCAACGCAGCTTGTGCGCGGCATCATCGCCTACGCGCCCGCGTCTTGTAAAGCGTGGCGTAAGGCGGGCTCCAACTCGGAATGGTGGAATTCGAAGCCATGCTCTTGGAGTCGCTGCGGCAAAACGCGAGCACTGGCTAAGAGAAGCTCGTCCGCCATTTCGCCAAGCGCCCATCGCGCGGCAAAGCTAGGCATGGGAAACACGGTCGGCCGTTTCAGGACACGTCCTAACGTCTTGGTGAACTCTTGGTTGGTTACCGGGTTTGGACTGGTGGCGTTGACAGGCCCTTGGAGCGCGTCGGTCATCAACACGTACTGGATCACGCGCACCAAGTCATCCAGCGTGATCCAACTCCACCATTGCTGACCGCTGCCAATGCGTCCTCCAACGCCAAGTTTGAAGGGGAGGAGCATCTTGGCTAAAGCGCCGCCCTTCGCACTTAACACAATGCCAATCCGCACGTGGGCCACGCGTACGCCGGCCTCCACAGCCGGTTGGCAAGCACGCTCCCACGCAAGGCATACCTTGGGCAGGAATCCTTGCCCCGGCTCACTTTGCTCGGTCAGAATCTCGTCGCCCCGACTGCCGTAAAAGCCCGTTGCCGAGGCGGAAATCAAGATACCTGCACGTTTTGATAATTGGGCGAGCGACTCCGCAAGAAATCGGGTCCCTTGTTCCCGGCTTTCAAGAATGCGGCGTTTTTTGGCGTCCGTCCAGCGTCCCCCGGCCACATTCTCTCCCGCAAGATGAATGACCGCATCGCCCGTGGCGAGCTTATCGAGGTCGATCTGGCGGTCGCGATAATTCCACAGCGCCTCCTCGGGTTGAGGCGCTGAACGCACCATCCGGGTAACCTGATGGCCTTCCGCCTTTAGGCTGTCCGTGAGACGCTGTCCCACCAATCCCGAAGCGCCCGTAATCAACACGTGCATGGCGTTCTCACAAAAGAGCGTTCGGCGATGACCATAACGTTGCTAATCAACGTAGCCGCCCCCCAGAAATCGCCGCGGCGCCTAGAACGCGGCGAGTATTGATGCAGGTTCGGCTACGTGGCTGAGGCAAGCGGAGCCTACTGCTGATCTCGCGGAATGATGCGGAGATTACGGTAGGCTACCGGGCCATGATCGCCTTGGAACATGAGGGGGCCTTTAGGCGCTTCCTTGCCCGAGACGCCCGTCGGCGTTGGCCCTTTCATCTCAACGTTCTCGTGGAGCGTTTGGCCGTTGAGCGTAATCTTGACGAACTTCGCGTTGGCGATTTTCTCTCCCTGCTCGTTAAATCGAGGAGCACGATAGTCGATGACGAACTTATTCCACTCGCCCGGCTTTTTGGTTGCATTGACTCGCGGCGGTGCGGCCCCGTAGAGCGCTCCCATATCGCCGCCTCCTAGCGTCTCCTTACCGTAACTGTCGAACACCTGGACTTCGTATTCTCCCATCACGTAGATGCCCGAGTTCGAGCCGCGGGGAACCAGCACTTCGACTTCGATCACGGCGTCGCCGTATTTCTCGAGGGTGTAGATGTCCACCCCGCCGCCTTGCACGTTAACCAAGTGGCCGGGCTCTCCCTCGGGCTTTTCGGAAAACACAATCTTGCTGGGATTCTGTTCGTCGACAGCGGCCAACCCCACTTTCCAGTGGCTACGTTCCTTCGGCTCTTTGGTGGTCCAGCCGGTCAGGTCCTTCCCATTAAACGGTTCGATGACCTCTTGGGCCTGCGCCGAAATGCCCATGAGAACCATCGTCAAGGCGGCTAGCATCCATTGGTGTTGCATCACAGAGTTCCTTGGGAGTAACAGAGTTAACGATACCGGGGGACAACAATTCGCTTACGGCGGCCATGCGCCGTAGGCGGGACGTGGAGACCAATTTTCTTGTTGGGTCGGTGGCGGTTGCCAACGTAGTCGCTGCACACTCGTAGCGGCCAAAGTGATCCAAGCCGCGCCGCAATCGCTTACGTACCGCCGTTTCGCGCCGCCGATTACGGGAATAAGCCGCGGGCGAGCTTGGCTTCGGCCACGCGCTGAACGCCTTCGATGAGGGCGGCTGTGCGCATGTCGAGCTTATCACGTTGAGCGCGGAGTGTTGTACGACGAAAGGCGTCGATCATCACCTTGTGGAGTCGATTATTCACTTCCTCGAGGGTCCAGTTATAGTTCTGCGTATCCTGCACCCACTCAAAATAAGACACGGTCACGCCGCCGGCGTTGCCGAGAATGTCGGGCAAGATAAAGACCCCTTTTTCATTAAGAATTTCGTCGGCTTCCAAGGTGGTTGGGCCGTTTGCTCCTTCGGCCAGCATTCGACACTTAATGTTGGGGGCGTTCTCACCCGTAATCTGGTTCTGCAAAGCCGCGGGAACAAGGATGTCGCAGGGCAACTCCAACAGTTCTTTGTTGGTGATCTCCTGTCCCCCTTTGTAGCCTAGCAGCGTGCGATGTTTGGAAACATGGTCCAGCAACGAAGTGATCGAGAGGCCGCTCTCGTTGTAGATTCCTGTGTTGACGTCGCTGACGCCAATCACGCGCACTCCGAGCTCCTCCAGGAACTTTGCGGCGTTGCTGCCCACGTTGCCAAAACCTTGCACGACGGCGGTGCATTCCTTGAGGTTCATTCCTAAATGTGCGGCTGCCTCGGCGATCAGATACACCAGACCGCGGCCGGTTGCTTCGCGGCGTCCCAATGAACCACCCAACGCGACCGGCTTGCCCGTCACCACTTCGGGCACGGTGTAGCCAACTTGCTGGCTGTAGGTGTCCATGATCCAGGCCATGACTTGTTCGTCGGTTCCCAAATCGGGAGCGGGAATGTCCTTGTCGGGCCCGATCATGGTGATGATTTCCGAGGTGTAGCGCCGGGTGAGGCGCTGCAACTCGGCGCGTGAGAGCGCGGTCGGATCGATGGCGATCCCGCCTTTCGCTCCGCCAAACGGAAGCCGCATCAAGGCGCACTTCCAGGTCATCCACATGGCCAAGGCCGACGTTTCGCCAAGGTTCACGTCCTCGTGATACCGGATTCCGCCTTTGGTCGGCCCCATGGTAAGCACATGCTGCACACGGTAGCCAAAGACCGTTTCTACGTCGGAGTATTCATCGCGGCGAAACGGCAGCGTGACCACCAGCGAACGTTGTGGGAATAACAAGCGTTCGCGAATATTGTCGTCCAGGCCCATCAAATGAGCGGCCTTAAGGAACTGTTGCTGCGCCAAGTGGAACATGGGCGACTCCCACTCACCATGTTCCGCGTGGGCTCGCTGCACGGCGTAGCGGATGGCGCGAATCAGTTGCCGGGGCTCGGTTTCGCCTTTGACCAGAAAGGCTTGCGCCCCTTCTTCAACGGCTTTGGCCGCAAGCTGCACATCGCCAACGCCCGAGAGAACCACAATTGGCGTCCGGCCCGCATGAGCGCGCATACGTTCGAACGTCTTGATGCCTTCACTGTCGGGAAGCATCAAATCGAGCAGTACTACGTCGAAACGCTCTTTGGTGAACTGTTCTAACGCCGTGTCAAGGCGGTCCATCGCCACGACCTCAAATTTACCATCCTCGCTTTTGGCGAGCATTCCCTCGATCATTTTGCGATGAGTCGCGCTATCCTCGATGACCAAAGCCCGATACGTTTTCATGGACGGCTCCTTGAACCTATGGGTCCGCGGTGCTGCGAACGCCGCTTCCCGCAACATAGCATGGTTACCGAATGATAGCCACGCAGGCGCGGAAGCCAACGCCGAGTAGTCGGCCCGCCGCAAATGACTACAATGCACGGTGAGGCTTGCCCTCACCTTCTTCCGGAAAGAGGACTCCCGCGTTCAATGACGCTTTACCCGACGCAATTGCTACGCAACGACGACGGACGCTTGGAAATTGTCTGGAGTAACGGCCAGCGGCGCTACTATCGGCCGCGCCAGCTGCGCAAGAATTGCCCTTGCGCTACCTGCCGCGAGCAACGTGAAGCCGAAGAACAAGACAAGATGAAGTCGCTGCTCCGGGTGATTTCTCCCGAAGAAGCCCAACCGCTGACGATCGCCCGCATGGAGCCCGTTGGCCACTACGCTTATAAGATCACCTTCAGCGATGGCCACGATACGGGCATCTATACGTTTGACCGCCTATGGGAGTTGGGCGAACCGTAATTTACTCTACGCCCACGCATAGTTCTTCCGCCAGCGGCGTAAGCAATGCGGGATCGCCCGCTTGGGCGGCCCGTTCAAAATCGTCCAGCGTCGCCAGCATCGCCTCCACGATCTCTGGCAACCGGTCGGATACCTCGTTCGCTTCCCACCGGTCGTCGGGTTTGACATACAGTTCGACAGGCTCCGAAGAGTCGTCGGTTGTGGCCGGACGGCGCAAGAACCATGCCGGCGTGCGCAGCGAACGTTCGTCGCCATAGACCGCAACCGCCCGATCACGCCGCCATTCTTCGTCTTCGGTGAGTCGCATAAGGCTTTGCCCCCAGATCCCCGTGGGAGCGTTCGTCACTTGGGCCCAATCGGTAAGCGTTGCAAAAACGTCTGCGGGTTGCGCAATGGCCTGAGCGCGAAAGGCGTTGTCAAGGCCCGCGGGAAAGCGCAGCAGTAGCGGAATGTGCAGTAACTCGCCATGAAGGGCGTTATTGACCGGCCCAATGCGATGGTGCTCGCCCAAGGGGTATCCCCGGGGCGCGGTTACAACAAGCAACGTGTCGAGCGCTCGCGAGCTACTCTCAAACGCCTGAAGGAACCATCCCAAACAACGATCCAACACGGCGACTTGTCCCGCGTAAGCGTGGATGACGCCAAGTACTTCGTCGGGATCGTAAGTAGCCGGCAATCTTCGCAACGGCGGGTCAACAAACTCGGGAGGCGACGGGTCCTCTTCGTCGGCCCATTGGGCTCGAAGCTCCCACGGCGCATCCCAAGGACCTTGCATCGCTTGCAGGTGAACCCAAAGCAAGAATGGCGACGAAGCCTCGGAAAACATTTCGATGGCCGTGTCAAACATTCTCGCCAGTTGCGTATCTGCAACGTCGGCGGCGGTCGAGCTTGCTGCGCCGGGCAAAGGCTCGAACCGCCGCTG
Organism: uncultured Pirellulaceae bacterium; assembly: GCA_964458385.1. GTDB lineage: Bacteria > Planctomycetota > Planctomycetia > Pirellulales > Pirellulaceae > JAHWKS01. The sequence continues at coordinate 15,767 of CAYWIS010000096.1, forward strand.
AAAATCGACCGCTAAGGGCGAATTCGCCACTTCTGCGTCATCGGTCAAAAGCGACGTTTGATAACCTGCGGCCGAGAAAATCTTGGCCAGGGGCGCCGCTGGCTCATCGTGGTTCGCCGCATGGCGCCCTGTCCAAAGTGAGCGGTACACGCGCGCCAATTCGGGCGAGTCACTTAGCGCGTGCTCAATTAATAGGGACTGCGACGCCAAATGATTGAACGCGGGCGTATCCAGCCACGTGGCGCCATAGGGGCCAAGATAGCCGGCGCCCAAACGATCAATCGCCAGTACGACAATATTGCGAGGTTGCAAGACGCAGAAGAACGGCGTTAGAAGGTAACACGAGATTCCGCCAGCAAAGGCAACGCCCTTAAGACTAACTGTCGTCTTGGAAGGCGTGAACCATCACGGCGATCCGACAACGGTGTCCCGGCGCCCCGTGTTGGAGAAGGTCAGCTCCAACCGCCCTCTCATCTTAAACTTACGCCGCGCCGCGTAAAGGAGCCTGGCCGCGCAACTTTCCCCGCCATCCCCAGCTCCGTATAATTCCAAATGGTTGGACTGAGTCGGCTCCTGCCATTTAGTGACTCAGGAAGCGGGCTTGCCCGATGCACATATGGCGGCGACACTCCAAGGTAGGCCGAGCACGGCAGTTGCACGTTTGTGCGTAGCGGCTCTCACTTGGATGGGGCTGACGGTCGCACTTCTGGCGCAGAATCCCCCGGCCGAAAAAGCTTCTTCCTCTCCCACCAGCGGCAAGGCGTCACGAAGTTTGATTGTGCGCGTCCCGTTGCCGATTGTGGGCACAGTCGACACGCGGCTTAAGCAGGTCATCGATCAGGTCTTGGAAAGCGCCGACCAAGCGGGCAACGGCCGGATGACGCTCGTGCTGGAGTTTCACGGCGCGGAGGGAGAAACCGGTGAAGCCAGCGAGTTTGAACGCTCTCTGGCCGTTGCCCGCTATCTTGCCGGGGAACGCTTAAGCCGTGTCCGCACGATCGCCTGGTTGCCGCACAGCGTCAAAGGGCACGCGGTTCTCGCGGTAATGGCGTGCGAAGAAATCGCCATTCATCCCGACGCCGAGATTGGCGCCGCAGGAATTCACGAAGCGCATCTGGATCCGACGGTCCGCCGGGGTTACGCCGAAATCGCGGAGCGCCGCAGAACGCTGCCCGTGGCGGTCGCGCTGGGAATGTTGGATCCGGCGCTGGCCGTGTACCGCGTTCAAACGTTGGAAGGGGAGCAATATTGGCTTGCCGACGAGTTGCGGGCTCTACAAGAGAAGATCGCCTCGGGCGAAAGTCAGGTGGTCATTCGTGGCGTCGATACGGTGTTCAAGGAGGGCGAACTTGGCGTCCTCCATGGCCGTGAGATGCGCCTGATCCACCACTTTGCAAGCCATCTGGCGAAGGATCGACGCGAGTTGGCGAACGAACTGGGACTACCCCCAGGCGCGCTGGAAGAGGATCCCTCGCTGGGCGCTGGATGGCGGGCGGCGCGCATCGTTGTGCACGGGCCCATCGACCGCCGGCAAGTTAACAAGATCCAGCGAGCCATCCAGGATGAACTTCGCCAGCGAAGCATGAACTTCTTGCTCCTGGATATTGAAAGCGAGGGCGGCGATGTGGTCGAAAGCCTACGTCTGGCGAATTTCCTGGCGGAGCTGAACCCCAGCGAAGTGCGCACGGTCGCCTACATCGGGCGTGAAGCCCGCGCCGACGCGGCGCTGATCGCGCTCGCTTGCGATCAATTGGCGATGCACGAGGACGCCGTTCTTGGCGGTCCTGGCGGTGCATCGCTCCAAGATTTAGCGCTGGAGGACCTACGCACACCTGTCGAACATCTTGCCAAAACCAAAGGGCGGGACTGGTCGCTACTGATGGCGGCCGTCGTGCCCTCGTTCCATGTCCACCGATATACGCACGCCACCACTGGCGACGCGCGGTACTTCTCGTCCGAAGAACGGGATCAACAGGCGGAGCCCGACCATTGGCGCCGTGGAAGCGAAGTAGCCAACGCCGAAGGATTCACAGGGCGCCGCGCCGAAGACTTGGGATTGGCACGGTATCTGGTGGCCAATCTGGACGAGTTGCGGCAAGTCTACCACCTGGAGAACGAACCGCACCTGGTAAGCACCAACTGGGCTCATGCCTTGATTGAAGCCCTGGGCGATCCGCGTTGGGCGGGAGTGCTGCTGTTTGTCGCTTTCTTTGCCCTGATGACCGAGGCGATGTCGCCGGGCGTGGGCATCGCAGGATTTCTCTCGGCAGTTTGCTTTACACTATTCTTTTGGAGTCAGTTTTTAAGCGGCACGGCAGGCTGGCTCGAGGTGGCTCTTTTCGTGCTCGGGGTTGCGTGCTTGGCGTTAGAACTTTTTGTCTTACCGGGGGTCGGTGTTTTTGGAATTGGCGGCGCGGCGCTGGTGTTGGCGTCGATCGTGCTGGCGAGCCAAACGTTTGTGATTCCGCAATCCTCGCAGGACTTGGCTCAGCTTCCCAAGTCGCTGGGGCGAGTCGCTGTGGGAGGCCTTGGTCTAGCGACGGCGCTGATTGTCATGCGCCGTATTTTGCCTCGCACGCCTGTTTACAAGCATCTGGTGTTGGAGCCGCCCCAGGAAGAAGAGCAGGCCGTGCGAGAGAACCGTGAATCGCTGGTGCACCTGGCGCACCTGATCGGCAAACGTGGCCAGGCCATCACGCGCCTGGTGCCCGCAGGAAAAGCACGCTTTGGCGATGAGGTAGTCAACGTCCTTAGTCAGAGCGGCATGATCGAGCCTGGCGCCGATGTGCTGGTGGTTGAGGTAACGGGCAATCGCGTGGTGGTCCAAGAGGTGTCCTAGAACACGGGGCGCGGGGCGAAGCCGGTATCAATGGCAGGAGAGCGGGCATGACTCCGTTGTTTATTGCGACGGTATTGTTCATCGTGGCGCTGGTCCTGGGCGTGCTGGAGTTGTTTCTTCCCTCCGGCGGCGCCTTGGGTTTGTTGGCGGTGGCGTCAGCGGCAACGGCGGTGTTTGTCGCCTACTACTATGGCGGACTACTGCTGGGCACCGTATTCCTTGGGGCCGTGGTGGTCGCCGTGCCTGTGTTTCTTGCCGCCGCGGTGCACGTTTGGCCCCATACGCCGATCGGCCGATCTGTGCTGATCGCGCTTCCCGAACGCGGCGACGATGTGTTGCCCGACGACGCCACGAAACGAGAACTGCAAACGCTTATCGGATGCACGGGCGTGGCGCAGTGCGATCTGCTTCCCAGCGGCGCCGTAGTGATCGGCAAGAAAACGTACGACGCGGTCAGCCAAGGCGTGCCCATCGACCGCGGCCAACCGGTCCAGGTCATCGCGGTGCGTCGGCACGATTTGGTTGTCAGGCCGATTGACGCGATGGAGGCGCAAGTCGCCCAAACCGATGATCCCCTCGCGCGGCCATTAGCTGACTTGGGGCTTGAGCCGCTTGACGACCCGCTCGCGTAACCGAACCAACAAGCAGCGACGGCGCGGGGGCGGACCATCGGCGGTCCATTCCCGTTGGCCTTCCCAGCGCTTTGGGAGCGGTCGCCGCGAACCACCGCCTATTCAGGGAGCACTTCAATGATGCTGCTGGCGCAACTGGAGCCTATGGAGTACTTCTGGATCATCCTCACGATTACGGTGGTCGTGGGCGGGTTCCTGGCGCTCGTGGTTTTTGCACGCTACCTCCGGCTGATCGTGCAGTCGATCTTTACCGGCGCGGGCATTACTTTGTGGGACTTTGTGGGAATGACCTTTCGCCGGGTCAAACCTGAAATGATTCTTCAGGCCAAGATTGTCGCGGTTCAGGCGGGCCTGCGCGATGAAGAGATCACCTCAAAGGCTCTCGAAGCGCACTATCTGGCGGGCGGGAATGTGCCGCTGGTGATTCGGGCGCTCGTGGCGGCTCGTAAGGCGAAGACCATCAAGTTGACGTTCCGCGAAGCAACCGCCATTGACCTGGCTGGCCGCGATGTGCTCGACGCAGTGCGCACAAGCGTGTATCCCAAGGTTATCGACTGCCCTTCACCCAACTCGGGCCGCGCAACGTTGGACGGTGTCGCTCAAAATGGGATTCAACTCAAAGTAAAAGTGCGCGTCACGGTGCGCGCCAATCTACAAAAGCTCATTGGAGGCGCCACCGAAGAGACGATCGTCGCGCGCGTGGGGGAAGGCATTGTCGCTGCAATTGGCTCGGCCAAGACGCATTGGGACGTACTCGAGTATCCCGACAGCATCACGAAGACCGTTTTGAGGGAAGGCAACCTCGACCGGCAGACTGCGTTTGAGATCGTATCGATCGATATCGCCGATATCGTGGTCGGCGACAACATTGGGGCTCGCCTCCGCGTCGACCAAGCGGAAGCCGATACACGCATTGCCCGCGCCCGGGCCGAGGAACGCCGCGCTATGGCCGTGGCGGTGGAGCAAGAAAACTTGGCTCTCATCGAACAAAGCCGCGCCGCTTTGGTGGCCGCCGAAGCGGAAGTGCCGCGGGCAATTGCCGAAGCCTTCCAAAGTGGACGCTTGGGGGTGCTGGACTACTACAAGTTACGAAATATCCAGGCCGATACCGATATGCGCACCTCCATCGCCACCGCCAAACCGCTGTAATTAGCCCGCGGCGTTCCGTTGCCAAGTATGAACGCGTGCAAACCGCCTTCGAAGGCCGATAGCCGCAATGGCAAAGCCATCGGGCTCTTTGAGACAATATCATCAATTGACACGATCGACGGACGCCACGCTGACTCGTTCCGCCCTCGGGCGGCGGACGAGCGGTTACAACAATTTCTTTACGGCTTCCATCGCAGCGGCATAATTCGGCTCTTGCGTAACCTCTTTGCAGGTTTCGGCGTACACAACGGCACCGTCCTTATCGAGCACGAACACGCCGCGAGCCAGCAACTTCAATTCCTCGATCAGCATTCCCCAGTTGTAGCCGAAGCTGCGATCCTGGTAGTCGCTGGCCGGCCGCATGTTTTTGATGTTTTCGGCGCCGCAGAAGCGGTTCATCGCAAAGGGAAGATCAAGGCTTACGGTCAACGCATGGACCTTATCGCCCAGGGAGTCCAACTCCTCGTTGAATCGCTTAGTTTGAATTTGGCAGACGCCCGTATCGAGCGAGGGGACCACGCTAATGACTGCGGGCTTGCCCTTCAAGTCGGCTAAGGTGATGGTTTTCAAGCCGTCTTGAAAATAATGCAATTTGAAGTCGGGGGCCGCCTGACCTACGCGAACTTCCTCGCCCGCCAAAGTCATCGGAGTTCCCTTGAAGGTGACAGCGCCGGGTCGCGACATGATTCTTCCTTTCACATGGGTGAGGAGCGAACTTCCCGCAGCGTGGGACAGTATTGCCCCCAGCGCCGAGCCATTCAAGTAGGCGTTTCCAGCGTGAACGCAACGTAGAAAGGACAAGGTGGCGTAGCGCCGGAGGCTTGGTCCGCCCGTTGATCCGCTCCCGTCTGCCTTCCCCCACAAGCGTTTAACAGCGC
>CAYWIS010000097.1:0-21218 GCA_964458385.1 uncultured Pirellulaceae bacterium
GCATTTCAGGCTCACGATCCCGACAGCAAGGTCTACTTCCGCAATATCCGAGTCAAGCGGTTACCGTAGGTTTATTAATCGCTATGGGCGGAGGGGGCTTGCCTCCGAGTTTTGAACGCCGTACCCGGTGTCGTTTAGTTCCCAAGCAATGGCTTGGGAACCGACGTCAATGCGTTCCCTTTTGAAGACGATTCTCTCGTGAGCGATCCGCTTCAGGATTACCCGCAATTGGATGTGATCGCCGTCGGCGCCCATCCTGATGACGTAGAAATCGCCTGCGGAGGCACGTTAGCTCGGCTGGCGAAACTTGGTTATCGGGTCGGAATCATCGACTTGACCGACGGCGAGCCAACTCCTTTAAGCGCTGGTCCAGAGGAACGACTGGCCGAAGCGCAAGAGGCGGCTCGTATCCTGGGAGTTACCAAGCGGGTAACGCTTGACCTGGGGAACCGGCGATTGTTCGATACCTTCGAAAATCGGGTTGCGCTGGCGAAGGAGTTCCGAAAGTATCGCCCGAAGGTCGTAATTGGATTTGGCGATAAGACGCCGATGGCTTCGCCCGACCATTGGCAAGCCATGCAGATTACCGACGCCGCTGTGTTTTATTCTCGCTTAACAAAGTGGGATGAAACGTTCGACCACTTGCCAGTCCACACAATCTCCTCGCAACTCTATTTTCGTCTTGCGTTTGAACCCGTATTGATGAATCCCGGAATGGCGCATTTTGTAGCTGACATCACCGACACGCTAGAAACCAAGATCCAAGCGGTTCGCTGCTACAAGACGCAGTTTCCCGCGGATAAGGAATACATCTTTGACCGCCTGCGCGGAGCAGCGCTTTCGGCGGGGTCAGCGGCGGGATTTGGCGCTGGCGAAGTTTTCGCCAGTGTGCGCCCCTTGGGTGCGCCGGATCTTATGAAGTTTTTGTTTCCGACCTAAGCCATTGCGTCCTTGACGAATCGCTTTCCCAACTCGTATAACCAGCGCGAGCAGTGGCGAAGCCTTCGGAAGTTCTTGCGTCTTGAGCGCCGCTCTCAATCGACCGCGTTACGCCTCAAAGACGTGACCGTATTCGGGCACCTCGACCGACCAGCGTAGTTCCTCGCGAATCGTGTTCGCCAGGTTCAAGGCTGCTTGCTCTTCTCCATGCGTAAGAAAAAGACGCCGCGGAGGCCGCTCAAAGGCTCGTACCCACCGCAAAAGACCACTGCGATCTGCATGCCCTGAAAAACCATAAAGCTGCGCGATTTCAGCCCGAACGCGGTATAAGCGGCCATGGATGCGCACTTCAGCGGGTTTTTCGAGGATCTGGCGCCCTAGCGTGCCGTGGGCTTGATAGCCAACAAAGAGAATGGTCGACTCCGGCCGCTCGATATTGTGACGGAGATGATGTTTGATGCGTCCGTTGGTGCACATTCCCGACGTGGCCATAATGATCGCCGGCTTGTTATAGCGATTGATCTCTTGCGACTCCGCGATTGACCGCGCCATTCGCAATCCGGGAAAATGAAGCGGGGGTTCGCCCGAAGCGATAAGCCGCCATGACTCTTCGTCAAAAGCATCGGGATGCCGACGAAAGATATTGGTCACGTCGACCGCCATGGGGCTGTCAAGAAAGACGGCAACATCGGGGATTCGATCCTTATGAACGAGGCGGCTGATATAGTACATCAGCTCCTGCGCTCGTTCGACAGCAAAAGTTGGGATGACAACATTTCCACCTCGACGCACCGTGGTGTTTATCACTTCGGCCAGTTGGGTTTCAATCTTACCCCGCGTTTCGTGGTCGCGGTCGCCATACGTCGATTCCATGACGATGTAATCCGCTTGGCGAAAGTAACTTGGATCGCGAATAATTGGTTTGTCATGCTGGCCAATATCGCCCGAGAACACGATCGTCGTTGTCTGATCCCCCTCCTTTAAGCACACTTCGATCATTGCTGACCCGAGAATGTGGCCGGCATCGTGGAAGGTGGCAGTCAGGCCGGGAATAATTTCCCGCGGCGTGCGGTAGGCAACGGCATGGAAGAGTGGAAGAGTCTTGCCCACATCTTGCTCGGTGTAGAGCGGGATTTCTGGGTACTTTCCTCGGCGACCCTCTTTGGCATGCCGACGTTTCTTGTAAGCTGCATCCTCCTCTTGAATCTCCGCTGCATCACGGAGCAGAGGGCCGGCCAATTCACACGAGGGGCGAGTTGCGTAAATTGGGCCACGGAACCCCTGTTGAACGAGCTTAGGCAACAGTCCGCTATGGTCGATGTGGACATGCGTTAGCAATACCGCGTTAATCTCGTCGACGGGGATGACCGGCGCCGCCCAATTTCGCCCCAGGAATTCGCGTTCCTGAAACATGCCGCAGTCAATTAATACCCGTCCGGCTGCTGTCTCCAGGCAATAGCGCGAACCGGTGACTTGGCGATTGGCCCCGAGAAAGTGAAGTTTCATAGATCGGCTCCGGCAACTCCGGTATCCTTCCGCATGTTTTGTACGGATGCCCGCAAATCGTGGACTTTTGGGGGGTGGGAAGTGTAAAATGATAGCAGTTTCTATTGCGCCGATAACGACGTTCAACTAATAAGACGAACTCCCGCGCTTCCGATGGATTTCCTTGGCGGAGGGCCCGGATGGCGACTTTGCATGTTTTGCGAGGAGCGAACGTCGATTCATTTTTCGAGTTGGCGACTCGACGCGAAGTGCTACTAGGGCGCGACCCTCACAGTGACATCGTCTTATCGGATCGAACCATTTCAAGGCGGCACGCTCGCATTTTCCAACGCGACGGAGTGTACTTTATCGAGGATCTCAACAGCGTCAATGGAGTGGCCATCAACGGGCGACGAATTAGTGAGATTACGCAACTATACCACCAAGACCAAATCGCCCTTCACGACATTGTTTTCCAATTCCTCGATTCTACCTCGGACGCAGCGCCGCCCGCAGAACACCCGCAAGACACTTTGGGAGACGACGAGTCGACACTCGATGGGCTTCAGCAATTAGGGGAATTCGTTGCTCTCCGCGATCTCGCCGCGGAAGAGCATTCGCCCGCAGCAACACTTGCCGATGACGCATTGGTTGGCTCCGGTCCGGCTTCCGGCCCGGGAGCGCGAGACCACGCGTTTACCAAGCTGCAAGCAATTCTGGAAATCACGCAAAGTCTTGGGGCGTCGCTGAACTTGGCTGAGGTGCTGCCGCGCATCCTTGAGAGTTTGTTCCGAATTTTCCCCCAAGCCAGGCGCGGTTACATTCTTCAACGTGATAAGCCAAGCGGCGAACTTGAACTGCGAGCGATTAAGCATGAAACCACGGGGTCCGACACCGTGAGTCCAATTGGTGGTCAGGTGGCGCAGCGCGTCATGCGCGAAGGGGTTGCGTTTCTGAGCAGTGACGCTCAATCCGATGATCGCTTGGGAGGACTTGCATCATCGGCATTGGACGACAGCGAACCCATTCGTTCCGTGATGTGCGCCCCGTTGATGGGCCCATCACGTTCGCCTTTGGGCGTGATCCACCTTGAAACGAACGATCCTCGCCGGCCTTTTACGCAGTCCGATTTGGAAGTCTTGGCGAGCGTTGCTTTCCTTGCCGGTCAGGCGGTTGAATATACGGAGATTCACGAAGAATTACTTGAGCTGGACCGCCGCAACCTGGAATTAGATTTGGCGCGGAGTGTGCAATTGGCTTTTCTTCCGCAACGCGCACCCCGCACCTTGGCATATCAGTTCTCTCACCACTATCGAGCCGCGCAGTACGTGGCGGGTGATTACTTTGAGTACATCGAACTGCCCAATGGACGCGTGGCGGTTGTCGTAGGTGATGTGGCGGGCCACGGCGTATCGGCCGCACTCACCATGGCGCGACTGTGCAGCGATATTCGATACGCCCTGTTAACCACCGATACGCCGGCCCAAGCCGTCTCGAAGCTCAATTGGCAACTGTCGGTGCAATTCCCCGATCTTCCTTTCATCACCCAAGTTTTGTGCGTGCTGGACGACCACAGCAATTCCATGACGGTGGTTAATGCGGGGCATCCCTATCCGCTACTGCGCAGGGCGGGGTCTAAGCAAATCCACGAGCTCGATGAATTGGGAGGTTTGCCGCTCGGCGTTCACGAGTCGATGGCGTACGAGCAATTTACCATATCGCTTGAGCCTGGCGATCTCGTCATGTTGTATACCGACGGCGTGACGGAGGCCATGAACCGGAAAGGCGACCTCTACAAATCGTCGCGCATGGGGAACGCGATCGTGAAAGCAGGCAGCGAACCCAAGCACGTCATCCGCGCTGTGCTCAACGACGTCCGAATTTTTACGGAAGGCCGGGCCTTCCACGACGACGTATGCCTTGTGGCGTTCCTCCGCCGCCCTACCTAGTGCAAGGGTCGGCGTTGATCATCGTTGCACCATCGGAGGTTGAGTGCCGCCCCATATCCTACGGTCTAGTGCGTATCGGCGCGATCTTCTTTGGATGATGGTTGTCCGATGCAGTAAAGGTGGCGATCGGTGCGCAGGTAGAGCCGACCTCCGGCGATGACGGGACTGGCGAATATGCTCTCACGCAGATCATTGCGTGCTAGCTCTTCGTAGCGATCGGCGGCCTTAAACACGAACACAACCCCTGCCTCATTCGCGGCGAAGACAACATCGCCACAAAGAAGGGGAGAAGCGCTAAACGCGCCGCCAAGACGCTTCGACCAGATTTCTTCACCTGTTTCGGCGTTCAAACATTTGGCGACGCCGTTGTCTTGAACAATGTAGAGCCGATCGCGCGTTGCCAGCGGAGAGGGAACGTAGACCTTACCTTCACTCCGCCAAGCAATTTCCCCTCCGCCATCGGAGCGGATCGCCAAGATACCCGTTTCTGGATAACCGCCGCTGGCGAACACGAAATCCTCATTCCAAGCCACGGTGTTCGCAGTCACTTCGGCTGGCCCCAACGAATTCCACAGTTCCTCGCCTGTCGCCGGGTTGTAGCTAACCATCGTGCGCTGTCCGCTGAGCAACAACTGGTCGCGTCCCGCGGTTGTGACGAGTATCGGCGTCCCGTAGCTTGGATCGGCGCCGCGCGCGGTGCGCCACACAATCTTGCCAGTTTCGCGGTGCAGCGCGGTTATATAGCCCTGGTTTACGTTGTCGCCTGCAACGATGACCAGCGATTCGTAAATAACGGGCGAGCTGCCGTACCCATGCTCCGAAGCGAACGGCCCAGCCTGGGCGCGCCAAGCGATCGTGCCTTCCAAGGTTAGGGCAGCTACCCATAAAGCGTCAACCGCCAGGTAGGCGACGAATACATGTTCGCCATCGCAAGCGGGAGTGGCGGAAGCGTGCGAGTTTTTTGCATGGGCCTTCATGAACCCCGCACCGTGCAACTCGCAGGTCCACCGAAGCTTTCCGGACTGCCGATCATAACAATGTAGCTGCTGAGACTCCTTGGCCTCGTCGGCGGTAGAGATGAATATGGCGTCACCCCATAGGCATGGCGTTGCGTGCCCGCGACCAGGAACCTCGGTCTTCCACAAGACGTTCTGCGTTGTGCTCCACGTAAGAGGAGGCAACGGACCTTGCGCGTGGTTATTACGCTGCGGTCCGCGCCACCAGGGCCAGTCGTCGGGAGCAACTTCTAGTGGCGGTAAATTGTTGGAAAGCGCCGTGTCGGCCGGCACGACGGGGTCGACATTCTGCCCGCGGCAACCTACCCATCCCAAGATCGCGATGCATAAGTAGAATCGAAGAAAGAAAGACCTCATGACGTTTGTAGTTCCTTCATCCGTCGGCGCTTAGTCGGATTACCCATTTCCTGCCTGCAATACAGATTTCTTTCGGAGCGTTTTGTTACCAAACTCGACCGTGGGATCCACGTCAACCTTTCGCGTATTAGAACTTTTCTGTGGCATCGGCGGATGCGCTGCGGCGCTTGACAAGCGGGCCGAGGTCGTCGCCGCGATTGATATTGATTGTGATGCTCTATCGGTGTATCGGACAAACTTCCCGCATCCCATCGCAACACGCACGATTGAAAGTCTGCCCGACCTAGTTTACCGCGAAGCCGACGCCGAATTGTGGTGGCTTTCGCCGCCCTGTCAACCGTATACCGTACGTGGGCGGCGGCGAGACTTGGAGGATTCGCGAGCCCATTCGCTGAAAGTCGTATTGCAACGGATTCGTGAAATTCGGCCGCGGTATGTAGCGTTAGAAAATGTGGGCGGGTTCGAAGGCTCGCAAGCGCAGCAGTTAGTCCGAGAAACGCTCTTGCAGTGCCAATACCGTATCGCCGAGCGGTTGCTTTGCCCAACGGAGATTGGCGTTCCCAACCGGCGACCACGTTATTATCTCGTCGCCGCTCAAGGCGAACTGGCGCCGTGGCCGCATTGGCGAGTTCCATCGGTACCGCTTCGAGAGTATCTTGATCCCGAGCCGCCCCAGGATCTGTTTGTTTCGCCCGAACTCGTGGAACGTTACCGCAGGTCGATGAACATTGTCTCGGCTCGCGACGACACGGCGATTACTTCGTGCTTTACCGGCGCCTATGGCCGGTCACCCGTCCACAGTGGATCATATCTAAGCGTAGCAAGCGGCGTGCGGCGATTTTCCCCGCAGGAGATCTTGCGACTCCTTGGGTTTCCCGAAAGCTTCACTCTGCCGCCGAAACTGTCCCGGCAAAGGACTTGGTCCTTAGCAGGGAATAGCCTTTCCGTTCATGCGGTGCGTTGGGTATTGTCAGTGATACCCGAATTACGCGTCGACGGCGACGATGTGGCCGCGGGGCGTTAACCGTGGTCGCTAGGGCAACTTCCGGTTTCACCCCATAAACGGCTGCAACGAGCCTTGGCCGATGACCGGGAGGCCCAGAAATCACACCTCTGGCGCTTGCGGCAGATCCAGCGGCGTATTGAACACGTGGTTAAAGTAGTTGGAGTATGTGGCCAAGCCGATATAGGCAATCACTTCCGCAATTTGGCCATCGGTGTATCCTACCGAGCGCACAGCGGCCACGTCGGCATCGTCTACGACGCCTTTGGTGTCCATCACGCGTTGTACAAAGGTGAGGAGCGCCTTGTGCTTTTCCGATAGCGGATCAAACTTTCGTATGGCCAATATTTGATCGTCCGACATCCCGACCCGCTTGGCGATTCCCGTGTGAGCCGAAACGCAGTAAACGCAGCCGTTGAGCTGACTTACTCCTAGGTAGACAACCTCACGGTCTTCTGGAGTCAACTCGCCTTCGCTGAGGATCTTCGTCATTTCCAGGTAGGCTTTCAGTGCAGCCGCACTGTTTCCCATGCCTTTGAAGATATTCAGCACGACGCCTTTCGTTTTCTGCAGGTCGTCAAAAATCTGCTTCACTTCACCTTGGGCTTGGCTTGGTTCAACAACGTTCAATCGTGGCATTGGGGAAGATCCTCCTGCGATGCGTCCGGGAACCGACAAGTGTCATTACACGCTCTTGGCAAGCGCGTGGCAACTGGTGGCCTGCCTGGCTTCAATCTCCATTTTGCTGTTGAACACTGTGACTGAAAGATCGTCATGGTTCGTTTAGCTGGCGACGTACTGGCGGTCATGTCGAAGAAAGGCCGAAGATACAGCGAGAAATGATTCCAATTACTAGCACCCGCGACCGGTGTTCGGTTCAACATGGTCGCTGCAATGCTTGGAAATCGTATGAGTTCCCGGCCCAGTATACCGCTCCGTTCCGGGGATCGATGATATGTGGCAGCCGCCATGTAAGCGAAGAAACACGTACTTAGCCACTCGTAGCGACCCTACTAACCGTCGCAGCGATATTTTCCGTGGCCTATTCCAACTCAATCTTGCCTCGTCGACTTCCACAAAGCGTTTTTTGGGGCTGTCATCGTAAGTCGCGCTAATTTGCACACCTCAAAGAAGCGCTGTAATGGCCCTTCTGTCTGGGAAACTCCCCATACCGAGGTTGCTTGAGTTGCGCTGCCTGTTATATTTGCCCTCGTTTACGGAAGGCCGGCCGTAACCTCTCCCGTCACATAGGCGTTGCAACTGCGCTGAAGCACATCGGGGCTTCCCTTGCGCGGCCTTTGCGCAAGCCGGCTGCTCTCTAACCAGGAGAAATTGACGTGTCGACTGGACCGGTACGGGAACAATGGAGCTCGCGGATCGGCGTCATTTTGGCGGTCGCCGGTTCTGCAGTGGGACTTGGTAACTTCTTGCGATTTCCCGGCAATGCGGCTCAGAACGGCGGTGGGGCGTTCATGCTGCCGTATTTTATCTCGCTGCTTGTCTTGGGAATTCCGCTTTGCTGGGCGGAGTGGACCATGGGGCGGTACGCTGGCGCCCGAGGTTTCAACTCGGCGCCAGGCATCTACGCAACCGTGGCGCGAACCCGTAAGGCTCGTTATCTCGGCGTCTTGGCGTTACTAATTCCCCTGGTGATCTACATGTACTACGTGTTGATCGAGGCTTGGTGCCTCGGCTACGCGGTGAACTACCTGACCGGGGGCCTGATGATCGACGAGGCAAAGATCGCCGCGGTTCAGGAGTATGATGGCGCCGATACGGCAACGCAAGTGAGTGGAGCGACTAAGTACTATTTACAGGCGCCCGACATCTACGCCGAAGCGCAAGTCAGCAAAGGCATCGAGCCGGGGGACGCGTACGCGGAAGCGGCAAACTTGACGGACGATCAAAAACGGGCCATCGCCTTTGGAACGTTCTTCGAACGATTCGTCGGCAGTCACCAGAATGGGTTTGCACTGGGCGGCGAAAGCGGAAAATGGCTGTGGGTTCTCGCGGGCGTTTTCCTGATGAACTTCTATCTTATCTATCGTGGCGTGAGCAAAGGCATTGAGATTCTCTGCAAGTTCGCCATGCCACTCATGGCGTTGCTGGCGCTGGTTGTGCTCATCCGCGTTATCACTTTGCCGCCCGTCAATGGCCGCTCCGTGATTGACGGATTGGGATTTATGTGGAATCCGAATGCGGAGAAGCTACGCGATCCTCAAACTTGGCTGGCGGCCTCGGGACAGATCTTTTTCAGTCTTTCGGTGGGGTTTGGCGTCATTATCAACTATGCAAGTTATCTAAGCGAAAAAGATGACGTTGTCTTAAGCGGACTCACGTCGTGCTCCGTGAATGAGTTCTTTGAAGTTTGTTTAGGTGGACTGATCACGGTCCCGGCGGCATTTCTCTTCCTTGGTGTTGCGGCAGGGGAATTCGTTGGGTCATCGTTCCAACTCGGATTTATCGCGCTTCCCAACGTGTTCACGCAAATGTGGGGAGGACGAGTATTCGGATTTTTTTGGTTTCTGATGCTTTTCCTGGCTGCGGTTACCAGCAGTGTTTCGATGCTGCAACCAGTGATCGCCTTCTTTGAAGAAGGACTAGGAATGCGGCGCCATGTGTCGGCCACCTTCCTCGGTCTGATTAGCGCCTTGGGCTGTGGTTTTGTACTTTATTTCTCGGAGAACCTCTTAGCGTTAGATACATTCGATTTCTGGGTTGGAAGTGTTCTCATTTTCATCCTGGCGCTTTCACAATCCATTCTGTACGGCTGGGTGTTCGGAATTGAACGGGGTGACATCGAATCACATAAAGGCGCTCATATTCGAATCCCCTGGGCCGTGCAGTTAATGCTCAAGTACGTGGTGCCAGTTTATCTGCTGGCGATCTTTATGCTGTTCTGCTACTACAAGTTGCCCAGCGGCGAAACCTTCCGTTTTGATGCTGATGGACAGTATGCCGAAACGTTAAAAGAGGGCGTTATTCCCGCGGGACTACGAGAGGAGTTTCAAACCGCGGCGGCTGCACTGCCTGACGAGGTGACGTTGTCGGCTGAGGAGCCGGGCGCCTGGGTGATGCGGGATATAACCGGCGCGACGCTGTATTACCTGCGCATGCTGGACGATCGCCTGCAGGTCTTTGCCCATACGCCTGGCTACATCGAGATAATTGGCCGGAATACCATTGTGTTGAGTTCACTTCTGTTCATTGGCGTCATACTCGTGTTTCTTCTCGTACTAATTCACATTGCCGGTAAGCGTTGGGAAAAGGAAGGCCGATTTGCATTGCTTGAATCGCTGACAGAGGAGGCAGGGAAATGACGGTAACGGGATGGGTCATTATGGTCGTTTCAATTGCGGCCGTCTTGCTGTTAACAGGGTATTGTTTGTACCGCGTCCTCACCTTGCCGCCCGTCGAAGTGGAAAGCCTGCACGGTCCATCCAATATCGAGCCCGAGGAAACGGAGGAACCTGACTAATCGCCGACAGTCCAGAACGGCGGGGACAATAAACACATCCTCCCAAAGCGCATCGCGCCGCCTTGGGCCACACGGCGCTCGCCTGCCGGTGACGCTACCTGTGGTCGATCGACAAAGAAAAACCGATCGGGAAGGCATCACGGCCCTCCCGATCGGTTTGCGGTTAACGTAATGGAAAGCGATTGATGGTCGTCGACTAGCGAGGCGCCTCGAGTGTGACTTCCACCGAAATCTCGGCGCCATCGCGGAGCGCTTTCACGATAACACGGTCACCGCCCTTGTGCTTGCTAAGGGCGTTTGCGAAATCTTCAATTCCCGTGATCGCTTGCCCGCCGAATTCGATGATGATGTCGCCGCCTTTAAGGCCGGCTTTGGCGGCTGGGCCATTCTTAGCCACATCCTGAAGCTTCAGGCCTTTCGCATCGGAAGCGTAATCAGGAACGCTGCCAAAATAGGGCCATTGTCCACGGTTGGCCGTTTGGGGGCGTTGAGTTTCCAGATACTTTGGCCGTTCACGGTTATCGGAAATCGCCAGCGTGATGTCGACAACAAAGTCGGTGACGCGACGCAGGCCCTCGACATTGATCTTGTCGTAATCATCGCTTGGCCGGTGATAATCACTATGCGTGCCCGTGAACAAGTGCATCACCGGGATCCCCTTGGTATAGAACGAGGTATGGTCGCTCGGGCCATAACCACTCTCGTTCTTCGTGATGCGGAAACCGTGAGTTTCGTTGAGGCGATCAATCAGCGATTCAAAACCTTCGGCAGTTCCTACGCCATAGACCACCAGCTTGTTGTCGTCTAACCGTCCGACCATGTCCATGTTGATCATGGCCACCGTTTTCTCCAAGGGAAACGCCGGGTTTTTGACGTAGTGCGCGCTTCCCAGCAGACCTCGCTCTTCGCCGGTGAAGGCGATGAACAGAATTCGACGGCGCGGCTTTTTGTCGTGAGCCGCCAGCCGGCGCGCCACCTCCAATAACGCCGCGGTTCCCGATGCATTATCATCGGCGCCATTGTGAATTTCGCGCGTCCAAGGAGCAAGTGAGCCGGGGCCGCCAAGCCCTAGGTGATCGTAATGAGCGCCGATCACAATGGTTTCGTCCGCATATGGCCCTTCGCCTTCGAGGACGGCTGCAACATTCTTAATCTTAACCTTGCGGCGGACGATATGGGCTTCTCCCTTAACCGTCCAGTGTTCCAGCAGGCCACTGCGCGGGGTCAGGTTCTCGTCGATCTTCTTTTCAATCTCGGCAAGCGATAACCCCAGCGAATTCTGAACGATCGGGTCAATGACCTCACGGCGGCAGAAGAAAATAGGCACGTTCTCATGGTGGGCGACGTCGCCCGCTTGATCAAACCCCAACAGCGTGTCGGGATCCGAGTCCAACGTCTTCGCGCTTTCCTGAATTTGCTCAATCAGCGTTTGAATTTGTTCGCGATGTTTTTGGAAGGCTTCGGGCGAATCATCGTTCGCCTCCTGGAACTCTTGCACCGCTTCCGCCAGTTGCTGAACCGCCTTTTGCCATGTCTCACGCGCCGAGCTGCGCTTGGTGACTAATTCATAATGGTCGTTGACGAAAATAATCGCCGCCGCGCCGTGATTGACGGCATTCTCAACCTTCGTTGTAAATAACGCGTGCTTCGAAGGATGCTTTCCGTTGAACTCATCGCCATCGGTTTCCTGGCGCGGTTCTTTCCGCAATATGACAACAACCTTTCCGCGCACGTCGAGCCCCTCGTAATCATCGTACTGATGCTCCGGCGCGGTTATGCCATAGCCAACAAAAACCAGGGGCGCCTCGATACGTCCCGAGCCCCCGATGGCGAGCGGATTGAAATCCTTGCCCAACTCTAAAGGAAGTTCCGTTGTCGCTTCTCCCTCGCCTCCCGGTCCAAGGAGCATCAGGCGGTTTTGGTCGTTCGAGCCTAACTCGGGGCTGGCGTTGATAGTGAACGTTTGGAATGGCGATCCATTGAATACGTCGGTTTTCAGGCCGATATCACGAAACTGCTCTGCAATATAGGTGGCGGCCTTATCGAGACCTTCCGTTCCAATTCCGCGGCCTTCCAATTCATCGGACGAGAGAAACTTCACCGATTCGTAGAGTCGGGCGGCCGATGCAGCATTGGCCTCGCGCTCCGCTGCGACGCAATACCGGGGTAGAACGCTGGTGAACACCGCGAGCGCTTCCATCAGCAGCCATCGGCGGCGATTGTGCGACGGAAGGTCCGAATCAATGAAACGCATAAGAATTCTACCCTTCTGAGGAATGTGACATCTTCCTGGTCATTGTTTGCCCGATCCTCGACCCACGTCAAGCGGCGCGAGAAACCACCATGTTGGACGAGAAGGAACCCCACTGGTTGTGGTTCGGAAACAGGGCGAGGGCCGTCGGCGGACAGATAAAACGATTTTGACAAACCACATCGGTATGAGTATTCTCACCGCCCCCGCACAGGACGTGCGGTATGGGCCGGAGTCGGAACAAGCACGGACGTTTGTTCTGCCGGCCCCTTTGCCTCACTAATCCCACCCCCCATGCTTCCGACCGAATCACCATCCAACCCTACGTCATGCCCTCCGGACGCCCGCAGCGTGTTGATTGTCGATCCATCAGCCGAGACACGCGAGGTCCTCAAGTTTGCGCTGGAGCGCCGAGGAGTACGGATCTTGGAGGCCGAGGAGATCGAGCAAGGATTGGACCTCTTGCGCCGCCGGCGCCCCCACGTCGTGGTTGTGGATCTGGACGTTGAGGACGACGCCGAAAGTGATACATTCGGCGCTTTTGACCGCGCGACAGGCGACAGTTCCGGGCAATTAGTTGTTCTGGGCAAAGTTCGCAATCTAGAAACGACGCGGGGAGATGCTCGCGTCTTCTCTAAGCCCTATCATTTCGCGCCGCTCATTCATAAAATTGAGGAACTGTTGGCGGCGCGATGACCAAACGCAAGGCGGTGGCGCCGCCGGTCGCATACTTCCTTGTGGGGAGCGAATGAGCCGCCGGGCTCTTTCTTGTCGCGAATCGGAGGCGGCATAGTGGCTTCGTTGTTCGTCATCCAAGGACGCGATCAGGGGCGCCGGTTCGAACTGACTAAGCCGGTCCACGCGATCGGTCGCGACACGGGCAATCATATTCAGCTTCACGATACAGAAGCATCTCGTCGCCATGCAGAACTTCGTCGCAATGGCGATGAGTGGGTGCTTGTGGATCTGAACAGCTCCAATGGCACCTTCGTCAACAGCGAACCCATTGGCGAGCGCGTTCTCAAGAGCGGCGATCGTGTCCAAATCGGCCGAACGCTTCTAATTTTCACCGGCGCCGAAGAAGAGGCTGAAGACCTTTCTCAAGTCATTAATATCGTCGGCCAAGGACCGGCCGAGGCCGAGTCGCGGATCATCCGGAGCATTGGCCAGGAAGAAGGTAGCCGGATCCTGGAGCCAATGCTCGGTATGGATGTCGAGAATGCATGGCTAGCTCGGGCCCGCAGCAATTTGCAGATCATGTACCGAACGGCGTTGGCGGTCAGCCACACGCTGGACATTGATCAACTGCTGCGGCGAATTATGGACCTGATCTTTGAGTGGGTCGAGGCTGACCGCGGCTGTATCATGCTGGTCGACCACGATACCCAGGAACTCATTCCCAAAGCCCGCCGCACGCGGAAGGCCGCCTCGGCCGATGAACGGATCCGCATCAGCCGCACCATCCTTGATTATGTGATGGAGAAAAAGGAGGGCGTGCTGACCACCGACGCTCGCGAGGACCAACGCTGGAACCCCGCACAAAGCATCCTCAAGATGGGCGTGCGTGAGGCGATTTGCGTTCCCATGCAAGGGCGATACGGAATTGTTGGCGTGATTTATATCGACACGTTCACGCCGCCCGGCCGCAGTATTCAATCGCCCACGGGCGCCCGGTTCACCGAAGAACATCTCAAGTTGATGGTCGCCATTGGTCACCAAGCAGCCCTGGCCGTCGAAGATACGTCGTACTATTCGGCGATGGTGCAGGCCGAGCGGTTGGCGGCGATGGGACAGACCATCGCGACCCTTTCGCACCATATCAAGAATATTCTTCAAGGCGTTCGGGGCGGCAGCTATCTGATCGAAGAAGGGTTGCGCACGAACGAATACGAGGTAATTCGCAAGGGGTGGAGCATTGTCGAGAAGAACCAGGAACGCATCAGCAACCTGGTGATGGACATGCTGACCTTTAGCAAGGAACGCAAACCGGACTTGGTGCCGGCCGATTTGAACGAGACGGCCGGCGACGTAGTACAAATGATGCAGGCCCGGGCGGCCGATTATCAGGTCGAGTTGATTTTTCGGCCGAGCCCCAACCTTCCGACCTTGACGTTCGATCCCGAAGCGCTACACCGCGCGATTCTTAACGTCGTGACCAACGCTATTGACGCCTGCGAGAAAATCGAAGGCGGACGTGTCGTTGTTTCGACTGGCTATTCGGCCGAAAAGCGAATGGCGTGGGTCGACGTGGAAGACAACGGTGGGGGCATTCCGCCCAACGAAATTAAGAAGCTGTTTGCGGTCTTTGAGTCACGAAAAGGCGCTCGCGGCACCGGTCTAGGTTTACCGGTAAGTCAAAAGATTCTTCGCGAACACAATGGCGACATTCAGGTGACCAGCGAACCGGGCAAAGGGTGCCGCTTTCGTCTTCACTTTCCCGCGAACCCTCCAGCCGAGTCAGGCAAAACGATGCCGATGGAATTGGACTAGCCAGCGTCAAGTTCCGAATCGCGGGCGGGGATCACATGTGCCGGGGCGCTCGCAATTGCGTTGAACAGCCCAACACAAGCCAATGTGAGCCGGGGCGCGGCGAACTTGCATTGTGAAGGGTGACGGCGTGCGAGGTTCTCCCTGAGTTCAATTTTGGCCCGGCGGCGCGTACGCAAGTTGGCCGCAAACGTGGGCGAACGAACTCGGAATATCCCCCATATGTGCCGAGTTAGCCACTGACCAAAGTCGGACGCGGCCTCTTCTCCTATTCGCCGAATTTACGCTTTGCGTCAATGTACTTGCGATGCGTATCGAGATAACATTCGCGGACCAGTTGGTCAATTTCCGACGGCCAGGGGAAACCGGCGGAAAATCCTGGGACCAGCGGATCGATGGTCAGCTTAGCGGCCTCGATAAAGTGGAAGGCCAGATCCTTGGGATCCTCGTCTCCCACGGCAAAACGGATTGTAGTTGGGCCGATGCCGGCCTCACGGAGAGCGGTTTCGTCAAGTTCGGAATGGGTTGTGAGCGCCGGACAACTAATGATGGTGTTCGATTGGCCAAGACTAATCATATGGGCGAACGTTGGCTCCAAGCAGTCGAAGAATCGTTGGAAAGCGGCGCGGGGGACGCCGCGAATGTCGATGGTGAACAGCGGAGCCGGTAGTCCGAGGTATGCTAACGACTCGCGCACGGGGGCATTGGGGTGGTCTGGCAACTCACTTGAATGGACATCGATCTGAGGATGTCTGTGGAAAAGCCGTGTGAGGATACGGGTGTTGATGCATTTGGCAAGCATACGCACCTCTAATGTGCGCATGCCTTGTATGACCTCGTAGGCTGCGTCGGCGTTAAGGAACGCGCCTTTGACGTAATACACATTCCAAAACATCGTCTCATCCCACCGCACGCCCCCAACGGTTTCCCCCTTGGGAATGAACATGTCTTCGTTGCGTCCGATGACGCATCCGGCAATGGTTGACCCGGTTCCGGTCAAATCTTTCGTGTAGCTGTGGATCACAAAGTCGGGACGCTCGGCGGGATCCTCTCGCTGGAGCGGTCGCACCAGGAAGGGGGTTCCCACGGTTGCATCGAGTATCACTCGCAGACCGTACTTGTGCGCCGTCTTACATATGGCCGGCGTGTCCAAAAAATCTCCGTGCGGATTGCTTGGCGATTCCAAGTAGACGTAAGCGCGGCGGCCTTGGGCCAAGCGGTCAGCATATTTCTGCTGAACCATCGCCCAGCATTGCTCTAGGGCGTCGCCCGAGTGGCCGTCAAACGATTCTACGGCGATTTCCAAGTTGGCAGGCTTAGCGAACCAGTCGTGGATTAATTGATGGGCCCCGCCGTAAATATTTCGGCTTGTGATAAGAATGTCATCGCGCCCTAAGAGGTGAGAGAGCGCCGCGTCGATCGCCGCCATTCCGCTGTTGAAATTCCAGGCAAAGTAGTCGCGCGCGTACGGCCCCGCTTCCAGGTCGACAATAAAGTTCGCAAGCGATACGGAAGTCGGATTCAGTAACCGCGAGTAAATGTCAAGGAGTAGCTCCTTTCCCTGAAAGGCGTCAGCAATCCATTCAGCGCATGCATAGATGTAGGTGGCGGTCCGGGCGATGACAGGCGTGGCGGAAAAAATGGCTGTCACATTATCAAAGACCGCGTATGGCCCCTTGGCCGACTGCGTGGTGTTGCTGTATTGCAGCTCTTGGTAGGTGCGGCGAAAGGGATTTTGCAGTGTGTCGAGCAATTTGGCCAATTGAAACGAGAGAAACTTCTTGGCGTTGAACAACGCGATTCGATCACGGTGAGGGAGCGACGTGATTGTTTCTAGCGTGATGCGCCAGAGCCGGTCGACATCGTTTTGGCAGGCATAAAGCCGATGCGATACCGCCGCAAGCGCGGTTCCCAATTCACTCTGCGGCGAAATGCCAAAATGGAAAAGTTGCTCCTCGACCAATTCCTCCACAGTTTGGGCCTGCGAGGTGTGCCTCCGCGGCGAGAGTTTCCGCATGGATTCCAGGGCGGAATTGCGCTCCGTCATGCCACAAGCTCCTTGTAGGGCGAAATAGGGCGCCGTAAGCGTCTAGGCGCCGCGCCATGTTTCCGAAGCCTACCGTCATTCTAAACCATGACGACCGTCCCACGGTCAACAAACACCATACGCGCGGAAATTCGCTCCTGCGGCAGAGAAAATTCTTGGGAGAGCGCCCGTCGATACGCTTCCATTTGGGGCCGATAGAATGCGGCGCGTTCGGCAATGGCCTTCTTGGACTTCAGCACATCGGTCTTAAAGTCAATCAAGTCAGCCGCAACGAGTGAATCGCCCTCGTAAAGTAAAACAACGCGATCCATAATTCCCGCGACAACGGCATCTGCCTCTCGCACGGCAAACCGGTGTTCGTTTTCTACGACTAGGCACAACTTGCTCTTCTTCGCTTCGGAGACCTTTGCCGACAACACTAAGTCGGCAAGCGTCTTGAGGACGTCGTCTCGTCGGAGCGTTGCGGCGACGTCAGGATTTTTGAGCATCGCGCGAAACTCTTTGATTAACGGTTCAAGGTGAATTGCAGCCTTCGCAGCTTCGTTACCTAGACGAAGAAGCGTCTCATCGTCCGGTGCGCCGCTGTATGGCGATTCTTCCTCGAGCCATTCGATCTGTGCGAACCAAGCGTGCATGACAAGGCCACGTTGAATGGCCGTCATGTCTTCGTGTCCGAAGACGTCTTTCAAACGGATGCGGCGGCCCCCCTCCAGGTGCGAGGGAGATTTTCGGTCGAGGCGTCGGCGCCGCTTATCCACCTGTTTTAGCACGATGTGCACGGGCGGCGGTGGGGATGCAGGTTCTTCCTGCTGTGCTTTGGCCAACACCTCTTGCGCTAATGGATGCTCGAACCAGCGCGGATCGCCGTACTCATATTCCACTTGTCCGGGAGACAGCGGTTGGCCATCGGTTAAGCTCGCTCGCAGCAAGCCGGCGAAGTTCTTTCCAGGCGTGCGGCTTGCTCCGGAACTGGCGCGGATGATCATGTGCATGGCAAAGACCGCGCGCGTCAGAGCAACGTAGAACACGCAAAGCGCCTCGCGAATCGATTGGCTCACGTTTTGCTCAAATAACTCCTGCCATTCGCCAGGCATAAGTTCCTGAACGTTCTTGTTCGTATGGCGAATAACACGATTTACAGGCTTCGTGGGGTCAGGACGCCCGACGACAAACCATCCGGGTTGGCCAACAAGGTTCGCCTCCAGTTCAGGCAACACGACAATATCAAACTCCAGGCCTTTTGCCTGATGTATCGTCATCACGCGGACATCGGCGGCGGTAGGGTCGGAGACTCGCTGGTGTTCGACAAACTCCACAAAATCGCGTGTGCGGAGCGTGGACTGCAATTGATACTGGTAAGCAAGCTCCACCAATTGTTGTAACCGACTTTGATCGCGGGGCGACGACGCCGGCGCTAAGGCGAGTGCGATCTGGTAGACAGTCGGCCCATAGCCCTGTTCCAGCAAGCGACGCCGCACGTGCTGCGCCAGCCGAGCTGCCTCAGCGTTGTCTCGCCAGTCGTTCAGCGCGAACTCGCCTTGCAGGGGCGAGTTCGCCACGTGAAAGCGGGCAATCGTGTCACCTGGGTGATCGGTCATTCGAAGTAGCGACAAGACGACTTCCACAGCCGCGGAATCAGTCACCGGGTTGCCGCCTTCCTCACTGGCGTGAATCCCCAGTTCGCGCAGGAGATAAATCAATCGTCCCACTCGGGCATTGGTGCGTACCAGCACGCCTACAGTGAACCCCGGAGCCTGACGCACGAGCTCTGCAATGCGGCGAGCGCAGTAGGCGTCGTGCACCTCGTCGGAATTTTCCTCCTCGCCGACCGCGTTTGAGACCTCGAGAGTTACATAACCGGGAAGGTCTTCTCGCGCAGTTGTGTGTTTCTCAAACTGGCTGCACCAAATGCGGATCGCTTTCTCGTAATGTTCGAGTTTAGGGTGCTCGACCATTCGCGTGAAAACCCGATTGACCGTTTCGATGACCGCCGGCGATGAGCGAAAGCTTTGGTTGAGCGACTTATGAGAAAGCTGATCCAACTCGAGATCCAGAGCGTCGAAAATCTCGGCCACTCCGCCGCGCCAACCATAGATCGCCTGTTTGACATCGCCGACGCAGAAAAAGGATTGATTGGTGCCGCCCGAAGCTGCCCGTCGGGCAAACGGACGCAAAACACACCACTGAGATAAGGATGTATCTTGAAACTCGTCGAGCAGCAAATGCGACACAGCGGCGTCCAGTCGAAAGGCGACCCGTTCCGCGTCGTCGAGCATTGCGGCGTCGGCTAAGCGGCGGGTGATGTCCTCGAAGCGCAATGCTCGGCGCTCTTGCTTGATACGTTGATATTCGGCATGAAACTTCTGCAGCATCTTAAAAGCTGCTTCGGTCTGATTGGCTACGTGCCCCAGCAGCGTTGCCCGCGCGTGATGCAACAGGATGCGGTATTCCTTCACCGCGCATTCGGGAATCTCTTTGCGGTAGTACGTGAGGTCGTCGGCGGCGATCTTGGCCGCTAAGCCGCCACTAATGAAGCCCTCCCAATCGCCGGCCTCGGCCGTGTCGAGATCCTTGTCGCACGCAGTACGTTGACGCTTGTCGGGAAACTCCATCTGCCGCAGCGTCTCAATAGCTTCGGCCAGACGCTCCGGGGCGACATGACGATAACGCGGCACGGCGGTCCACGCCTCGGGCGGCGCTTCGCAGAATACCTCATAGACCTGATTGACCGTGTCACGCAGCAGGTCGCCCACGCCCCGTTTGGCTTCTCCTTTGGTGAGCAGATGCATGAGCGTGAGGACATCCGCAGCCGCATCCTGCGCGATCACAGCCTCGATCGCCTCGGCCCGCATTTGCATATCTTGCAATTCATCAACAATCCGCCATCCAGGAGGTAGTCCCAATTCAAGACTGAAACTGGTGGCGATCTTGGAGAAAAACGCGTCCAACGTGCTTACGCGCAGTCGGTGTAGATTGCGCGTGGCGCCCGCCAGAATGCGTCGGCAGCGTGTGCGCGTTAGTTCGGGATCGTGAATGAATGTTCCCAACGTTTCGCATGCTTTCACGTCGAGGGCGGCGTCGGCGAGCCGGAGCAAGATGCGGTCGAGGATCTCGCCAGCGGCCTTTCGGGTAAAGGTTGTGGCGAGGATCTGATCAAGCGCGACGTCGTTATCAAGCAACTCCAAGAAACGATTCGACAACTGAAATGTTTTGCCCGTCCCCGCCGAAGCACGGATGACGATATTTGGATAACGCGTCGCAGCTGGGTGAATCATAGTCGAAGGTGAGTGTCGAGATCGGTTATTCCTTCTTCGCCGCTCGGGGGAAGGAAAATTAGCCGTTCAGGTTCCTGCAGCGCCAATGGTTTGGTTGTTGTCGACGGCCAACATCATCGCCGGCCAAACGCGTTCTTGCTTATGTCCCGTTGAGTAGTATCCCGGACGTTTGTCCCACAATACGGTCCTGGCAGATGGCAGCGAAATCTTCGGAGAAGGGAGGCGGTTCGGAGGCGGGCGGCCAAAATTCCTGCCGCCGCACGCGGCGCACGACATTCCTCGCTGTTTCCAGGGCTTGTTCCAAATCTGCGTCCGCCCATTCGGCCGGCGCTAAACCGATGCGACCGACATCTTTGGGAAGCAAGATGTACCCCATTCGGATCTTGCCTTCGACGCCCAGAAACTTCGCAAGAACACGGTAAAGGGGGAGCTGTAAGTCATGCCACTCACCGTCCACGCGGTGTGTTTTCTCCGGGGTGTCGCCCGCTTCGCCCGACTTGTAGTCCAGGATGTACCATTCGTTGGTTTTGGCGTTGTAGTCCACGCGGTCCAGACGCGCTCGCAGGTACATTGGCTCTCCGTCAACTTCAATATAGGGCGGCTCCTTGAATTCGTTCGTCTCTGTGAACTTGATCCGCCAGCCTTGAGTAGCCCACTCTGCCTGCCACTGAGCAAAACTCTTAAGGCGATAGCGAATCTGTTCGACCTGTACGCTCACCGCCGGCATGGGATGCGCGCCGTGACGCTGGCGAACGGCGTCGTCAAGAATGGCTTCAAGCAGTGATTGAATCTTGTCAGCGTCTTTCCATTCACGGGCTTCAAGGTTTTGGCCAAACTCCTCTAATACGTCATGCATCAGGGTTCCAAAGCCGCTGGCGTCAAGCTCGTCGGCCGCATCGTTAAGCGATTCCAATTTGAGAACCCGTTTCAA
>CAYWIS010000098.1:0-20971 GCA_964458385.1 uncultured Pirellulaceae bacterium
AGCCGAGATTCCGCGCCGTGAGATTGCCTTACTGATTACCGAGGCGGATAGCTTGCGCGCCGCCGCTGCGCGACTCGAAGATCCGATCGAGCGTGATCGGCTTTTGTTCCGCGCTCGGCAATTGGAGATCGCCGCCTCGCGCTATGACGCCGATCTAGCAGCACTGGAGCGGCAAGCAGCGGCGATCAACGTCGAACGGGCTCGGCTTCAAAAAGAGTTTCAGCGCAATAACGGGGCGCTCGTCAACAGCCTTCGAACGATCGAGAACGAATTGGTTGCGATTCAGCGAAGCGAGAAACGTAACGCCTTGGATGAGCGCCGCTTGGAGAAACCGTTGACCAGCGGCACCCGTGCTGTTCGCGCCCTGGAAGCTGAAGCAGGCGCCTTTACCACCTACGAACCATTTCCGCTGGAGGAAGACCGCCAACGGCTGCTTGATTCGCTTGCAAACCCGAGATGACTCGCGCAGACCGTGCCAGTAGGCGGCCACATACGTTCAACGAACAGGGTTGATATTGGGGCAACGCAATTCGATCGTCGTCTCCCGTTCGGTAATTAGTTTAGCTCAGGGGGCGCATTCCCATACGTCCACGGTAATCCTTGAAACGCTGGAACTTTGGGCGGCTTAGGAACAGCGCCTGGCGTGAGTTGCTCAATTAGTTTCAGGCCCGCGTTCATCATTTGCGTACCGGCCGTCGGCTCCAAGTTACTGTAACTGGTTAAGCGTGTTTCATAACCGCCGCCACGTGGGCCAAACGCTTCTTCCGTTGGCACGTACCCTACACAGCCATTCGCCAACGAAACAGGAAACGTAAACGGAAACGTCGACCCTTGTTTGATCTTTAGGCCAAATTCGCAAAAGTATTCTGCGGGTGTCGTCACAAACACGGCTGGCCCAACTTGAATTGCTTGAACTTCAGCTTCTGCGTTGGGTTCCTTCTGGAGAATAGCGTCCAGTAGCACAATTTCTTTGGCGAATGTCCATTCGGTAGCGTCAACGGATTTAGGGTCTTTTGCCACTATCGCCAGGCTTCGCTCCACGCGCTGGGGACTAGGTGCGCGTCGGGGAATAGAAAGCACGGTATTCGTGGCCGCTACGGGAGTTAGCTCACCCGGATGCATCGAAAGAAGCACCTTGACCGCCTCGGCTCCTATCCGACCTCCCACGCGCTGCGCCCACTGGTCAGCGCCGGGATTGACATAAGGACTGAGGTTGTCCACTTGGGTCACGTCGCCCGAGGCCCCGTTCAAGAAGACAACAATCACATCGTCACCGAAGAATCCTCGGATCACCTTTTCTAGGTAGTACACGTAGTTCGCCGAGATACCGCCAGGGTTCGTGGTGGCGTGGCACGCAAAGTTAACCACACATCCCACAAGCTTATCGTCGCGGTCCCATACGCCGATGACACCGACTTCAGGATCAGTCGGTCCGGCTGGCTCAAGAATATCAGGATTGCCCTGTCGCGGATGAGTAACGGTGAGTCCCGTGCGCATCCGGAAGCGGCGATTAAACGCCACCTTGTCTTCTATTCCGCGGCCAATCCCCGCTTTTACTGGCGCCCGTTTCTTAATGGCCTCAGTCACAGCTTCCACTAACGCTTGCTCGACCATTGCTAGATACTTGGGGTCCGCCGTAGTGGAATTTTCGTAGGCCAACTTCTGCACAAGTTCGGAAGCGTGATCAAACGCGCCGGGCATGACCCCCGACATCGGCCCAGAAGAATGTGAGTGCGAGGCAGCCAGCATGATGGCGCGGCCGGGTATCCCTGTTTGTTCTTCAATCTTGCGGCGGACCGATTCTGTTGTTTGCCGATGGATGAACAAAGCATCGATACCTACCAACGCGACACGGTTCTTTCCATCATCGAATACAGCAGCCCGTACCTTGCAGGGATCATGCAGTGTGCGATGGTACGACTTGCCATAGCCGCCGGGAGCTTCCATCCCGATCTCCGGCGTGATATCGCGCTCGGCGAAACCGGCCCGAAATAAAGATGCAGATTCCGCATCATCTGCCAACGTATCGATCGCGCATACGAGCGTAAAAAGTGCTGCGATCCCAAAGACGAGGAATAAACTCCAGCGGAAACTCATGAGAAACACTCCCACGGAGAATGTAAAAGGCAAATACGGCCCCCGACACCTGCGTACGTGGATGGGCAACCTTGCACTAGGATCATCTAATGCCTTCCAGATTGCAAAGCTTCGAGTTGGTTCCGCCTCGTCGCTTCGCTTTCTTGTCAACTACGAGTAGCCCCCCGTACGGCGATGAGTAGCTAGCCCATCTCCCGCCACACTATAGCAGAAAAACTATTTGCGGCGATTATTCGGAATATTCGCTCAACCGGCGCTCGCCCGCAACCGATGTCTTAGAACAAGTGTATTTGCGCGGCGGACGCTGCGGTTTCGTTGGCGTTTAAGGTTCCACGAACCCAAGATTGAGAATGAATCGACTTTTCATGCGAGGGTGTCTCGCGGCGATGCTCGTAGTCATGGGCAGCCATGGAACGGCCTGGGCGACCGGCCCCACGCCGACGTACACCACAATCGTTGTCAGTGACATGCATTGTGCTGCATGTGCTAAGAAGATCGCCGCTAAACTCTACGCAGTGCCTGGCGTATTGGAAGTGCGCGCCGACGTCCAGAAGAACACGGCTTACGTGGTTCCGCAAAAGCAAAAGCGACCATCGCCCAGAGCAGTTTGGAATGCAGTCGAAGCAGCCGGGTTCGAGGTACGTGAACTCAGCGGACCGGATGGCAAGTTCACCAAAAAGCCAAAGTCGTAGAAGAACAATGACGCGCGAATTTACCTGTAATCGGCGAATGTTATTACTTCTGGCGTTGGGCGCTGTGGCAGGATGCGGCGTGAGCACAGCCACCGACGAGGCCAACGTATCGCCCGAGGGT
Organism: uncultured Pirellulaceae bacterium; assembly: GCA_964458385.1. Lineage (GTDB taxonomy): Bacteria > Planctomycetota > Planctomycetia > Pirellulales > Pirellulaceae > JAHWKS01. The sequence continues at coordinate 2,911 of CAYWIS010000098.1, forward strand.
CAACGCTATCTACTAGCTGATGAGCCCGAGGGAGCCGTTTCCATTGTCGAGGCCAAAGCCGCCCTCGGCCTTCAAGACACCGTGGTGTTGATCGGCCGAATTGCGGCGGGCGATCAATCGCCCTGGCACAACGGAAAGGCAGCATTCCTATTATCGGATGCGGCGGCGTTCGTGGACGATTCGGACCATCATCACGAATGCCATGACCACTCAAACTGCAAGTTCTGCGGCGAGAAGACATCAATTACGGACCGCTTGGCCATTGTGCAGTTTGTCGATGATCGCGGCGAAGTGCTCTCCGTCGATGCGAGAAAACTCTTGGGCGTGCAAGAGAATGATCTCGTGGTGGTGCAAGGACGTGGAGAAGTTGATTCTCTAGGAAATCTTACGCTCAATGCCGCTGGCATCTACGTGCGGCGGTAAGACGCATATTTAACGGTCTTCAATCGCGGCGGCAGCGTGCCGCCGCTTCTTTTTTGGTTGCGGATTGAGCAACGCAACGCGGCGAAATTTCTCGCGCACGGCGCAACTTCTTTGGCGCATCGCTTGCGTTTTGGCGCCGAACCACGTACAAAGTGAACGACCATTCACTTGACTGGGGAAACTCGATTGAGTTTCCTAGGGCCATTGAGTCCTTTCGCCGCGTCGTCTTGACTACTGCCGGCGTCAGTTGGCGCCTTTAAACTTCCCGCCTTTCTTACCTCCCCTAGTTTCCTACCGTGGAATCTTCCTCGCGAATAACTTGGGTTCATTGGACCGTTTGCGTAATTGCGGCCATTGGGTTTGCTTTCGACATTTACGAGTTGTTGATGTTGCCGCTCATCTTGCGGCCCGCCTTGGAGCAACTCGTTGGAGCAAAGCCTGGCACCGAATTATTTAACGACTGGCTCGGCATCATGTTCTACGTGCCCGCGTTGGCGGGCGGTATCTTCGGCCTTCTTGGCGGCTATTTGACGGATCGCCTGGGCCGACGGCGTGTGCTGACGTGGAGTATTTTGCTGTACGCGGTCTCCGCGTTCTTAGCTGGTTTTGCAACCAACATTTGGATGTTGCTGTTCCTGCGGTGCACGACGTTCATCGGCGTCTGCGTGGAGTTTGTGGCGGCGGTAGCTTGGCTTGCCGAGCTGTTTCCTGAGCCTCGCCAACGAGAACGCGCCTTAGGATACACACAAGCGTTTTCTTCGATTGGGGGGCTGATGGTTGCGATTGCCAATGGCATAGCGATCGATCTCTTTCGAAATGGCACATTGCCCCCGCTAGCGTTGCCCGAGTGGATTGCTGCTTGGGTGGGCCAGATTCCGCAAGCGAATCCATCGACAGGCGCACCTTACACCATGGCGTGGCGATACACGCTTATGTCGGGCCTCATTCCCGCGATTCCCTTGATCATCATTCGTCCGTTCCTTCCAGAAAGTCCGGCCTGGGCGGCGAAGCGAGCGGCCGGCACCCTTAAACGCCCCAGCTTTGCAGCGTTACTCTCACCTGAATTGCGGCGCACGACGATCGTGACCACGCTCATGGTTGCGTGCAGCTACGGCGCGGCATTCGGCGCCGTGCAGATGATCCCGCAGATCGTCCCCGGGCTGGACGACGTGCGTGCAGCAACAAGCACGATGTCCATCCCCGAAGCCAAAAGTCACGAACAAACCGTGGCCGCTGAGTATGTAAAGGTTCAAGAGATTGGCGGCTTGCTCGGCCGAATCTTGCTAGCCTTTTTCGCAGTTCGCATTGTGAGTCGCCGCGGCCTTCTACGGATTTTCCAAATTCCAGGTTTGGTATTCGTACCCCTGGTGTTTTTCTTTTTTCTCAGCGTGGAGAACCACCATTATTTTGAGATCGACCTGACGAGCGTGTATCTTGGCAAACTGCCCATTACTACCATGTCGTTGGCCGTGGGGTTGTGTGGGCTATTAATTGTCGCTCAGTTCAGCTTTTGGGGGAATTATCTACCGCGCGTGTTCCCGCTGCATTTGCGAGGCACAGGCGAAAGCTTTGCCGCCAATATTGGAGGTCGGATGCTCGGCACTTCGGCGGCAGCGGTAACCGCCCAGTTGGCGACCTTCATGCCAGGCAACTCCGTAGCGCTGGCGGCCTCGGCCGTAGCGTTGTTTGTCTACGCTCTCGGTTCAATCTTGTGCTTCTTCCTACCTGAACCCACAAAAGAAACTGAAGCGGAGTAACGGTAACTTGGAACATTTCTCACAATCTTCGCCCGCGCCTGGCGAGCCGGCCGTTGTGTGGTATCGCGAGATGAACCGATACCACTGGTTCGTACTGATCGTCGCCGCGTTGGGCTGGCTTTTCGATTGCCTCGACCAGCAGTTGTTCATTCTGGCGCGTCAGCCCGCCATGCGCGAACTTGTGCCCGTGGCGTCTGACCGCGAAGAGGCCCTAGCGTTGCTGCTCGAATCGCAAGGTCCAACCTTTGACGAAGCGATTCTCGACGCCGCTATCGCCGAGATCGACAAACCCGTGTCCGCGTTTACCGCAGAGAACTGGAACGACGTATTTGAAAAACTTGATCCTCGGGCGGTTAAAAGCGTGGTCGATTCGTCGTCGGCCTTCGCAACATCCATCTTCTTAATGGGATGGGCTGCCGGTGGGTTGTTTTTCGGCGTGCTCGGAGATCGTATCGGCCGCGCGCGGACGATGGTCATCACCATCCTGATGTACTCGCTGTTTACCGGCTTGAGTTCCATTAGCGTGGGGTTCAGCGACTTTGTGGTCTACCGCTTTCTAACAGGCTTGGGAGTGGGCGGTGAGTTTGCGGTAGGGGTGGCGTTGGTGGCCGAAGTCATGCCTGATCGCGTCCGACCCTATGCACTCGGTCTGCTCCAAGCTCTATCGGCCGTCGGTAATATCAGCGCCGCTTTGATTCAAATGACCATGGGCGAACTCGTCCATCGCGGCTTAGTTGATCGTATCTGGCGGCCGATGTTCATCGTCGGCGCCGTTCCCGCCTTGCTGGCGCTTGTTATCCGGCGTCGTCTCCGTGAGCCTGAAGCATGGCAAAAGGCGTCACATCGGGGCGACACGTCGCAACAGTTAGGATCTTACCGGGCCCTTTTCGCCCATCCGACATGGCGCAAACATGCGCTCATCGGCTTGACAATGGCGTTTTCGGGCGTCGTCGGACTATGGGCCGTTGGGTTCTTCACGATGGACCTGGTGGGCAATGTTCTCCGCACCCGGTTTACCGCCGAGGGGATGTCCGCCCTGGATGTTGACGCCAGCGTGGCTCGTTGGAGAGGTCTGACCTCGATGATGATTAATGTGGGCGCCGCCATGGGCATGTACGGCTTTGGCGTCCTGACCCAGCGGATGGGCCGAAAACCGGCATTCACGCTGGCCTTTTTAGCGGCGGCAATCAGTACGGCCGCGGTATTCACCTTCCTCAATGAATTCCACCAGATATTCTGGATGGTCCCCATTATGGGCTTCTGCCAACTCTCGCTTTTTGCGGGATACGCGATCTATTTCCCCGAACTGTTCCCGACACATTTGCGCAGCACCGGCACGAGCTTTTGCTACAACGTTGGACGGTTTGTTGCGGCGCTCGGGCCTACAGCATTGGCATTGTTGACCAGTCAAGTCTATCGGCATACGGATGAACCGCTCCGTTGGGCGGGCTTGACCATGTGCAGCATCTTCCTGGTAGGCCTTCTTGTGCTTCCCTTTGCCCCAGAGACAAAAGGCCGGCCTTTGCCAGAGTAAAACCGATGCGCCCCGTTGCCGCCGTACTTTTGCAGTTACTGTACTGACGAAGGTTCGGACGTGCGGCAACAGCTTTGCGCATCTTCAATTCATGCCTAAGAACTCACCATGAGCCACAACCACGAAGATCCAGTGATTCGTCACTCCCGACGTGAGTCCGTCGTGGCGTTAGTGGTGTGGTTTCTGGCGATGATTTACACGGTTGGTTTTTGTTGGTGGCGCGCATACGACCGACCTCCTGAATCTCTACGGTTGATCCTGGGCATGCCCGATTGGGTACTGTGGGGGATCGTTGCTCCGTGGAGCGTGTGTGTGGTGGTATGCGCATGGTATGCCTACGTTTACATGAGCGATGAGTCGCTGGGCGCCGAACAGCCGGCGTCCGACGACGAAGGCTCCTGGCCGGGAGACCCCGACCTTGGATAATACATGGCGACCACCCGGGTTCGGCGCGATTACGGCGCTGGCCATATTTATTGTCGCTTCGGTTTGGCTCGGCGCATTGGCTCAGCGCGTCGTAAAAAAGGGCTCATTCCTGCAAGGTTACTTTTTGGGAAACCGCGGTTTGGGCGCGTGGGCGCTAGCGTTAACAGCCACCGTGCAAAGCGGTGGTACGTTCATGGGCTATCCCTCGTTGGTCTACAGCTACGGCTGGGCCGTGGCGTTGTGGATTGCCAGTTACATGGTGGTGCCCATCATGGGGTTTGGCGTGATGGCCAAACGACTTTCGCAGCTCTCGCGACGAACTGGCGCCATCACCGTGCCCGATCTGTTTCGTGAGCGCTTTCAAAGCCCCGCTGTAGGATTAACGTCGGCGCTGCTCATCATGTTTTTCATGTGCTTCATGATGGTCGCGCAGTTCAAGGCGGGAGCGTCGGTCATGAAGGTCGCCTGGCCGAGCGGCGCTGCTCCTATCCTGAACGAGACAGGCGGTAACATGGAGTGGTTGTTTTACGTTGGGCTGGCAGTCTTCACGATTACGGTGGTCGGGTACACCATGATTGGCGGCTTTCTCGCAGCCGTGTGGACCGACCTGTTTCAAAGCGTCATGATGCTGGTCGGCGTAGTGATTCTGGTTACGCTGGCCCTCTGGAAAGTCGGCGGCCTGGAGTCCGCGACCATCCAGGCGATTGCCAACACCAGCCCCGATTTCGCCCTAGCCCCTGGCTACTCTCCTGACGGGCGCGCATTCTTAACGCCAGCCCTAGCACTTTCGTTCTTCTTTGTCTGGGTGTTTGGCGGTATGGGTTCGCCCGCCACGCTCGTGCGTCTCATGGCGTGCAAAGACACACCGACGATTCGGCGTTCAGTGTTTTTGCTGGCGGTTTACAATTTCCTGATTTATATTCCGCTGGTTTTCGTGTGCGTTGCAGCCCGAGCGGTGATGCCCGAGTTGGAATCATCCGACGAAGTGATTCCTCGCATGGCGATTTGGACAACCCAAGGGCTTCCCGGCGGTTCGATCTTGGCAGGTTTGGTGTTGGCAGCGCCGTTTGGCGCCGTCATGGCGACCGTCAGCTCGTACCTGGTGGTAATTGCCTCGGGCCTCGTTCGCGACGTGTATCTGCGTTTCTTCCGTCGAGACGCTAGTCCTAGAGAGGTGCGTTACCTGACCTACGCCACGATGATCGGTGTTGGACTCGTGGCCGTCGCGGCAAATGTCCGACCTGTGGCATATCTCCAGGCTATTGTCGTGTTCTGTGGCTCCAGTGGAGCTGCGACATTTGTTGTCCCGGCCCTGATGGCATGCTTCTGGCGCCGCGCGACAGCAGCAGGCGCCCTTGCTGCAATGGTAACCGGCGCTGGCGTCGCATCACTGTTGCTTTTGGTCGGGTCACAAATGCCCGATCCTATGGTCGGTCCCGCGACGCAGTTCCGCTCTTATTATCTATTCGGGTTGGAGCCAATTGTGTGGGGGCTTATTGGGTCGTTGGCTGCGGGCGTCGTTGTAAGCCTTTGTACACAACCGCCCGACGCCAAATTAATCTCCGAACTATTTGACGCGCCGGCCCCCGAAGCGACAGCAGATGATACGAGGACATGCGACGCTGGTCCGGTGCTCCAACAGTAAGAGAGCGCAAAAGCCGATCAATAGGCCCGCTTGAGGAGCTCGAAAAACAACGGCGAGTTGCCTAAGCATCAAAACCGGCCGCAATTTGCAACGGCGAAGATAAAGAAAACCGCAACATGCGTTCGACACCGCCGTAAACCCTTGCCCGTTATGGAGCAACAACCGCGAGCCCTCGTAGTACTAAGAAGTTTCGAAGTCACAGGTTCGAGTGCGAATACTCCAATGTTGGCCAAGGGAGTTCCCGCCAGCGAACGGGTAACGCCTTTTTCCCCGCTAATCACAACCAGCGAACCAAGGAATACAACGCACGAGACTTAACCTCTTGCCTTTCTCTCGGATTCGTAAATTTCTGAATCGCCTCAGCCAGCCACAAGGCGCAAACCGCAAGGGGAACGCTACTAACAGGCCTCGCCTTCATTCCACTTGCTTTTTCACGAGTGCGGGGCGCCAACGAGAATAGGACGATCGCTGGCCAAACGGTACATAGCGTCGGGGAGGATCTGTGCCGTTCCTAGGCTAACGTTACCGCACCTCCCGTGCGGCCACACATTAATTCTCCCCCACCTGCCGTTCGATTTGGGGCAGATGAGATGATCCGTATCGGCCGGCATCTTCACCGGTATGTCGGCGTATTGGCCGAGGCGCCAAGTCGATATTGATTGCCCAGTAAACGCCTTGCGGTAAAGGGCGGTGGCGACAAGAGCTACCACACCAACCAGCCTTTCGATGAGCATCGCGCCATAGCCAATCGCGCGAGAATGGCTCCCTTTTGACAATCATTTAGGCGTATCGCCCGGCGATATGTGGGCATGGAATCCAGACATGTCGCCGCGTATCATGCCAACGAAGATGAACAAAAAGTGCACGCCATAGAAGTAAGGTCCATCGTCGCCCACAAAGTATTCGTTGATGGTTGCCTCGAAAAGGGCGCTATGAATCGCCATGCGATGGCCATCCATGCCAAAACGCCCAGAATCAAAAGCATTGCATACATTTTATCCCTGACCTACTCTTCCCTCTTGACGGCCAGGGCGAACGACTTTACCTTCCCGGCGCCGGCCCAGTGATAGGGTGGGTACGTAACGATCTCGCGATTCACGAGCGTTCGACCGGGAGAGAGCGGCACGTTTCCTTCGCAGCTTTCCACCGGTCACTATCGGACAACATTAGCACATCATCGCACTTTTCGACTTGTCGAAAAACTTACTGCCCCCTTAGACTTGCGGGGTTTCCACGTGATTGTCCTTCGCATGCGGCGGAAGGCCCTCTCACGATTTGGTCCATGCGAAGTCGTTACGATGAAATCCGAGTGAAATTTACGCTGAAGAGATGCATATCGTCGCCACTCTGGCAAAGCGCTTGACCAGAGCCCCCGCTTGTTCCCGTGGGAGGGAGATACTCCTATGAATGCCCCGGCTACGTCGCCAAACCGCGAGTCATTGCCGCGGGTCTTGGGAGTCTTCGACGCCGTCTGCCTCGTCGTCGGGTCGATTATCGGCTCTGGCGTGTTTTTAAAAGCCTCCGTTGTAGCGGAGGTGTTGAATTCGTTTGGAGCGATCATCGCAGTTTGGTTTGCTTTGGGAGTCATAACACTCTGCGGTTCGCTGGCGTTGGCGGAACTCGCGGCCATGATTCCTCAGGCGGGAGGGCCGTATGTTTATCTTAGCGCAGCTTACGGGCGCCTCCCGGCGTTTCTGTGGGGTTGGACCGAGTTCTGGGTGGTGCGTACGGGTTCGCTTGGAGCGCTCGCATCGGCCACCGTCATTTATTTAAACGCGGGGCTTAGCACGGTTTACCCACTTTCGCGTTTTGAACAAGCGGCGTTGGCGGTCGGATTGCTTGTCGCCTTAACGGTCGTCAACTGGCGCAGCACGCGTTGGGGGGCATCGGTCCAAAATTTCACCGTGATTGTGAAATTGGCCTTTTTAGGGGCGCTGATTGCCTTGCCCTTCATCTTCGGCAAAACCGATACGGCGAACTTGGCGCCGGTTTGGCCAGAGGAAGTCACGTCTTCATTCTGGCGGGCCCTGGGTGTGGCGGCGATTGCCGTGCTCTGGCCCTACGACGGCTGGATCAACATTGCGCCCGTGGCTGAAGAGATTGATCGCCCCCAACGTAATATTCCGCTGGCGTTGGCCTTAGGCTTAACGATCATCGTGCTCGTTTATATCGCGGTGAACACGGTGTACCACCTGGTATTGCCCATGGATGCCGTCGCAGCTTCGGACGCCGTCGCAAGCGATGTATTCACCGTGGTGTTCGGTCCGTGGGGAGCGCAAGCCGCCGCTTTTGGTGTGATGTGCTCGACCTTTGGCGCTACGCAGTCAAACCTGCTTGCTGGGCCGCGGATTTATTTCGCTATGGCTCGCGACGGGCTGTTGCCCGAGCGGTTAGCCGACGTTCACGCAAAGCACAAGACACCGGGCAACGCGATTGTGGCCCAAAGCGTCTGGGCGTCGCTTCTTGTGCTCGTTGCATATGCGTGGAAGGAGAACCCCGGAGACGCCTTCGATGCGCTGACGGATTTTGTAATTTTTGGGGGTTCGCTTTTTTACGCGCTGGCCGTGGCGGCCGTATTTGTATTGCGGTGGCGGCGCCCCGAAGCTCCGCGCCCCTACCGCACTTGGGGTTACCCGCTCACTCCTGCTCTGTACCTTCTTGCGTTCGCGGCAGCTCTACTAAGCATGCTCATTGATAAATGGCAACAAACCGCCGCAGGAAGCGTGATCATTCTGGGGGGTATCGCATATTATTTAGTTGTCACGCGATGGACCCCGTCGCGTCAGGAATCGGCATAAGGAAGAGCTTGTGATTCGCCGCCTTTTCAAAGACGATCCGATGCCACAGGCATCCAGCGCCCCCTCCACCGATCGACCAAACGTAATACGCCGGTTATACCAATGGGTGCTGCATTGGGCAGAAACGCCCTACGGGACACCCGCGTTGTTTCTGATTTCGTTTGGCGAAAGCTCCTTCTTTCCTATTCCGCCCGACGTGCTACAAATCGCACTCTCCATGTCGCGTCCGCGGCGGGCGTTTTTCTACGCAACCGTAAGTGCGATCGCCTCGGTGCTGGGAGGAATCATCGGCTGGCTCATTGGATACGCATTTTGGAGCCTTGTCGGAGATTTCTTTTACGCCTACGTTCCTGGCGTAACGCCAGAAAACGTGGATCATGTGGGCACGCTCTATCACGACAATGCGTTTTGGGCGATTCTCGCCGCGGCGTTCACGCCAATTCCCTATAAAGTCTTTACTATTTCGGCAGGCATATTCCACAGTTATGTGTCGCTCGACGTGTTGATTTTGGCGTCGGCGCTAGGGCGGTCCGCACGATTTTTCCTGGTAGCAATCTGCATTTTCTTATTTGGTCCGCGCGTGCAACGCTTTTTGGAGCGCTATCTGGAGTTGGCGACGATTGGTCTGTTTGTGTTGTTGGTCGGCGGTTTCGCGCTGCTCAAAGGCTTGGCGCATTAGCGAACTTTTGCGGCCGTCAGATTTTCGCGACGACGCAAAAATTGAGCTAAAGTTTTTATGAAAGCTGACCGCAGGCCGTTTCTGATTCACCCACAGTCGTTGTTGGCCTTCGGGATGTCGCTTTCCCTCATCCGCGCCAGGCGAGATGAGGTGTTAGGTCAAGGTGGCCGGTCCCACCGGCCGCCGCCCTTTGCCGCAAACAACCACACGATCATGAATTGTGAAGAACTCGCCGCACGCGTCGCGCGGCTACAGCCCAATTCGTCGCCTCGCGACATAGCCCGGCTGTGCCTATTACTAAGCAACGCCGTGGATGATGTGGACAAGTTGGAGGACGAAGAGTCGTTGATGTCGGCATGGAAGGCAACCGGCCTTCGTCTGCAAGCCGCCACGGATCAACATGCAGCCATGACAGAAGAACTGGAGAACTTAGCGCGTTCTGACCCGCGCAAGTTTTCCCCGGAACAAATCTGGGTTCTTATTCGCGCTATCAAGGTCCAAAGCCAAATTTTGCAATTATACGTTGGAGAACCCGCGCTGGATGTTTAGGCGGCGCCATCGCCACGAGTTTGGGAAAGTCTTTCGCTGCCCTCCGATTGCAGCGACGCTTCTCCCGGCTCCCTGTGGCGATGTCGCAGGATACTCAGAGCCAAGGGCTTCCCGGCCAGAAAGGTGCGGAGCTAGGCAGCCGACCCTTCCGCGCCGTCCTGATGCTTCTCTTCCGCCGCGCTAGGGCGATAATAAATGGGAACGAACGACCACAGATCGTGACGTTCGCCCTGCGTAAAACGTCGTAGCGCAACCAAGCCGACGGTAGAGGCCCGAGGCGTTGCGATGGTCGGGTCCACGACTTTCGCCCCAACAGGAAGCCTCGCAGCAATACGCGATACTCCCGGCCCCGCGACAAACTGGCTAGGCGAATACTCGGCTAACCAAGCGTCAATATCACGCACGCTGGTTGGAACGGTTTCTTCAGGAAGTTCCGTTTCGTGTAATCGAAAACGCGCCACAAACAATTGGCGTCGGTGTGCATCCAAGATAGCCCACGTCTCACCGCAACCGAGCGGCGCCTGAGCGGCAATTGCCTCTAAGGTGTTCACTCCAATTACCTCGGCGCCAACCGCATAGGCGAACGCTTTGGCCGAAGCCACGCCCACTCGAAGCCCAGTAAAAGATCCCGGTCCTTGAGTTACTGCGACAAGTTGGATGTCTTGCGCTCGCCAGCCGGCCTCGGCCAGCGCAGCCGACATAGCGGGCGCCAGTGCTTGCGCCGATCGCTGTTGTCGCGGAAGATCGATTTCACACACCACTCGATCCCCCTCCAACAGCGCAACGGAACCGGAAGTTGACGACGTCTCGAATGCTAAAACGCGCACGTGACCTATACTTGTGGGGATACTGATTACCGGCGAGCGTGGGACATACTTGACCGGAGGATTGGACGGTTTTAGACTTCCCCCATAGAATACACTATTCCTTCTCGACATGTCTCGCCCCGCGGAATCACTTGTCAATTTATAAAGGCGCCGGCGCGTGAAGCGAGCACTGATAAGCGATATACACGCCAATCTTGAGGCGCTTCGCGCGGTTCAGGCCGACATCCAAGAGCAAAACGTCTCCCGGGTCTATTGCCTGGGCGATATCATCGGGTACGGTCCGAATCCGCGCGAGTGCCTTGACCAGATTATGAAGTTGCCCGTGGTAATCCTGGGGAACCACGACCAGGCAGCGCTCATTGACCCGGAAGGGTTTAATCCAGTGGCGTTACAGGCGGTGTATTGGACGCGCGATCAACTTGAACGCGGAGGTTCGCCGTCGGTCATTAATCGACGCTGGGATTTCCTTGGCGAGTTGCCGCCATCCTATCGCGAGGGCGAATACTTGTTCGTCCACGGATCGCCGCGCGAACCCACCAATGAGTACGTATTCCCCGAGGACATCTACAACCATCGGAAGCTCGATTCGCTATTTGACCGAATCGAGAAGTATTGTTTCCAGGGACATACCCATATCCCTGGTATATTTACACAAACAAGGCGGTTTATCTCGCCTGACGAGTGCAACTACCAATACCAACTCACGGATGAGAAGGTTATGGTCAATGTCGGCTCGGTTGGCCAGCCGCGCGATGGAAACGCTAACGCCTGTTACGTCATCCTCGATGACGTAGAGAAAACAGTCACGTTCCGCCGCGTCCCCTATCCCAAAGAGATTACGCGGGACAAAATTTACGCTATTGCGGAACTCGATAACATGCTTGGCGACCGGCTCATGTCCGGTCGATAGGGGCTGCACGCGACAGCAAGGGACCTGCCTGTGAAGCGAGCCATCGTCAGTGACATCCACGCCAACCTAGAAGCACTTGAGGCTGTCCTGCGAGATATTGAATCGCAAGGCGTGGACGAAATCTTTTGCCTGGGCGACATCATCGGCTACGGCCCCAACCCGCTCGAATGCATTGACCGGGCCATGGAGTTTAAGCTGACGATCCTGGGCAATCACGACCAGGGCGCTGTCTATGATCCAGAAGGTTTTAGCAGTGGCGCCGAACGCGCCATTTTCTGGACTCGGCAGCAATTGGAGAATGGCGGCAAGGACGAAACTAGCCGCCGTCGTCGTCTTGACTTTCTGTGTGAACTCCAGCGCACGCACCGTGAGAATGGCTACCTGTTTGTCCACGGATCGGCGCGCAGTCCGCTAAACGAGTACGTTTTCCCGGAAGATACGTACAACGCCCGCAAGATCGAAAAAATCTTCAGCTACGTTGAGCGGGTTTGTTTCCAGGGGCATACGCACGTTCCTGGTGTATTCACCGACGACGGGCGTTTTTTCAGCCCCAAGGATATCAACAGCCGTTACGTCTTGGGCGATGGCAAGGTCATGATCAACGTTGGCAGCGTCGGCCAACCGCGCGACTTGGATCCACGCTCTTGCTACGTAATCCTTAACGACAACGTGGTTTACTTCCGCCGTGTCGAATATCCGCTAGAGCGAACGATCGAAAAGATCTATTCCATTCCCGAATTAGACAATTTTCTTGGAGACCGCTTGCGCGAGGGCCGGTAATCGAACGCTCCGACGGAGTAGTCGGCTTGGATATTATTTCGTTTCGCGATTGGAGCGCTCATGTTGGCCTGAACGATATCGTCGATATCGCAGTAGTGGCCATATTGTGCTACGTAGCATTAAGTTGGCTACGTCGCCATTCCACCACGCATTCGCTACTGGTTGTAGCGGTGCTGGGATTACTGCTATGGAGCGCCGCACGGTTATTTGATCTCTACCTGACCTCGCTCTTAATACAGGCTGGCGCCGTGGCGTTTTTGCTATCGGTGCTGGTGATTTTTCAGGACGATCTGCGAAGGGCGGCTGAACACTTCGCGTTCCGCGATCTTCAACCTGGGCGGCAACCTCTAGCGTCGCCGTCCACGATCGACACGGTGGTCGACGCAGCACGCGAGCTCGCCAGTGATCGCATAGGAGCATTAATCGTCTTCCCAGGGAAGGAACCGCTGGAGCGGGTGCTTCGAGGCGGCGAACGCTTGCACGGCGCGTTGAGCCGCAGTCTACTCTTGAGCCTTTTCCATACAGGCTCGCCAGGACATGACGGCGCTATCGTCATCGAAGGCGATCAAGTAACCCGCTTTGCAGCGCATTTGCCTTTGTCTCGGCGCCCAGAGAAAGTGGGTCGAGAAGGCACGCGTCACGCGGCAGCGTTAGGTCTCGTCGAGGTTAGCGATGCGCTCGTCGTCGTCGTTTCGGAAGAACGCGGCGAAATCAGCGTGGCTTACCAAGGAACTATCGAAGTGGTCGATCCGCATTTACTGCGCGATCGATTGGAAACTTTCCTATCCAAGATACGCCCTCAACCTCCCTCGGCGATCGTTCCGCGATGGTTGGTGCGCGAACCGGGCCTGAAACTCCTAGCGCTCTGTTTCGCCTGTCTGCTGTGGCTCGGGTTGGCCGTTCGCGTGGATACTGTGCAACGTCAATTCTCTGTTCCGATCGAGTATCGAAACTTGCCGTCTGGTTGGGCCGTTGAAGAGTTAAGTGCAACTCGGGGCCGCGTTACGCTGACGGGATCGGCGCGGGACTTCGATCGATTTGATCCGTCGAAGTTGGTCATCTCACTTGACCTTGCACACCCCCGCGAAGGAATCGTCGATATTCCCATAATTGAAGATCAAGTCCTCGGAGTCGAACGGCTGCACGTATCGGATATTGACCCGCAGTCGGTTCGCTTGAATGTGCACCGCGTCGCGACGCTAGACCTCCCGATTCGCGTTCGCCTTCGAAATGAACTTCCACCCAACTTGCAACTCGTACGCGTCGAAGCCAATCCCGCGGTGATTCGCGTTCAAGCCCCTTCATCCGATGCCGAAAACTTGGCGGCAATCGAAACAGAGCCCGTCGATTTATCACGCATCGCTCAAACGGTGGTTGTGCGATTGCACCCTGCGCTTCCTCCTCGCGTGCGGCTCGCGGAGAACCAACCGCCTGTGATCGAAGTTACGTTGTATGTCGAAGCAACCAATCAGGCCACGAAGGAACCGTAATACGGCGCCGCGGCGACTCGCTTTGACGCACTTCCTGCCCACGTCCGCATGAAAGAAATCGACGAGATACGCCCGGTCAGCTCCGAAACCAACGAGAAGTTTCGGATCAATGCCGGCAATACATACTTATATAGGCAGGCGTTTCCTCCCGTAGCGACCTGCGGCGATGCGCCCGTCATTCGGTTTCGCTCATCGAGCGAACGAAGCTTATATTCTGCAACTCTTCGGCAGGATTCGTAGACACCATCTTAACCGAGGGGCCAATTAATCCTTCTAACCATTCACCAAACCTTAAATCTTGAGGACGCTGTTCATAGCGTTCAAAGGCGTTCAGGTATACTTCTTCGACCAGATCTCCAATGGTGAACTCTCGCCCAACTTGTGCTTCCACCTCCGGGAACCGCTGAACGTATCGGCCAATACGATCGTGAAGCGCATCTTCGTAAGGATATAACGCCGCGCGAAAGGCGTGGTAATCTCCGTCCGCCACAGCGCGCTCAATCGCCTCTCCATCTAACTCTTGGGCAGGCGCAAGTGTCGGGGCGGTCCCTTGCACCTCCTTTGCCTGCTCAGGATCATGGCCGAGCGCGGCCTTATACGCTTCGACGCGTTTCACCAACTTTCTAATGCAACGTTCGTACGCTGGCTCCATTGCTTCCGCCACATCGCCCGTTGCGATCGTCCGGCCTGGCAAGACGAGCGACGTTTTCACACGGAACTGATTGCTGCGTCCGTGGTAGGCAACGGTAATGTACAGATCAGAAACCGGAAATGTCGCTGTAACTTTACGCAGAGAGTCGAGTGTCTCCTCTATGTACTCAATTTGTTCGGGAGTGCAGTCACAGTTCTTCGTATCGAGTTCAATGCGCAAGGCGTGAGTCTGGTCAAAGGATTTCATAGCGCGTCTCCTTAAGGTGCCAGAACAAAATTCCAGCTACACCCTGGGCAACTTGTGGACCAAAGGCTCGAGTCGTCGCACTAAACGAGTCGCACAAATCGACTTTTTCCAGCGTGGTTATTCCCTTTAAACGATGGCAATTCGGTGCGCGCGGTGTTGCCAATTTGCCTCTCTTGGTTAGAGCCCGAAATGCTGAACCCCTTGAGAAAAGCAGTTAAAGGTCCCTGCTGTCGTCATACCTCAGCGCGCAACTCATTACGCGATTTCAGGTTATGGCATCAGATCGAGCCGGCGATATTTTACAAACATCTACTTGTCGAAAATGTTGAAATCGATATATTTACTTCAGAGCCACAAGCCACCAGCCACGCCTATGACCGCAGGACTCCATTTCACCGCTTCGGATTCGGTGGTCCTCGATCTGCTCCGCCAGAATGAGGCGATGACGGTGCAGCAATTGGCTCGCGAACTTGACGTTACTGCAACCGCGGTACGGCAGCGTTTAACCCGCTTAATGGGGCAAGGGCTGATCGAACGGCGCACGGTGAAGGCGGCGCGTGGGCGTCCGAGTCACGTTTACGGCCTCACCGAAGCCGGGCGACTCCAAGCAGGCACGAACTTTCACGATCTGGCCATTGCGCTGTGGGACGAGATTCGTGCCGTTCGCGATCCCGAGGTGCGGCGCGGACTTTTGCAGCGTGTCGCGCACCGTATGGCGGAAACTTACGCTGATCGCGTCGTTGGCGACTCGGTTGAAGAACGAATGGCGGCGTTGGCCGACGTCTATCGGGAGCGAGACATTCCCTTTGAAGTCCAAAGCCGACCAGATGCGCCAGCCAGTTTGCCGGTTTTGAAGGCGCTCGCGTGTCCCTATCCTGACCTTGCGGAGCGGGATCGGGCGATCTGCGCCATGGAGCGGTTGGTGTTTGCAGAACTGCTGGATCGAGACGTTCGACTATCACAGTGCCGTTTAGACGGGGGGGCATGCTGTACATTCGAGTAGATTTGAAGTAACTTCCTGCCAGACCGCCCAGGATCGCAATCTAGCGGTTAAAGATACATCCTGCCCGCTGAAACCCCAGAGCATCACCATGACTCAACCCTGGATCGAAGGACGTTTTGAAGAAGGGGTGATCATTACTGGCATTGAACAGGCGATTAATTGGGCTCGGCAGTCAAGCATTTGGCCCATGACTTTCGGCCTGGCGTGCTGTGCAATTGAAATGATGGCGGCGGGCGCTAGCCGTTACGATTTGGATCGATTTGGGGCCGGCGCTTTTCGCGCGACTCCCCGGCAAGCCGACCTGATGATTGTCGCTGGCACGGTAACTTACAAAATGGCTAGTCGGGTCCGTCGGTTGTACAACCAAATGCCGGATCCAAAATTTGTGATCGCCATGGGTGCATGCACGGTAGGTGGCGGCCCGTATTTCAAGTATGGCTATCACGTTGTCAAAGGCGTGGATTTGGTGGTGCCAGTCGACGTGTACGTTCCTGGTTGTCCGCCGCGCCCAGAGGCGTTACTGGAAGGACTGATGCGAATACAAGACAAAATTCGTGGCCACCGCATTGCGAAGCGGAGGTCGGACGAATCGGGCTTTGGTCAATTGGGGGTCAAGGTAGACGATGAACTCCCGGTGCCCCATCACACGGGCTATGTTGCCGCGCCACATGACCGGGCGCCACTTACCGATCATCAAAAGATTACTGGCTAACTCGTTATCGCACGGGAATTTATCGTTTCATGACCGACACGCTTACGATCAAGAACTTACACGTCGCCGTTGAAGGCAAAACAATCCTTCGGGGCGTCAACCTGGAAATTCGCCGCGGGGAGACTCATGCCCTAATGGGCCCCAATGGCTCAGGAAAAAGCACCTTGGGCCTAGCGATTATGGGGCATCCGAAATATGAGGTGACAGAAGGCGCCATTTTGCTTAACGGCGAGAATATCACGGAATGGGAGCCTGATCGACGAGCGCGTTCGGGAGTGTTCATGGCGTTTCAGCGTCCCATTGCCATTCCCGGCGTAAAGTTGGCGGATTTTCTCCGGCACGCCACAACCAACGTTCGCCGTCCTGATCGCAAAGAAGGGGAAGAGTTGATCCCCATGCGCGAGTTCCGTAAGGAATTGCGGCAAAAGATGGACGAATTGGCGATCAACCAGGAATTTGCACGGCGGTATGTGAACGAAGGCTTCTCGGGCGGCGAGATGAAGCGAGCCGAGATTCTGCAGTTGGCAATGCTGCAGCCACGGTTCGCCATTCTCGACGAAACCGATAGCGGCTTGGATGCTGATGCCGTGCGTTTGGCCAGTGAGAGCATCGCTCGGATCCATGGTCATAACATGGGCCTACTCATTATTACCCACCACGACAAACTTCTGGAGCACAATCCCCCAGATTACACCCACGTCATGCTCGGCGGCCGCATCGTCGAAACGGGCGGAATTGAACTGGCCGATGAGCTGCACCGACACGGATACGACCGAATTCGTAAGACCTATCCGGAAGCCGAAGAAAAGAACCAAGAGATGATCGAACACGCAGCCACCTGACGTGTCGTGCGGCAAGCCGCGAGCTTGCTTCCTGCTGAACCGAGCGGGTTTGGCCGCGGAGGAAACCGGTGTTTTGTCCGCGTCAATTTGCTGACGACTTGAGCCATAACCACCCAAAATGACTGCCACCGAAACCACAGTTCCTGTCCGTCACGACGATCCCGTGGGGGAAATCAACAAGTATGATTTCCGCACGACCGTCAAAGAAGTTTTTCGTGCTCGTAAGGGACTGAACGCGGATATTGTTAATCAGATCTCGGAAATCAAGAACGAGCCCGCGTGGATGCGCGAGTTCCGCCTAGAGGCGCTCAAGATTTTCGAGTCCAAGCCTATGCCCAATTGGGGCGGTCGCATCGATCTCGATTTTCAGGATATTTACTACTATCTAAAGCCGACCGACCGCCAAGGGCGCTCCTGGGATGATGTGCCTCAAGAGATCAAAGAAACTTTTGATCGGCTTGGTATTCCCGAGGCTGAGAAGAAATTCCTTGCAGGTGTAAAGGCCCAGTTCGAAAGCGAAGTGGTCTACGGATCACTGAAGGAGGAACTGAGCAAGCAGGGCGTCATCTTCACGGATACCGATACGGCTGTACGAGAACACCCTGATTTGGTGCGAGAGTACTTTGGCACCATCATTCCGCCGCACGACAACAAGTTTGCGGCCCTGAACTCAGCAGTCTGGTCGGGCGGCTCCTTTATCTATGTACCGCCAGGCGTGAAGAACGAGTTCCCGCTCCAAGCTTATTACCGCATCAACGCCAAAAGCAAGGGCCAGTTCGAACGCACCT
>CAYWIS010000099.1:0-20946 GCA_964458385.1 uncultured Pirellulaceae bacterium
CCACGCGCCGGCCGCCAGCAGAAAAACATTCCTCGCCACCCCGTAAGCAAGATTGCCAGCGACACCAACAGCACCAGCCCCAGAACCACAAGCTGATCCTACGCCACGTTATCGCATTGTGTTTTAACGTGCGCCTGCAGGACGGGCGGCAAGTGCGTGTCTTCCAGCAAAATGGACCGCGAACGTCAGCGTCAGGCAAACGCCATACAACGCCAAGAAATTCCGCAGCCTTGAGCCAGCACGCAACGCTTCAATCAGGCGGACGTCCACGGCGTCGTCCACAAGAGTCGTTTTCCCTGGCGGCGCTTCGTACGGGTTGTAAGACATTGGCCCTGCCAAGTTCTACGGAGAGAAGATAGAGACGCGCCAAGAGGCGCACCTCTTCTCCATGCTTCGCTCAACACCGGCATCGGAAATTATCTTGTTCCCACGGGGGCGCACACCTCATAATGCGCAGGATGCCTTGGACGACGAAAACTCTACAGATCACCAATGAAGTGCCCGAAGCCTTGCGCAAGGCCGACCGGGCAGTGCAGTCGCTGGCCGGAACATCCCGCAGCCAAACCGTGGGATTGTTCGACGCCCAGTGTGTGACGGTCAACGGTGAGCCCTGCGCCGCTCCCTGGCGACGACTGGCCGTGGGCGACGTGCTAACCGTCCACTACAACCCCGACCAGCGGTACGCGCCGAAGAAGAAGCCCCCCAAGTATTTAGGGTTTCGGATTCTGTTTGAAGATCCTCAGGTGATCGTGGTTGAAAAACCGGCTGGCTGGCTGACCGTTCCTTCGCCCAAAGGCGAAAGGAATACCCTGATCCAGCGCATCTCTGACTACCTGACCCGCCTCAATCGTCGTCGCCGTGTGCGGGTCCATGCGGTGCAACGACTCGACCGCGGCGTATCGGGCGTACTCGTGTTCGCCAAGACGATCGAGGCAATGAACCACCTCCGCCGCCAGTTTGAGGCCCATCGGCCCGAACGCGAGTACATCGCCATCGTCGCCGGAGTTGTCGATCCGCCCGAGGGAACCTTTCGCAGCTATCTAGCAACGAGCAAAAGCCTCAAACGTTATTCCACTAATGACCCGCGCAAGGGCGAATTGGCGATTACCCACTACCGCACCGACCGGAGGTTGGCCGGGGCAACCTTGGTGCGGGTGCGTCTCGAGACGGGGCGACGCAACCAGATTCGCGTTCATTTTGCTGAAGCAGGCCATCCGGTTCTGGGCGACCAGCGATATGAACACGAACGCGCCAAACATCCGCGCTGGCCTTACCCCCGCTTGGCGTTGCATGCCGCATTACTAGCGTTTGAACATCCGCTGACTGGCGCGACATGCCACTTTGAGGCGCCTCTGCCGCAAG
This sequence comes from uncultured Pirellulaceae bacterium, assembly GCA_964458385.1. GTDB lineage: Bacteria > Planctomycetota > Planctomycetia > Pirellulales > Pirellulaceae > JAHWKS01. The sequence goes on from CAYWIS010000099.1 coordinate 1,363, forward strand.
AGTTCCACCACTTTCTTGGCGGCGATGCGTAGAACTTCGCAGCCAGTCGGCGCCTTCGCGAATCCCCCTTACAACACCAGCTTCGAAGCAGGGTGTAGAGCGGAACATCGCGAAGGCGCTAGCAAGCGAGCTTCCCACACGTTTTCTCGTCGTACCTCGCAGCCCCAGACGCAAGCGTTTCGGGGGGTAAGCCAACGGGTGATTCAGGACGCCTGCATCTTCGAAGCCCGATACGCTTCTTGTTCGGCCCGCATTTCGTCGATCAGGGGCCACAGCACATCGACTTCTTCCTTGAAGACGTCGCCGATCAATACGTCGGTGATATAACCTTTCAAGTGCGGATAACGCTGCACAAATTGGCCGAAGCTAAAACCTTCGTAGTAGGCGACCACCAGGCGGCGCATCCGGTCCATACCGGCCTTGTAGCCCTCCTCCCACCGACGCAACTGCGCTTCCGACAGGTCGTTGTTCTTTAATCCGTCGACAATGGCGTCCGCCGCCATGGCGGCCGAATAAAACGCCAGTAGCACGCCCGAAGAGTAGAGCGGATCGAGAAAACCGAACGCGTCGCCCACCAGCACCCAACCGTCGCCCGCCACTTTGCGGCCGCGATAGGTGAATTCTTTCTGTGCGCGGAAAATATCGCACCGCTCGGCGTTCGCGATGAGCGGCTGCAAGCCAGGGCAGCGAGCGACCTCTTCAAAGTAGATGTCTTCCAGCTTCTTAGAGCGACGACCTTCGAAGAGGTAATCATACGAGGCGACAACGCCTACGCTCACAATGTCGTCGTGCAGCGGAATGTACCAAAACCAGCCTTTTTTCTCTTCGGTTTGGATCACCCACGTGGCGCCTGCCTGAATTCCCTCATCGCGGAAAGCGCCTTTCCAATAGGTCCAAACGGCCGCCTTTTTGAGCACCGGGTCCCACTCGCGCAACTTAAGGCGATCAAGCAGCATCGAGCTTTGTCCCGTGGCGTCCACCACGACTTTGGCCCGTACTACGCGCTCAACGCCGTCTTCGCCTTTGACGCGTACCCCCACGGCTCGCGAGCCTTCAAAAAGCACTTCCAGCACCCGCGTCCCTTCGAAGGCCAAAGCGCCTTTCTCGCGCGCGTTGTCGAGCAACATCTGATCGAACTCGCTCCGCCGCACCTGCCAGGTCTGAGACGACTCGTGCGGCTTGTGATCGACAAAGTTGAACGGCGCGGAGAGCTGGCCTCGTTGGTTCACAAACTGAACGCTGTACTTTTTGACAAAGTGACTGCGTCTCAGCTTTTCGATCATTCCCAGACGGTTCAGCACCCAATAGGTCTCGGGAATGAGCGATTCGCCGATATGGAAGCGGGGAAAACGGTCACGTTCGAACACCACTACGCGATAACCGTGTTCAGCGATTAAGGCCGACGCGGTAGCGCCCGCCGGACCGCCGCCCATGACGATCACGTCCGCTTCTTGAGGAATTTGCGAATCAACTGCCATGGCAAGTAGGCCTCCTGGAACGATGGATTAATGGTAAATTATTCGTTGAAACAACCATTGTCCACCCCAGTAACCTTCCAATTTTCCGCCAGCGGGCAGCCGACGTTGCCAACGGCCAATATATCGAAGGTCCGCTAGCGGCGATGAGAGCGCCCTACCGCCGCCCGATTCCGCTACCGCTATGTTCCCATCGGACGCGCGATTTTGTGTTTTAGGTGCGCTGCATCGGCTGCGCCTCGTTTCGTCCCTGCGGATCGGAACGATCACCCGACGCCCCGGCAGGATGAACGACCTTTCTCATCTGTTCTCCTCGCGGCGTTCACACCGTTAGACGGGGCGATTCAACGTTGAGCGGTTGAGAATTACTCGGTCGATTCCTCGACCTCGCCCCAGCGGAACCCTTGCCAGACGACGCCGGGACGATCATGGAAGCCTTCTTGTTCGAGGCTAATGCTTTCCACTTCGGGAGGAATGCGGTAACAGCGCGATTGCCATTCTTGAGCAAGCGAGGCGGCTTCGTCCTCCGTAGTTGCCAGCACGCCCCAATCAGCGTAGTAATACTTCCAATTCTCTTGCCCCGCGTGGCAACCTCCAAAGTTTGCCCAGTGGTCGTCGAGCGGTTGCCGCAATGTGCAACGATAGAAATTCACCCCTTCCAACAAAGGGGCGTTCGCTCGGTGGTTGTCGAAGAAATCATCCGGCATCAGGCCAGCACATAGCAGGCGATCGTTCAAGCGAACTTTCAAGTCATCTTCATCGCGCAACAATTGGGACGCCCGCCAGAGTTTCTCGAAGAGCCGGCTTAGGCCCGTCAGCGTCAAGTAGTCGACGCTCCGCAGCGGCGTATCAAGAATCGTCTGCAATAGCGTGCGGAAGGTATCCGCGTCGCCCCCGGCAGCCGCCACACAAGCGCGCAGCACGTCAAGGTGCAAACGCTCGCCCGGATTGCGGCGTTCCTCTTCGTTCAGGGCCGCCACGGCTTCTTCCAACTCGTCCAGTTCAAGCAATGCGCTTGCACGATAGTACTGGGTCCAGGGCATCTCGGGTTGCATCTCCTCGAATTTATTGCTGTAGGAGAGCAACAAATCGTATTGCTCGAGGTTAAGGGCGCTCATCATGGCGTCCCAAGCGACGTTGGGATCCTCGCATCCTTCTCGCAAGGCCATGTCGAGCACCGTCAGGGCGTCGCGAGGACGATCGGTGCGTCGGTAAACCTCGGCCAATCGCAACGCCAAAAAGCTGCTATTGCGCGCCAGGCGGAACCCACGCGCCAAGCAACGTTCCGCCTCGCCCAGCTCGTCGTTTTCCAAATAGTACGTACCCGCCCGAGCGAAGTTTGCGGGATTCTCGGGGTCAAGCCGCAACGACTGACGAAAAAGTTCGTCGACGCGATTCTGCGAAACGATGGGGGCCGCCTCGTCGGCGTCAGAAGCCGACATGTTACGGATTATGTCGCCCAACACCGCCAAGAGATTGAGAACCGACGCTTGCTCGGGATGAGCGGTTGCAATCTGTTCGGCCCACACCCACAACTTGCGATTCTGGTCGGCGTCTCCCCGCACGAACTGGGCCAAGTGCAACAGACGCGCTGCATCGAGCGGGTCGGAAGCCGCCGCGGGGCCGACGGTCAACATTTCCTGTCGTATCGCGTCGCGGACAGTTTCATCCTCCGCCGCTTCCTCAAGCCGCTCGATCAACGAATCAAAAAACTGGGAAAGCGGCGTTTCCGAGGGTAGTTCCTCTTCCGGCGGCGGCTCGCCGGCATGCAACTCAGCCAAGGGTTCACCGGCAGTCGATTCCTGCGCCAAATCACGCTCCCCAAGGGAAGACGGCGAGGGCGCCGCAACGGCAGCAAACGGGCCGCTGGTCACCGGCGCCGCAGTCGCCAGCGGCGAAACCGGCTCTTGAGGGTCGAGCAATCGCGACAATCGCCGCAGCGTCAGCCAATCGTTTGCGGTCTTGGCCTTGCTCTCCAATTGCCGAGCCAATCCTTCAAGAGCATTGCGATTGCCGGCCAGGCGTTGTGCGGCAATGAGCCGTAGACGAACTTCAAACCATTCGTCCAGACACTTTTGGGTTGTGAGCCAACGATCCCAATGTGTCAGAACGCGTATGGCCTCGTCGTACTTACCTTCGCAGCAGGCCAATAGGGCGTCGCGTAGGTCCCAGGCCATGTCATGGGTAGGCGACTCATCCTGAGGAATCTCGCGCTGAGCCGTGGGAACGCCAATGTAGCGAGAAAGCTCCTCGTGCTTACCCGCCATCAAAAGTACGTCTTCCAAGAGCACATGCGCATCAAGCCGGGCGTCGAGCGGACGGAAGTAGGTTTCGCTGAGCGTCAGGGCGCGGTGGGCCGCAGCCTCGGCTTCCTCAATGCGTCCCTGAATCATGTAGGCGCGGCATAAGTTCTTGGCCGCAACCCAGCGTCGTTCGGCGCCCGGCGCGTCTTCGGGCATCGAGGCGGTCAGCCGCGCAAAATGCATGGCCATATCCAAGTCGTCGGCCGCCATGTACACATCGAAGGCGTACTCACGGAAGCAGGTGATGCACCGCAGCTTTCCAGTGCGGCGACATACTTGGATCCCATCGGCAATACAACTGTGCATGCCTTCTGAGTTGTACCCCAGCATCATCGCCGTATGCTTGGCGAGATTGTCGTACCCGCAAGCTGACATCCAGGCGACCGTCTGGTAATACTCTTCTTCGGGAAAATCGGGCTGGATGCGCCGGGCGAGATCTTCGCTTTCCAACAGTGCGATCACCTCGACCGCGGCTGCGCGCCCCTTCTCCGGCTCTAACAAGCTCTGGGCGCCGTTCATCAACTTAAAACCAGCGTGCAGATAGGGCACAATTCGCCCGGCGGACTTGGCTGTGCGATAAATTTCGCCCGCCGTGCGGTAGCTGGAGCGAAACAGGCAGCGATCGTCAAAGTCATCGAACGCCTTTTGAAGTTCCTCCAGCCGCGCGTCGACGGAATCGCTATCGTCGTGATGTTCAGACATAGGCCAAGCGCAAGGTGAACGACCAGGGAAGAAGAGGAGTAAGAGCGTCAGCGTACCACGCCGCCCTAACCGCCGACAACGCGCTGGGAAAATTTCCTGGCCGATTTCTCTCTTTCGTTCGGCGTTTGTCAGCAACAAACGCCAGAGAAGTAAATCGCCGGCATGACGTTTTCCTATTTCCTACTCGGCCAACTTGAGGCGTTCGGCAATGGGCGGATGATCATGAAAGAGGACCACTTCCCAGCGAGGCGGGTCAGGATCGGCCTTGTTTTGCCGGGCCAGCTTTTGAAACGCCGAACAGTATGCTGCGGGGTTGTTCGTGCGTTCTAAGGCGTAACGATCACATTGTCGCTCGAAGCGCCGACTTACCGCATTTTGCAGCGGCCCGAGTACAAGCGAGAATAACGTCAGCACCAAGAGCAAGAATGGGAGTGTCCACACAGGCAAGGCGGCGTAATCGACGCGGCCTGCCCACCACTGCAACGCCATATCGCCAAGGTAGAACCCCGCTAAACTGAAAACGAGCCCCAGGGCCAAGAGCTTAGGAAGATGGCGATACACATGATGGCCCAACTCGTGAGCAAAGATTACCTCGAGTTCGGGCGTTGAAAAGTTGGTCAAAAGCGTATCGCCAAAGATCACCCGGCGCGTGCGTCCCAAGCACGCAAGCATCGCGTTGGCTTTAACCGTTTCTTCACTCAAAGCCATGCGGTACACGCCCTCAACATTGAGGTCCGTTCCTTGGGCAAGCTGAGAGAACCGCCGCGCAAGCTCCTCATCGTCTAACCGTTCGACCTTGTAGAACAGCGGCAGAATGAGCACGGGCGCCAGTTGCCCTAAGACCACAGTGACCACAAAAAACGCCCCCGCCGCCACAAGCCACCACCAGGCGCCCGTCAGCGTAATGACCAAATACAGCCCCTCAACCAAAACGAGCGTGAGCGCCAGCGCCAATCCGGCTTGTTTCACCCATCGAGTCAGCCAGGTGGCAAAGGACTGCCTGCTCAGCCCATACCGGTGCTCCAACACATGGCCGGTAAACCACTCCAGTGGTAACGACAGAAGCGCGTTGCCAGCAGCCAGCAAGACCAACAGCGCCGCAAGCCGCAGCCACCGGCTCTCCAGCGCTAGCGCCTCCGTCAGCCAAGCGTCGACCGGACGCGCCAGCACGAGTGCAGCAATCGCCAAGTAGGCTAGCGTCACCGCTAAGTCGACCAATCCCCAAGCCAACTTCTGGCGGTTGTATTGCTGAGCTTCGGCGAGCTGCTCGGGCGTCATCTCGGCGCTCGCGTCTACCGCGGCGTTATCCGAACTTTGGGGCGGTGCGTGAGTTTCGTTCAACGTCAAAACCGATGCCGTGAGTAAGAGAACGAGCGAGCCTGGCAACGGCGCGGCTCTACCTCAATTGTTCTGGCCTGGCCGCTACCTTTCAACCGACGCCGCGTCAGAACCAAGGCGCGATGACACCTAGATACGTGTGTTATAGGCCCAGTAACGCTTGCAACCTTAAGGGATGTCGCTCTCGGGCTCTGCGTACAATCGTTGCCGTGCTTCTTCGGCCCAGGGACTATCGGGGGCTAACTCCAGGAAAGCCTGCCAGTGGCGTGCGGCAGCGGGATCGCCTTGCGCGTCCAACAGCGCCGCCAAGTGATAGTGCGCATCGGGATAGTCGTGATGCCGCCGCAGCGCTCCTTCCAGTGCGGCGATGGCCAGATCCGTCTGGCCGAGTTCCGCCAAGACACACCCCAGATTCGCGCGAGCTTCGACGTAGTCCTCGTCGAGCTCGATAGCCATGAAGTAACGCTCCCGCGCCCCCGCCAAATCGCCCAGGCGGTAGAGCAATTCAGCCAGTTGAAAGCAAATGTCAGCTCGAGGACCTCCGGCAGCCAGCGCCGCGCGGAGCATCTCGACCGCTTCGGTCAAACGCCCCTCATCCTCCAGTGTGGCCGCCAGGTCCAGCAGTTGTTCAGGGGTAGCCGGCTCGTCCTGCTCGCCGGTCGCAACTTCATCGCCCGGCGACGCCTCGGCATTACGGTCAGACGAGGCTTGACCTTCGATATTGTCGAAGTCAAATCGTAACTGGCCGCCTGGCTCTATCAACCCTTCTCCGCGCCGCAACAACAGTTCGCGGCCTTGCACAATCACCTGAAGTTGCGCCAACGGCCGCTCGGCGCCAGGGGTAAAGCGGGCCAGTTCGGCTAGTTTCTTTTCCAGCGCCGCTGGAGAAACTCCTTCGGCCAGCACCTGCGCTAGTTGTCGAGCCGTGGCTACTTCCTGAAAGTCGAAGTAAGGAAGGCGTTTGACCTCGCGCGCTGGGACAATCAGACCGCGACGATGCCAACGCCGGATAATCGACACCGGCACGTTCAACAAGTCGGCGAGCATGGCCGGAGTGTAGAGCCGGCGCACATGCTGCTCGTTTTCCACAAGCCCTAAACGTTGCCACAGCTCGGTTTCGCCGATGATCTCAACCCGGCCAGCCGCAGCGGCCGTTCGAAGCGCAGGATCCAGAAGCGTATCAAGGTCAGCTAAAGGAAACTCCTCGGCGCCAATAACGACCAGATTCACGCTTTCGTCGGTGCGGTCGACCACCACGCCGCCTTCGCGACGCACCAGTTGTTGCGCTTCACGGCGGTTCACGCCTCCCAGCTTGCCAATAAACGCCACCCGCTTGCCGGCCAGGGGACCAGGCTCCTCGGTCAACGGGGTTTCGAGCGAGAGATCATCATCATCCATGCCAGCATGATACATCACGGCAAGCAAACCGCGTGAGGGCGGCCGAGAACAGAAACAAAATGGCCGGCCACAAGCAGGGCCGGCCAACGAAATCAACGATTACCTACGGGGCATTACGCCCCACAGCGAAACTTGTTGCACTATGCCGAAAGGTGGCGACGAACGCTCTGAGCCGACGGCGGCGCCGGCGCTTCTGGTTTGGGCGCATTCGGAGCCGGATCGGGCGTTGGCTCAAGGCTTGGCGTGGCCGGTCGATTGAGCAGCGACGGCTGACCCGTGGGATCCGTGTCGGAAGGCCCGCTCTGCGATCCTTGCGGACTTGGAGCAGTTTGTCCTGCGTTACCGTTGCCCTGCGATTGCGCCGCTGCGCCGTTGGCAGGCGCCGGATACGTGGCCGCAGGCGGAGCGTAATAGCTGCTGGTCGCCGGAGCGGGCAGGACCGTGGCCGGTACGGAATAAGAGGTGATCGCAGGCGTCGTCACCGTCGGGCACGACACCACCGGCGCGTAAGTGGTGACCGGCACACGCATCGTCACGACGCGCGGCGTCAAACGCATATACGTGTACGGCACGCACTTCTGCACGGTGCGTGGGGTCTGGACTGTCTGCACCTCAGTCACCATACGGCACACCTGCACGGGAATTTGTTCCACACGCTCTTCATAGACGGTGCGGCAGGTGGTAACGGGAATTTGCTGCACCACCTCCTGCTCCACCCAGCGGCAAGTTTGGACAGGCACACGCTGCGTGACTCGCTCCGTCACCGGCTTGCGGACCGTAATCGGCACCTGCCGCACTTCTTCGCTGATCTCCATGCGGCATACCTGCTGCGGCACCTGATGGGTCACCACTTCGTCCTGATAGCGGGTCACTTGGACCGGCGTCTTTTGCACCACGGTTTGCGGCTGGAGCGTCGTAACCGGTTGCTGACAAACCACCGGCGTATTGACCAACACTCGCTGCACCTGATACGTGGGCGCCGTAACACAAGGCGTCCAATAAAGCCCCGGACGATGGTAGAGCGTTTGCCCGCTCGCGGGATCCACATGGTAGCCCGCCTGCAGCCAATTCAGGCCATGGCCTGCCGTCCGGGCGGGTGTTTGGACCAGTTGGTCAACCGCCTGCACCTGATTAACCACCACGTTTTGCATGGTAGTAACCGGCTGGTAGGTGGTAACGCACTGCTCCTGCATGATCGTCTCGGTAACCGGGCGGCGCACCACCTGTTGCACCTGTTGCATGCGAGTTTCCATCACCGGACGCTGCACGGTGTAACGCTGCTCCTGCATCTGGGTCTCTTCAACCCAGCGGATCACGTCGTACGACCGGTCCTGATAGCTGGTCTCGTAGACCGGGCGGCGCACCGTGTAACGGTGTTCGCGCGTGCTGGTTTCGGTAATCGGCCGAGCCACCGTGTAACGGCGCTCCTGCATCTGCGTTTCCCAGACCGGGCGCTGCACGGTGATCTGCCGTTGTTCGAGCACCGTTTCGTACTCGATTCGGTACGCCGTCACAGGCTGCTGCTCGTAAATCGTCTTGCACACGATCCGATACGCCGTCGAGCAGCCACAACTTTGGGCTTTGGCCGGTGCGGCCGAGAGTGCGGCCATAAGGGTGGCTGCAACGACTGCCCCTTTCCCCCAACAGAGCTTTCTCATCCCCTAGACCTTATGGTCAAAATGCCTGCTGTCCCAAGCATAAAGCGCCAGCGATCAGCCATCCGGGCTGACTCGCAACGAGCGCAACAACGAGTCCGCACTTTCGTGCGTACTCTCACCGAAGAAGTCTGGCGGATAACGGGCCATTTGGCAAATGGAAAGCGAGAGTCTAAGTGTCCAAATCAACATCAAGCCGAAGAGCCAAACGAACTTGCGCGCAGTAAAAATTTTTTCAAGTTCATTTGGACGTCTGCCGACACGGAAAAATCGCCAAAATTCGCAAGTGGCGTTGTGGCAACATGTTGCCTGGGCACAACACCCTAATCGCTAAATCTTGCGCAAATAGAACTCAAGCGTCGGCGGGCCAATGGAAGCGCAGCAAGAGGCGGCCGCTATCGCCTTCCCTTTTGCCACTCTGCAAAGGCGGTGTTTCCCCATGAGTAAGTGGACGAACCCAGCGATCGTCATCAAGCGGCGCACAAAGTGTCAACTCGACAACTTCGCTTAATTCGGACCATCCGGCATTCCGATAACCACCGTAACCGCCTTTTTTTTCATGCTGGCGGCTCCTAGAATATACGGGTGTTGGCGAAACTTTAACGGCCCCATTCCTACCTTCCCACCATGTATCACGCTCCTACCGGCCGGCCAACTGACCATTGCCTCTGTACCTGCCCGGTTTGACCTGCTGATGGTCGAACCGGATTTCTCCCCGCTGTGCTGTGTGGTCCGCTCGTTCTGCGAGCGGCAAACTGTGCCGGCGTTCGCCAGGCAAGTACTCTGCCCGGGCTTCCCTTTAGGCGGACGGCGAATGTGAGTTTTCCGCCTCTTTCCGAGTTAGGACGACGCCATGTCCACCGACCTGCGACTCAAGGAGCAACTTCCTGAACTAACCGACCGGATTGTCGAGACTTACACGCAGATTGGCACGATCAACCACTTAGGGCACTGCCCGCTACCGCGTTACGACGTCATCGTCTCGGTAATCGACGATCTGCGCGAAATCCTCTTCCCCGGCTACCGCCGTCGCGAGGGGCTCCACATGGGCAACGTAACCTACTATGTGGGTGACTTGATCGACGGCCTGCACGATAAGTTGACTACCCAAATTGCCCGGGCGCTCATGCACGAGGATCGGGTTAATCAGGGCCGAGAACCCTGTCCCGAGAAAATTGACTACGAAGCCCGTGGCCAGGCCATCGCCATCGAGTTTTTAGAGCAATTGCCGCGACTGCGTAAAATCCTAGCCACCGATGTGCAAGCGGCCTACGACGGCGACCCGGCCGTGCGCAGCACCGATGAAGTGGTATTCTGCTATCCTGGCCTGACGGCCATCACCGTTTACCGCCTTGCGCATGAGCTGTACAAGCTCAATACCCCTTTCATTCCGCGAATGATGACGGAATGGGCGCACCGCGAGACGGGTATCGATATTCACCCAGGCGCCCGCATCGGCCATCACTTCTTTATCGATCACGGCACCGGCGTAGTGATCGGCGAGACAACCGAGATCGGCAATCACGTGAAGCTCTATCAAGGCGTTACGTTGGGCGCCCTTAGCTTCCCCACCGATGCGAATGGCAATCTACTGCGTGGCCAGAAGCGTCATCCCACGCTGGAAGACCATGTGGTGGTGTACGCCAGCGCTACAATCCTGGGCGGCTCCACGGTAATCGGCCACCATTCGGTGATCGGCTCGAGCGTCTGGCTTATGCACAGCGTTGAGCCCCACACCACGGTGACGATGGAAAAGCCCCGTTTGCGAATTCGCGCCGAAGCGCACGAGAAGATCACCGCCGAACTGAATTACCAAATCTAGCCGCGTCTCTCTCGGAAACGCGGCGAGGCCCGCCCAAGCGCCGCGGTTGAAACGCAGGCAACAAGGCCAGCACAACGCGGGGCGGCGTACGATGCAGCCCCCCGTATTCGCACTTCATCCGCGGCGTTTGATTGTGGCGACCGAAGCGCAATCGCCAACCGCTACACGCGTGGTTGTCAGATCAAGACAGGCTTGCCAAGCTGCCGCCGGACCACCACGAACTGGCCGGCGTGCATCATGGGGTGAAGACCAATCAGCGTGAATATGCTCCCCACCGTGGGAAAACGTTCACGGAGCGATTCGGGGCTAGGCCGGTCTAATTCCTCATCGGGCAGTGCTTCTAATGCCGCCTTGGTGGCGGCCCGCACCTGCTGGAACAAGTCGACGTACTCCTGCTTGCTGCGGAACTGGTCGGGGTTGTCGTTCTGGGCGGCCTCCTTGGAGTGTTGCTCAGCGAAACCTTCGGGCAACGTCGCCGCTTTGCCGGGGCAAACAGCGTTGAGCAAGTTGACCTCAGAGGTAATCAAATGGCCTAGTTGCCAGGCCAAGTGATTGCACCCCGGCGCCGGTCGCCGCAACAGTTCGGCGTCGCTCAGATCGCTCACATAGGCATTGAGCACAAAGAGGCTCATATCCATCGCTCCGACCAAAGCGTCTTTCGCGTTCATAGCTTCCTCTGATTGCTCCTTACAAGTAACCCAATGGAAAATCGAGCGGTCTTGGCTCCCCACAATCTCGAAAAGAGCAAGAGCCGCACTGCATCTTGTGGCGATTGCTTCCGCCGGCGGATCGCGGTTTTATCTTTTTGAGCGTCTTTGTGCGTCGCCGGCTCCTGCCCTATCGCGATCGAAGCTTTAATTCGGTGAACTCCCGAACGCGGTCGCGAATTGCAGGCTCCACCGGCAAACGCTCCATACTACTGGCGCCGTAAAAGCCGACGATCCCTTCGGTATGGTCGAGAATGTACTGCGCGTCGGCCGGTTCGGCGATGGGGCCGCCGTGGCACAACACCAACACATCTGGGTTCACGCGTTTGGCGGCGTCGTGCATCGCTTGCACTCGCTGCACGCACTCTTCCAACGTCAACGCCGTAGCGGCGCCGATGGTCCCTTTGGTCGTCAATCCCATATGTGGAATCAAGATGTCGGCTCCTGCCTTCGCCATGGCCGCAGCTTCATCCGGATTGAAGCAGTAAGGCGTGGTCAAGAGCCCCATTTCGTGAGCCGTGCGAATCATGTCCACCTCCAGGCCGAACCCCATTCCCGTCTCTTCAAGGTTCTGCCGGAAGACGCCGTCGATCAGCCCCACGGTGGGGAAGTTTTGCACGCCCGAAAAGCCAGCTGCGTCCACCTCGCGGAGGAATAGCTTCATCACGCGGAAGGGATCTGTCCCGCACACCCCGGCCAACACCGGCGTACGACGGACGATAGGAATCACCTCGCGGGCCATTTCCATCACAATGGCGTTGGCGTCGCCATAGGGCATCATTCCAGCGAGCGACCCGCGACCGGCCATGCGAAAGCGGCCGGAGTTATAGATCACCAGGAGATCGACTCCCCCCTCCTCGGCCATTTTGGCGCTTATTCCGGTTCCAGCGCCGCCACCCACAATGGGGCGTCCGTTCGCTAAGTGCGTACGAAGTCGGGTAAGAATCTCTTCGCGCGAGAACAGAGCCATGGGAACGCGTTATCTTCGGGAGTTCACGGTTGACCATGCAAGGCACGCGATAGGATACACCTTATCTCACAAGCGCAATAGCCGGAGGTTGCCGCCCGCAATCTCCTCACGACCGCGCCGGCTTTAAGTATGAGCTAAAGTTTCACGGTGGGATGGTGCGTCTGTCCGTCCCGACGCCGCGGAATGGGCCCCCCTTTGCCTCGGCGGTTTCCGCGGGGGCGAATCCCGCCGCAAGTAAGACAAGCCCCCGCAGTGTTTCTCGCATCTTCTTTGAAAGTTCCACCGAACACGTTATGGAGCCTGCGTTACCGACTCCCGAGCCGTTGTCGGCGTACGTTCGACGGGCGCAGGAGTTGTACACGTTGCCTGCGGTCGCGCTACAAGTGCTCGAACTGACCGAATCGCCGCAGGTGGACGCGCGGGCGCTGAAGCGCTGCATTGAAACGGATCCCGCCTTGGCGGCTCGGTTGCTGCGCGTGGTGAATAGCTCGCTGTTTGGACTATCGCGCCAGGTGAGCGATTTGAACCAGGCGTTAGCCCTCTTGGGCGTTACGCCGCTTAAGGTGCTAGTGCTGGGATTTTGTCTGCCTCAGGGCCTGTTCGTAGGGCTGCGCGCCGAGACGTTAACATCCTGGTGGCGGCGCACCTTGGTCAAGGCGGCGGCCTCCCGCTCCATCTGCGAAGCCGCTGGCGAGCGTAACAGCGATGAAGCTTTTCTGGCCGGGTTATTGCAAGACCTGGGACAACTTGCACTCGTGCAGGATCTGGGCGAACCGTACATTGCCTTTTTAGATCGGGCGCGGCGTGAAAGGGGTGATTTGGCTACCCGGGAGCTGGTGGCGCTCGGTTTCGACCATGCCATGTTCAGCGCCCGCTTGCTCGACCATTGGGGACTGCCGCAACCCCTGGTGCAGGCAATCGCGCAGCGTCAAGACATTGAGCACCTCGCGTCGCTGCCGGAACCGACATGCCGCCTGCCACAAACCCTGCACCTGGCGGAGCTAGCGGCGCGGCTGCTGGCCGATGAGCAGCCGGCTGCGCTCCCAGAATTGCACCGTGCAGCCCAGCGTTACAAGAACCTTTCGCCGCCCCAAATAGAAATGTTGCTGCGTTCGCTGCACGACACGATGACCGCCCTGGCCGAAGCATTAGACATCGACGGCTGCAGCCCGTTGGATTGCGATCAGATTCTCGAACGGGCGAAGGCGCAGCAGGCCGTGCTTGCAGCCGCGGCGATCGATGAACTGGAGCGGGCATTCGAAGAAACGCGTCTGTGGCAAGAAGCGGAATCGCTCCGCCAGGCCGCCGCCGACTTTCTTACCCGGCAAAGCGACACGGCTAGCGGCATCAGCGCGCCGCCCCAAAAGCCCAATCACGGTGTGGGAGGCTCAAGCGGCGCCGTGCGCAATTCTGTTTTTTCTGCGAGCAGGCGCCCTACGTCGCCCCCCGTCGTTCCGTCGTTAACGACACGTGTGGCCTTGACCGTGGCCAATGCCCGTCAACGCCGAGCGCCGGTCAGCTTGCTCGCGATTGGCAGAGATCGAGATCGCGACGGAGTCATCCACGCCGCCGATGTGCGGCCACGCGTTCTACGTTTGATGATTGCCGTCGCCGAGTCCCTGAGTGGACCGTGGGGCGTGTGCGTTGAGTGCAACGACGACACGGTAGCATTGGTGCTGGAGGATTGCGACCGCTTGCAGGCTGTATCTTTGGCGAGGCAGTTGGTGGAGACGGTTGCCCGCTGCGCCGCAGCCAGAGCGGAATGGTTTGGCGGTCCCGTCACGATCAGTGTTGGCGCCGCCACCCTGGCGCTGCCGCCGCGTAATTTCCCTCCGGAAGAATTGATCGAGGCGGCTTGGCGTTGCCTCTCGGGCGCTCAGGTCTCCGGAGGCAATACCGTCAAAAGCATCGACATCTGATGGCGCCGACTTGGTAAACGGAGGCGCCGGCGCGAGAAGCGACGCCTCGTTCATCGCCACCCCATCAGCGAATCGTCACAAAATCGTTGTGGTTCAGTAAGGCGTGAACCAAGTCTTCTCGGGCGCGCTGCATTGCCTGCGGATGCTTGCGTTCTTGAAGGAGCCGCTTCAGTTCGTCTAGCGCTTCAAGGCAGGCAGCCTGCTCCTCAGGCGAGGGCGTAACACACAAGATCGTTTCATAGGCGGCGGCGACAAAAGCGGCGTCGTCAGGATTGCCCAACTCGGCTTCGAGACGAGCCGCTAGACGACGCGCCATGGTCAGCGAGAGCTTGCTGTTGGATAGCGTAAGCGCCTGTTGCGGCACGATGCTCTCGCTACGACGGTAGCAGCCCAGAATGTCGGCGTCGTCAAACATGGACAAGAACGCGTGCTGATCGTCGCGCGAGCGAGTAAAGTACAGGCTTCGGCGGAACAGCGTATCGTCCTGCTTAGGGTTAATCGTGGGGCCACCCAGCGTTGGGTTCAGTACACCTGCCAACCGAAGCAGGCTGTCGCGAATCACCTCCGACTCCATGCGTTGCGGCTTCCGACGCCAGTAGTAGTGGTTCTCAGGGTCAGCCTGAACGGTGGCTTCGTCGGCGGCGACGGTTGAACTACTCAGTCGGTACGCCTGCGAGGTGACCATCAGGCGATGCATGTGCTTCATGCTCCAACCGTGGTCCATAAACTCGACCGCCAACCAGTCGAGCAGTTGCTGCTGAACCGGCGGGGCGGTGCGACGGCCAAAGTCGGTCACCGGGTCGACCAAGGGCTGTCCGAAATGCCGCATCCAAATATGATTAACCGCCACTCGGGCTGTAAGCGGATTGTCGCGAGAGGCAATCCACCGCGCGAGCGCCGCCCGACGCCCCGTGCTGATCTTCGGGTAAGGCTGGCGCCGTGACTCATCGGTCTCATCGGGCCCCTCCAGCGCCTTTAGCGAAGCCTGAATAGAGGCGTACTTTTCGCCGGGCTCCTCGATGGCCTTTTTCGCCTTCTCCCAAGCCTCGCGCGCTGCTTGCAGCGCTTTCTCTGCTTGGGTTTTTGCATCTCCCTCGGACTGAGCCGCTTTCTGTTCGGCCCGCGCTACCGCTTCTTCCGCTCGTGCTAACTCCAAATTCCGAGCCGCTAGCGCCGCCGCACGCACCAGTTCTGGCAGGTTGTCGGGCGGCGGTGATCGATGTTTCGCCACGTCTGCGGCGTGCGCGGTGCGGAGCGCTTCGGGGCGAGCCTCGGCGGCCGCCAGCGCCGCGGCGGCAACTTTCACGGCCAGGCGTGCAGCCTCTGGCGTAACCGGCGCGCCCCCGCCCGCACCGGCTTCCACTAACACGACGTCGGACGGCAAGGGGCGGACCTCAAGATACGAGAACTCCGCCACCGCATCGAACGCCATGATCTCTAGCCGCCCAGGTTCGCGGGCAATGGGCAATCGGTAGGCGAGTACATGCTTACCCTGGAGCAATACATTCACCAGCGGACCGCGCACCCGCACCGTCAATTCATGCAGCTCATTCAGTTCCACGGGGCGATCCTGCTTGCCTTCTGTGGGGTACTTAGGACCGCCGCCGTCGTTATATGAGACTTGCAGTTTTGAACCGGGCGTGACGGCGCTCAAGTAAACCGTTTTGTCCCGGCCGCTCGTCGCGTCGAAGCAAAGCCCGACCGACTTCCACATCGCCCCGCCGAGCGTCTTAAATCGCAACGTGGCCTCGAAATCGGCAGGGTGCTCTTGCCGCGAGCGTAGCCAAGCTCGCTCGGGGCCGGTCTTGGTTTGTTTGAGTCCGGCTTGTGTGTACGTCCAGTCACCGGGGCCCACTTCCCAGACTTCCTCGTTGGGCTTGGTAAAGTCGTCTTGAAGAAAGACATTTTCCTTGGCTTCACCGTTCTGGGGGGCTTCTTTCGACGCGCTGGCCACTTGTTTCTCGATCGCCGCCAACGTCGCTTGCGCCTTGACGAGCGCATCTCGCGCCGCCGCAATCTCCCGCTCGGCCGCCGCCAGGTGATCGTTCAACACAAACGACTGGAGCGAGGGATTATGCGCTTCGGCAGGCAAAGTGATTTCCTGAATGGTGAACGTTTCACTCTTGAAGGCCTCGGGAGGCCCCGGCGGGATGACTCGACTTTTGTCCGGCTGCTTTTCATCGCCGCGGATATGAATGTAGGTGGGCGCGTCCGGATGCGCGTCAAATACCCGCGGCAGGCCGCCTTTCTCTAGGTCAATCTGCCCCGGTACGGGGTCTAGTCGCACTTGGTGCGGCTCAAAGATCGCCCGCCAACGGTAATAGTCCTCCTGCGAGATCGGATCGTACTTGTGGTCGTGACACTTGGCGCAGTTAAGAGTCAGCCCCAAGAAGGCCTTCGAGGTATGCTCGATGGTATCGTCCAGCCACGTGGTGCGGTTGAACAGAAAGTAATTGCGAGCCAGAAATCCGGTAGCGCGCAGCGCATTCTGGTCGGTGGGCGCCAATTCGTCGGCCGCCAGCATCTCTTGCACCATACGGTCGTAACCGCGATCGGCGTTAAGCGATTCGATAACCCAGTCTCGCCAATGCCAGATGTGTTTCTGACTGTTGCGCAGTTGGTCGCCCAAACCATACCAGTCGCTGTAGCGCCATACGTCCAGCCAGTGCCGCCCCCAGCGTTCACCGTAGTGTGGGCTTTCCAGCAGATGCTCAACGACCCGTTCGTATGCGTCAGGACGCTCATCGGCAAGGAATGCCTGCATCTCTTCCCGGGTCGGCGGAAGGCCAATCAGATCCAGGTACACCCGTCGCAAGAGCAACCGGCGATCGGCAAGCGGAACCGTAGAGAGATTGCGGGCGGCACGGCCAGCAGCCAAAAACGCGTCAATGGGATTGTGACTTGCGGAAACAGGAACCTCGGTGGGAACGGCCGGACGCTGGGGAGGTTGGAACGCCCAATGGGCCATCGGGTCTTGTTCGGGCTGGTCGTCGGCGGGAGCCACGGCGCCTTGGTCGATCCAAGTCCGGATCGCGGCGATCTGTTCGGCCGCGAGCGGACGACCTTCCGGCGGCATGCGATAGGACTCATCGGTCGCAGAGATGCGCTCCACCAGCAAGCTCGCTTCGGCGTCGCCTGGATTAATGGCCGGGCCGCTATCGCCGCCTTGACGCATGGCGGCGGCCGTATCCACGCGCAGCCCGCCTTCCTGCTTCAAGGCGCCGTGACACGCAAAGCAGCGTTCCTGCAGCACCGCTTTCACTTCGCGCAAGTAGTCCACATCAGCCGCCGCAAGCGGGGACGCCGCCAGCAGCATCGGCAGCAAGAGAGAGAGCGATTTTCCCATCGCAGATCAGGCACGTTGAAGGCAGGAGTCGGCCAATGGCGGGCTCAGAGTGAGACCACTATTGTAAATGGCCGCTTTGATGCGTCGCAACTAGCACGCCCTGACGCACAACAGGCATTCGTACCGCGATTGGGCGCACTTACTCCCGGCACAACGATGGCGCCGCAACTCCTACGCGTCGCATCGCAACGTTATCTCAAAGCCGCGCGGGCAAGCTGGGGATCAATGTCGCCCAGTAGGTCAACGTGACCTAGCCGCGAAGGAAGCACAAACCGCAGCCGGCCGTGCTCCACTTTCTTATCGTGCTGCATTGCGGCTACCAGCGCATCATCGTCAACGTTGGGCGTGTCCAAGGGCAAGCCAAACGCCTCCAAGAGTTTTCGTTGCCGGGCGATGAAGTTTTCATCGACGCGCCCCAGTGCGGCGGCCAAGCGAGCCGCGCACATCATGCCGATCGACACCGCCTCGCCGTGCAGATATTCGCCGTAACCGGTAGTGGCCTCAATTGCATGACAGAAGGTGTGGCCGTAGTTGAGCACGGCTCGCAGGCCGGTTGTCTCTCGCTCGTCGGCTTCCACCACGTCGGCCTTAAGTCGGCAGCAGCGGGCGATCAAGTACTCCAGCGCGTCGCGGTCGCGACGGTTGATGGCGTCTGTATGGTCTTCCAGCCAGGCGAAGAAGGCTTCATCGAGAATCACGCCATACTTGACCACTTCGGCCAAGCCCGCACGGTATTCCCGGTCAGGCAACGTATCGAGGGTGTGCGTATCAATCACAACCGCCTGGGGCTGCCAAAACGCGCCCACCATATTCTTGGCGCCGGGCAAGTTGACCCCTACCTTGCCACCCACGCTGCTATCGACCTGGGCTAAGAGGGTTGTGGGAACTTGCACAAACGCCAGCCCCCGCGCGAATGTCGCTGCGACAAATCCCGCCAGATCACCAACCACCCCGCCCCCTACGGCCACCACCACCGTCTTCCGATCGGCCCCGGCGGCCAAGAGTGCGTTCCAGAGCGAGTCGGCTGAAGCGACGGACTTGCTCGGCTCCCCCGCCTCTACCACCAAGCGATCCGTCCTCGCTCCGGCGGCGCGCAGGCTCGCTTCGACAGCTTGGGCATAAGGGTTGTCAACGTTGCGGTCAGTAATCACCACCGCATGCGAGACGCGCATTCGAGAGGCGATTATCGCGCCGGCCTGCGCCAACACGCCGCCGCTAATTTCGATCTCATAGCTACGCTCGCTTAATCGGACGCTCACGCGCGCCATAATGAATACCCTTCTCGATCCAACGACGCGCACGCGTCATCAACACTCGTAGCCCAACACATTCCCCATCCCTAGCGCCGGTAGCCGAAGGCCAACGGCCGCTGGAGGTTTCCCCGCCAACCGCCGTGCAACGCTTACCGAACAGACGGCGATTCCTCCAGGGCGCCCCCTGATCACACTGCAAGGCAGCGTCCCCGAATCGTTCCAACGGGTACGCTTAGGCCGTAGCGGCCGCCACCCGCTCCAGATCGGCCGGCGTAACCGTAATGACGCGGCAAAAGCCGGTATGCAAACGCACATATTCCAGGTGAGCGCATGCCGCCGGGTCGGCGTGCAGGGCGGCTTCCAGGCGTTGTTTTTCGGCTGGCTCCAAGTGATCGTACTCCTCTGGCCAGACCGTGTTAGTTTCCACAACTAATGCTTCGCGGTAAGGATCAAACGCATCGGCCATCGCGTGAACTTCCTCCAGCGATTACGATTCTGAGCAAGCCAAAGAGGTGACGCCCAAGTATGCCCGATTAGAAACTCGCCTGTCAGGAACGGCAAGAGGCGAGGCGGCGAAAGCCCACAACTCCCCAGGAATTACAAACCAGATTCGTCAGCGCTTTCGTCTACCCAATTAGGGCAACGCAGCACGCGAGAAGCTCCTGAAAACTTGCGTTCTACGATTTCCTCCCCCCT
>CAYWIS010000100.1:0-19694 GCA_964458385.1 uncultured Pirellulaceae bacterium
AGATGTAATAAGGGCGCGACATCCGCAGCCGCCGCTCGCGGTCGGGCGTGACTTCCAGCCCGTTCATGGCAAAATCGAAATCGCCCCGCTCGAGCCCCAGCGCCAGCTCGGCGTAACTGTATTGGACAAACTCGATCTTGCGGCCCAGTTCCTTTTCCAGGGCCTCCACCAAGTCCACCTCAAAGCCGATGTTCCGCCGCGGATCGGCTGGGTCCTTAAAGATGTACGGAGCGCCTCCTTCGGCATCGGCGCCCCAGCGTAGCGGCTCGGCCGCCCCAGCCAATAACGCCGGCAACAGAACTCCGATTGCCAGGCAACCACCTCGAAGGATCATGAGCCCCCTCTCGAACCTGTTAACAAAACCAAGCGCTCGCTGAATAAACCGCCTCATCTTACCGAGCAACGGCCATGCGTCCTACGGGTTCGGAAGCCATTCCGCGGTGGGCAAGCCGGCAGCATGTTTCCCTCTCGATAGCGCATGGTGATGCCCGTCTGCAACAGGAGGACGATCGCCGCGAAACAAAGTGTTGCGGCAAGGCAACGACGTCTGGTTTCGATTCGAAAACTTATGGGAAATTACGACGGAATCACGAAGAGCACGCCTAAGCCGTTTTACCGCAAAGCTTTAGGCGACTTTCAACGCACATATTGGCGCTACGATCGTTCGGGTTGTAGGGGTTGGCCGTGGTCGAACAACAACTATTTCCTTCTGGAACCATTGCATGTTAACGGCGGGCAACTAGCGTAGAACCTAGATCGCTCCTCCTGGCTCACGTCCCTTGAGCTTTCGGCGCCGCACTTGCATCTAGCGGCCGCAGGAGGCGGATCGGGGTCGCATGGCCCGACCGCCGGGCCTTCTAACTGTTTCTTGGGGGTACCTTTGTGAACCAATCCACTGTCTCTCCGTCTGCGCAGCCGGCGGTCATTGGCAGGCGCAACCTGGTCATCTCGCAGGATACGGCCCTTGCACGGCAGTTGGCCGCGTGGCTGGACCGCGGGTATGGCTGCCAGACCGAGTTGGCGCGGAACCACGACGAAGCGGGCCGGTTGCTGGAGCACAACGGCTTTGGCGCCGTGTTCTTCGACACGCGTCAGACCGACGCCAACATGCAGGGGATCGTGTTCCAAAAGTTGAGCGATCATCAGTCGGTGCCAACCATTGCCCTTACCGACGCCGGCCACACCCAGCGCAACCTGCTTACCGAAAGTTTTCATTTTCATGGGAGCCTGACGGTTCCCTTCAGCTTGAGCGAGTTGTCGTCGCTGCTGTGTGAACGGATCGCCACCGCGCTGTTCGTCAAAGCAGGCGAACCGCCCTCGCCCTGGGAAGTGCCATTTGGCGAAATCACCTATCGCACGTTCAGCCGCGAATTCCGCGAAACGCTGGTCAACGTGGCCCATGTGGCTCGCCGCGACGTAACGCTGCTTTTGGTTGGCGAAACAGGAACCGGCAAGACGACCCTGGCGCGGCAAATCCACTTGGTTTCGCCCCGCGCCTCGCACGCGTTGCTTACCGTAGCCTGCGGCGCGCTGGCGAACGAGTTGATCGAAAGTGAACTCTTCGGCCACGTGAAAGGAGCCTTCACCAGCGCCGACCGCAACAAAATCGGCAAGTTCGAGGCGGCCGGCCAGGGAACCTTGCTGTTGGACGAAATCGACGTGCTCACCCCAGCGCAGCAAGCCCGGCTGCTGCGCGTTATCGAAAGTGGCGAGTTTGAGCCGGTCGGTTCGAACGAGACGCAAATCTCGCAAGCACGGCTGGTGGTGGCCACAAACGTGGACCTGAACTCGCTGATGGAGAAAGGTGAATTCCGCAGCGACCTGTACTACCGGTTGAACGTACTGGAGTTCCACATTCCCCCGTTGCGTAAGCGACGGCTGGACATTGTTCCTTTGGCGCTTGGCTTTATCGACGAGTTCCGCACCGCGCACGACGTCGCGATCCGCCGCATCGATCCCGAATTCCTCTCGTGCCTGGTAGCCTACGATTGGCCGGGCAACGTGCGCGAGTTGAAGAACCACATCCGCCGCGCGGTCCTGTTCTGCCGTAATGGCGAGCTGACCCCGGCCGACCTAGCGCCGGCGGTGGCCAATGCTCGCCGCCACAACGAAAAACTCACCACGACGGGCGCCTCTGACACGCTTCCTCAGAAGATGGCCTGCACCGAGGTGGAGATCCTCGAACAAGCCCTTCGCGAGAACGGTTACAATCGCACTGCGACTGCCCAATCGTTGGGCATCAGTCGCGTCGGCCTGTACAAAAAGATGAAACGTTACGGCTTATTGAACCTGGGTCGCGAAGAATAGTAGAAAGCCCGCCACGCGGCGTACATAGTCGCTGGGGTAACGCGACCATGACATCACGTCTCGCGTCGATTACCATCCCGACGCGTCTGTGAGGCGGCAGCACTGAACAAGTCTCGCCTCGCTGGCGCGTCGGGTTACTTTCGCCGTAGTTCGAATACGGTTTCGGCTGCCTGTCCTGCGCGGCATCTACCCGCGAGTCTCTGCCCACAAGGAACCTTGCTTGGCTCATAGATACGTCAGGATCCAGTGGGCGATGCGTTCTTCAGCCACCGGGGGAACGGCGTGGCCTTGCTTGTGATTGAACAGCCCCAGGCGAGCCGGCTCGCCGTACAGGCGATA
Organism: uncultured Pirellulaceae bacterium; assembly: GCA_964458385.1. Lineage (GTDB taxonomy): Bacteria > Planctomycetota > Planctomycetia > Pirellulales > Pirellulaceae > JAHWKS01. Next base: position 2,647 of record CAYWIS010000100.1, read on the forward strand.
AACCGGAAGTGCAGCCTCAATAAACGGCCAACTGGCGTCACCGTCGGCTGAGTCACCGCCGATCAGCAAGAACGCGCGGGGCGCCGCCAGGGCGAGCAGTTCATGATGCTCCCGATCAAAGGACGGCTGCCGCACCGCCTCGCCTAGATACCAAGGAGCGTCCCAGTTGGAGAACCTAACGCCGACGCCCCCTTCGCTGCTAACGGCCGCTTTCACACGTTCGTCAAAAGCCGCCAGGTAGAGTACTTCTTTGGCGCCCAGCGAGTGGCCAACCGCTCCCAGACGTTGGGGATCGACGCCCGGCAGAGTAGCCAGCAGATCCATGGCCACCAGCGCATCGTGGAGCATCTTGGCCATTCCCTTAGAGCCAGGACGGCGCGTCAAATACGCTTGGGCCTGCTCGCGGGCAATGCCCTTCTTTTCGGCGGTCCAGAGAAAGTTACGCGGACTAAGGGTCGTAACGCCTTGTTGCGCTAATTTCAAACCAAACGCCTTCTCGGGCGGCCCTTCAAGCCCAGCCGGCTGGCGAATGGTGTAATCGACCGTCGAGTGCAGCACCACCACGCCGGGACGCTGCGGGGCCGCGTCGAGCGGCTCGATCAAGTACGCCTCAACGGCCACGCCCGGCTCGGTTTCGTAGGCGATCTTTCGGCGGAGCACGCCGGCCTCACGGTCTTCTTCTAACACCTGATACGACGGCGCCGCCCAGCGCGGCGGCGGCTGTAAAAACTCCCACCAACTACGGCGAATCTCCTCGCGACGCTGTTCCCAAGCCTCGCGGGTCGTGATGGTCTTCCCCGCTGCATCGACCAACAGCGGCCGTAGCTTCGGCGCCGATGGCGGAAGGCTTTTCGGCGGCGTTTGCACTTCCTCCAGCCAGGGAACTTCCTTGATAGATATGCGCGAAGGTTCGTCGCCACAGAGCACCTGCGGCGCTGCACACGCTACGGCGGTCGAAGCCAGGAAAGAACGTCGCGAGAAACGGTACGAGCTCATGCGTCAGGCTCCCAAGAGGTTCGCCATGATTAGAGCGAGTTTTTTCCTGGGGTGCTACTGACTGGCGGGTAAAGCCCGTGGGAACGCGAGGTGCGTTGTCTTAGGGTTAGACGGTCTGTTTATCTCGGGTGTAGTGGGTGTGTTGGGCATGGAGGGTGCGGCAGGTTTGGACGATGCCAGCCGCGTCCAAGCCCAGGTCGGCCAGAAGTTCGTGCCGTTCGCCATGTTCGACGAAGTAGTCGGGAATGCCCAAACGGCGCAGACGACGGGTGTCGACCCCGGCGTCGTTAGCGGCCTCCAACACCGCGCTGCCAAAGCCGCCCATCAGGCAGCCTTCTTCGACCGTGACCACAAAGGGCAGGTCGCGCAGCAAGGGGAGCAGGGTCTCGGTGTCGAGCGGCTTGACGAAGCGGGCGTTCACCACGGTCAGATCCAGCCCTTCTTCGTGTAGCAACTCAGCCGCCGCAATACACTCCTCCAAAATAGCGCCGCAGGCCACGATAGCGCCGTCGCGACCGGTCTGCAGCACCTCGGCTTTGCCCAGTTCTAGCGGCGTTCGGTCGCCGTCAATCGTAATGGCGTTTGCCTTGGGATAGCGAATGGAGCAGGGCGCCGGATGCTCCAACGCAAAGTCAACCATTGTCTCCAGGTCGTGCGAGTCGCCAGGCGCCATGACTACTAGATTTGGGAACGCCCGCATGTACGCAATATCGTACACGCCGTGGTGCGTGGGGCCATCGGGCCCACACAACCCGCCTCGATCCATAAGGAACGTGACCGGCAGGTTCTGAAGGGCGACTTCCTGGAAAATCTGGTCGTAGCTGCGTTGAAGGAACGTGCTGTAAATCGCAACGATCGGCCGCAGCCCCGCCTTGGCCTGCCCCGCGGCGAAAGCCACCGTGTGCGACTCGCAAATGCCGGTGTCGAAGAACCGGTCCGGGAACTCTTCTCGGACCGGCTCGAGTTTGTTCCCCTGACACATGGCGGCCGTCATCACCGTAACCCGCGGGTTCCTCTGCATGGCCCGGTGCACGGCGTCGCGGGCGACGTTGGTGTACGCCTTGGAGCCGCCCGTTTCGAGCGGGATGACACAATTGCCCTCTTGCCGGAACTTGGGCGGGGTGTGGAAAAAGACCGGGTCGTCGGCGGCGGGTTTGAAGCCGTGTCCCTTCTGCGTTACGACGTGCAGCAGGATGGGGCCTTCCATCTCTTTGACCATCTCCAGGTACTTGCGGAGAATGGCGATGTTGTGCCCATCGATGGGGCCGATGTAGCGAATGCCCAACTCTTCGAACAGCATCCCGCCGTGCAGCCCCGCCTTGAGGGCCTCTTTGACTTGGGCCAGGAATCGTTCGGTCGGGTCGCCAAACACCGGCACCTTGTTCAACACCTTAACTACTTCGTGCTTAAGGCCCGTGTAGAGGCGATTAGCCCGCAGGCGATCCAGGTAATCGGCCAGCCCGCCCACGCGAGGGCAAATCGACATTTCGTTGTCGTTCAGGATCACCAGCACCTTCTTTTTCAGGCCGCCAATGTTGTTGAGGGCCTCGTAGACAATCCCCGAAGGAAAGGCGCCGTCGCCAATTACGGCCACCGAATGACGGTCGGATTGGCCCAATAGGTCATCGCCCGACTTAAGCCCCAGCACCGTCGAAACGCTACAGCCGGCATGGCCCGTCATGAACAGGTCGTATTCGCTTTCGGCAGGGTTGGGGTAGCCCATCAAACCGCCCTTGGTGCGGATCGTGCCGAACTCGTGATAACGCCCCGTGATGAGTTTATGAGGATAAACCTGATGGCCGGTGTCCCAGATCAGGCGATCGCGCGAGAAATCGAAGGTGCGATGGAGCGCAATGCACAACTCCACGACCCCCAGGTTCGAAGCGAAATGGGCGGTGCGCGTAGCCAGCAGGTTGCAAAGTACGTCGCGAATCTCGGCGGCCAGCTCGTTCAGTTCTCGGTTCGAGAAACGCTCCAAATCGCGAGGCGAGTCAATTTGAGGGAGCAGTTTGTGCATCGATCAGTGCTTCCTTTCCAATACGTACCGCGCCAGGGCGTCCAACTGCTGAGCCTTAGGGCCAAACGGCGCCACAGCTTGCCGCGCCTGTTCCACCAGGAGCGCCGCGCGGCGACTGCTTTCCTCTCGCCCCAATAGCGCAGGAAAGGTGAGCTTCCCGCGAGAGGAGTCCTTTTGCGTGCGTTTGCCCATCGTCTGCACGTCGCCGTCTACGTCCAACAGGTCGTCGATAATCTGAAACGCCAGCCCGAGTCGGCGGCCGTATTCGTCCAGTTGTGCGATTTGTTCTTCGCTCGCCTGAGCCACGATCGCCCCCAACCGCAACGAGACCCGAAACATCGCCCCCGTCTTGCGACGATGAATCGCCTCCAATTGTTCGACGCCCAGCGCGTGGAACTCGGCGTTCAGATCGTCGGCCTGGCCGCCGACCAGCGCTTCCGCGCCTGCCGCGGAGGCCAGTTCCGCGCAGCACCGGGCGGCCACCTGAGGCGGCTGAATATGGGAAGCTAAGGTCTGAAAAGCCAACGCCAACAACGCATCGCCCGCCAAGATGGCCGTCGCCTCACCAAACGCCACATGACAACTGGGCCGGCCACGCCGCAGGTCGTCGTCGTCCATGGCCGGTAAGTCGTCGTGAATCAGCGAGTAAGTATGCACCATCTCGACCGCACACGCGGCCGGCATTGCCTGCTGGGGGGAACAACCGCAACTCTCGGCGGCCATTAACACCAGAAGCGGTCGCAGCCGCTTGCCGGGAGCCAACAAGCTATAACGAATCGCCTCCGCCAGATGACGGGGGCACCCTTCGCCAAACTGTGTAAATCGGTCTAGCGCAGCCTCGACTTCGTTTCGCAGGTCTTGGGTATGGGTGGGAAAATCACGTGGGTCGGGCACAGTCATGCACCCCATTCTAGAATGAGGGGGGAGGTTAGTCTACGTCGCGACCATGGCGGAAGGCGATGGCCAATAGGCGGAATTGGAAAGGAAATTACCCCCGATTTTCTTTCTTTTTCGTTATCTATTTCCCATCCTGATCCCCTTATTTCTTCTCTTTGGAAAACACCAACGGCACGTCCCGATGATTCCTGATGGCGGATAGCGTAACGGGTCTCCATTTCCCGCCCGACTCACGCCCGAATCCCTGCCATTCAGGCCATGCCGGAGCAGTAAAACCGGCTCGAAACCGAACAACTCGCGTTCTAGCGGTGCGGCCCGACGTTTACATGCCGATTGAGATTTACGAACCCCACGCCATCGCCCCCCTACAAAACACCCATTCCCCCCAAAACACACCATACAAGGAGCGTCTCCTCGCCTTCAACTTGCTCGGCGCGAACCGATTTGACCAGTTCTCCAGCGAATCACTCCGGGGTAAAGCCCACGTTTTACCTCAAGGTGCAACACGGCGCCGCCATGCGTGGGCCGCGGATGGATCGGCATGGCAGGGCCCCCAAATCACGATTATGAAAAAGCCGGGATCGATGAACCTTTGGCTAAGCAATTCGCAGGCGGAACGCTCACCGCTTCCCCGGAGGCGCAAAGAATGACGAGCTTGTTTACCGAGGGATGACAAACGCCCACGACGGCAACAAGCTCGCACTATTCATTATACCGAACAGATGTCCAATTCTTGGACTTTCAAAGAAAAATTTTATATCACCCTCAATTAACCACAAAAATACCATAAATTCCTTGAATAGATGAACGCGAAACGGCAACATTCACGAACATGGGCGGCGAGCATACGGGCGTTCTTCCACGGAACTCAGGCCGCAGCGGCGTCCATGAAGTGAGGCCAGCAAGCTTTTCCTGGCGACGGGCAGGGCCAGAGAATCGCCCGTCGCCGCTTCACGATCAGCGAAAAGTGCAGCATCCTGGGAGGCGCCCCTTCGGGGCGTCCTCGCGAAGACTCACGCCCCTCATGCGCGCCCCTCGGTCAAGGACTCCGCATTCCCAGTGACGGTTGGCGATGTGCTCCGCGCGACGCCCGGCTTATCGAATCTTCTGGTCGGGTAACTCTTTCTTCACCCCTTCGTCGATCGGCATCTTGTCGGGGGTGGCGCCGGTTGCGGCCAACAGTGCTTGCAGCTCGGCCTCAAGGGCAGCGGCCTGGGCGGCGTACCTAGGATCGTCAATCAGGTTGTGCGCCTCGGCTGGATCGCTGGGCAGGTGGAACAGGTCCGGCTTGCGACGATCCTTTCCACCATCGCCGTGCGGATAACGAATGTATTTCCACTCGGCCGTGCGCACCGCTCGCACGTTGGGCGTGTAAGGAAACTGCTTCTCGTAGTTGTAGTGATACAAAAAGCTGGTGCGCCACTCGGGATCGCTGTGTCCCTGCGCTAGTCGCTTCCACGAACGCCCATGCGTCTTGGGGAGCGGTTCGACGCCGCACACATCGAGGATGGTCGGAGCAAAATCGACGGTCAGGGTCATGGCCTCGACAACGCGCGGTTTGTCGGGCGGCGTGAGGCCAGGGTAACGCACCACCAGCGGCACCCGGATGCTCGGCTCGTGGGCGGTGCGTTTGTCGATCATGCCGTGCTCGCCGTTCAAGAGACCGTTGTCCGATGTGAACACAAACAACGTGTTGTCCAGTTGCCCCGAGTCGGCCAGGAATTGATACAACCGTCCCACGCTATCGTCAACAGAAAGGATCGTTCCCCAGTACGCGCGGACCATTGCCGCAAAATCTTTGACCGCCCCTGGCGAGCGGTCGGGCCACTTCTTCCGATAGTCAAAGAGCGGCCCATAAATGCCATGCCAAGTGTCCAGGCGGTCACGATACCAGGAATCGTTGTCATCCAACTGAAAGGCGCTCGCCGGATAGGTCACGTTCACGTGGTCAAAGGCGTGCTCGTACTTCGGTTCCGGATAATAAAAGCTGTGCGGAGCCTTGTGCCCCACGATCAACGCCCACGGCTTGTCGCCGCTGCGTTTTCTCAACCAGTCCTCGGCCAATTCCGTCACCACGGTCGTGTAGTAACCAGGGACGACGCGTCGCTCGCCGCCGTGAAAGCGAAACTCGGTATCAAAGTACTTGCCTTGGCCTTTGTGGGTCACAAAGTAATCAAAGCCAGGGCGAACGTCGTCGTTCTCTTCGCCCATGTGGTATTTGCCGATATACGCCGTCTCGTACCCTGCAGCCTGGAGCCTTCGCGGCCAAGACGGCAAGTCTTCGGGGTACTCCGTGAAGTTGTCCGACACCCCATGAGCATGTGCATACAACCCCGAAAGAATCGACGCCCGGCTGGGCGAACAGAGCGAGGTGGTGCAAAAGTGATTTGGAAAGTACACGCCCTCGCGAGCCAGGCGGTCGATCTGCGGCGTGGCGATCACCGCGGCCGGGTTCATACTGATGCAGTCCCAGCGCTGATCGTCGGTCAGAATGAACAGCACATTGGGCCGGTCGGCGGCGAGGGCCGCCCCGCCGCACGCCATCGCCAAAAGGGTAATCGCATAGAGGCCCCAGAATGCAGCACGTCGCATGGTGTTTGGCTCCCGCAATAAAGGATCGCGTGGTGCGATCTTACCAAGACGCCATGTGGGGTGTCGAGCATTCGCGGGGCTAGCTGCGGTTCTCTTCCGGCGAAGCGCCGACCTTTGGCATTGGGAAAAGTCGCTTCCTTCGCCGGTCGCCACTCGGGCGTGGCCCGTTTACTCAGGACCGATATAGCGGAAGCGGGGAAGCGTTTGCCCGGCCACTTCGACCGTCTCGGTGAACATCGATAGCGGACGCACCCACAACCCACGGTCGCCGTAATCCTGCCGATAGACGACCAGTTGTTCTTCCGTCTCACTATGCCGCGCTACCCCCAGCACAACGTAGTATTGGCCCTTGTAATGCTGATACCGACCTGTTGGAAGCGTGGTCATTGTGGCAACGATCGTAAGCGACGGAGTTTTCTAGGCCGCGCTGCGACGCGGTCCCGCCCGCAGTCTAACAAAAATTAAGCGCAACGACTTAGCGTCGCGAGCCACCTTGGACGATGACGCCCCCAGGCGCCCTGCCGCGGGAAGCGAGCCCCGCGCCTCGCGCCGCTAACCTTGGGGTTGATGCAAGCCCGACCGAACGAGCGTGGCGATTGATTGTGACGATGCGCCGCAGACACGCGCTCATGGAAATCAGAGACTTCAAGCCCTCAAGACGCCAATCCACTTCCATCTTTCGCGCCAACTCCATTCCCTAGGTCTGACGCTTATCAAACCTGCGTCATCACACTGCCGTCGGCGGCAGAGCGGTAGGCGGCCAGGAGAATTTCGGTGGTGTGGGCGGCAAGTGCGGCGGAGATCTCGCTTGGGCGGCCAGCTTCCACGCAGTCAAGAAAGTACGTGGCGTCGGCGGCGGCGCTGGGCGCGGGAGGCGTCAACCAGGCTTGCTTGGCGGCGGCGGTGTATTCGGGCGTTTTGGGACCGGCCCACATCCCCATGGGGTCTTCTGGCTCGCGGGCGGGCGGCGTCCAGCAGGGAACATCGGCCCATACCGCTGCGCGCGGTCGATGGGCGTCGAACACTGCCGCCCGTTGTGAACCAATCAGGCAAGCACGGTTCATCCCGCTTGACGGATGCGAGCGCCAACCTGTGCGGCCGGCGGTCACCGTGGCCACCGTACCATCCTCCAGTTCCAGAAGCATCTGACCAAAGTCCTCCATATCGCGCGTCTGGTGCTCCTGGAAGAAATAGTTGCCGGTCGTGGCGGCCACGCGGCGGACCGGCTTCTGAAGTAACCACAATAACGCCGTCAGCGGGTAGACGCCCACATTGGTCAACTCGCGTTTGGCGTCGGGCAGCTCGTACTCTTGCGGCTCGGGCGATTCACGCCGCGGTCGGCCTAAGTCGGCGGTTCCGGCGTACCCTTTGGCGAAGCACAGATCGAAGTGCAGCGCAGACAACTCCCCCAGCAAACCGCGACGCACGACGCGTCCCATACGCTGAGCCGGCTCCAGCGGAACCAAGCTGAACATGTGCGCCACGACGCCCGCTTGCTCGACGGCGGTCGCAATGGCCCGCGCATCGCGAAGCGCGCCGGCCAGCGGTTTATCCAGGTACAGATGCTTACCGGCCTGGGCGGCTTGCACGATAATCCGGCCGCGCCGCATTGGCTCAGCGCAAATACTAACCAGATGCACGTCCTCACGCCGCAGCGCCGCCGCCAAGTCGGGAAGCACGGGAATATTCAGCCGTAGCGCTAGTCGTTGATTCAACTCCCGGCGGCGTGGCGAAACATTCGCTTCGTCCGTCAGGCCGATCAACTTGCATCGAGGATCGGCCGCGAGTGCTTCGGCGTAACTCGCCTGATGCGTGTGATCGCCCGCCACAAGCAGCACGCCATAAGGCGGCTTGAGCGGTCGCAACGGCGGCGAGTTGCTCCCTGGGGCAGAAGCCGATGAACCGCGCGACGGCGCCGAACGGTCAGCCTGCGCGGCGGCCAGTGCTTCGCGAATGAGCGATAGTGCGCGCTCGGCGGCCTCCGAGAGCGGCGGCTCGGCCGGCTCGCTCGTTGCATCAAGCCAGCCCTCGCTTTCCTCCCACGACACCACGCCGCGATTGCCCCAGACCACCGCCTCCCACAATGACGGACCCGCGCTACAGGAGCTGACCGACACTAAGGTCGACTTCCCTCCATCGCAAGCCGCCAGCACACTGATCTGACCTTGCTGCACGCCGCCCAAGGCATTCACCCGTCGTGGCGCCGCTCCCAGCCATTGCATGACGGCTTCCAACCCCCGCGCCGCCAGACGCTCCAACAAACCATGATCGGCTGCCGCATGCACCATCAGCCGCGCCGCCACAGGTGTGCCGATCTGTCCCGTCTCCACCGCCTGTTGCATGGCGCGCGTCATCGCGTTGAATTCATTCATCATGGCAACCTTCAAGACAGAGAGTAGGGAGTTAGACGTGAGAAGAACTTAGCGGCTGCGGCATTGGGGTTCGTCGATGTTACGAAGGCCCTGACGGCTATCGCCGTGCCGCTTACTTCGGGTGGATGACTGGGTGAATTAACTTTGGGACCGGTGGCGAAATTCGTTGCCGTAATGTCAACGCCGGGTGTTAACAACGCGCTGGTGCTTTCGTGACCGATGATCTCCTGTCTCTTAAGGTGCAATCCAATCCCAGAACCCGAGCGACTCAAGTCGGGTGCGAAGCTTCTCTTGTTGCTCGGGGGAAAGCGGCGTATTGGGGAGCCGCACGGGGCCAACGTCGACCCCAAGCATCCCCATGAGAGCTTTGGAGGCGCCTAAATAGCCGAAACTGGCCAATAGTTCAATCAACTGGACCGACCGATACTGCGCCTCGCGGGCGGCGGCCAGATCGCCGCGGGTGAAGGCGTCCATCAGCCGCAAATAGATCGGCGCGGCAAAGTTATAACTGCTTCCAACGGCGCCGGCGGCGCCCACGGCCAGCGCCGCTAAGAGCGTCTCGTCGGTTCCCCAAGGAATGTCGAACCGGCCATCCTCGGCGCGCAAGCAGCGCTGGTAGGCCATCAGGTCTGAGTTGGTGAATTTAATGCCGGCCAACGTCGGCACGCGCTCTGGCGCCGCGGCCAGGAACTCGGGCATGGAAAACTGAACGCCCGTCAGCACGGGGATGTCGTAAAAGTAAAACGGCAGCGTAGACGCAGCGCTGGCAATTTCGGCGCAGCAGGCGATGAGCGCATCGAGCGTCTTCGGTTTGAAGTAGCTCGGCGCCAAGGCCGCTACCGCGACCGCTCCCACCGTTTGTGCCTGTGCGGCAAGGGTCCGCGCGTCGGTCAGGCAATTGGAGCCCACATGCACAATGACGCGCAAGGCCGTCCCGCGCGCCACCTGGCTCCAGCGTTTAGCTAAAGCCAGGCGTTCTTCAACCGAGAGCGAATGACTTTCGCCGGTGCTGCCGCCGATAAAAACCATGTTCACGCCGTAATGCAGCAGATGCGCCGCCTGCTTCTCGACGGCGTCCAGGTTCAACGCTCCCTCGGCGGTAAACGGCGTATGCGTCGCGGCCACCAGGCCATGTAAGCGAAGGGTCATGTATGTGCTTCGATGTAAAGGCGACAAGAAACGTGGTTCGCAGCACGCCCCGAAATTGTAAGGCGCCAGTAAGCCTCACGTTACCCAGTTGCTAGAACCCCAACATTCCCATGGAGGAACGATGCGCCGCTAACTATACGTCAAGGTGCTTCAGCCTACGGGCTCTTGTACGATCAACTCTCTCTTAGGACGAATGAGCAGCACCAGCACGACCGAAAGAATCGCCGCACCGGCGAACACACCAAAGATCACGTTCAGCGGCACTTGCCGATCGCGCAGGGCGCCAAACCCCCAGTCGGCCAGACCGCCGCAACTGATGCTCACCAGGTTCATCAACCCATAGCCAGTGGCTCTCAGTTCGGGCCGCACAATCTGACAGAGGATGGGCATATTGTTGCAGTCGAAGAATCCCCAGCCGATACCAAACAACACGAGAAAACTCACGGCTACCCCAAGCGATCCAGCATTGCCTACGCCAAAAATGGCAGGCACGATCAAACTCATGCCCAATGCGCTCACAAAGATCCGACCGCGCATGTTGCGGCGCATCCAGCGGTCGGCCAGCCAACCGCCGACCACGGCGCCCACAATGGCCGCCACTTGCCAGTAAAGCGTGGCCGCCACGCCTGCCTGTCCTTGCCCAATCTGGAACTGCTGTTTGAGGATGGCCGGCATCCAATCGCGAACCACCCAGCCCGCCAACGCCGGAAGCGTAAAGTACAGCACGAGCAAAAAGAACGAAAAATTTGTGAGCAGTTCGACCGTAGCCCGCAGCGGCGAAGGCCTCTTGAGCGTTCCCATCGGATCCAGCCGAGGCGCGTCGCGAAGCAGCAGCACCAGCGGCAGCGCGTAAGCCATGCCAAACAAGCCGCAGGCGTCAAAGGCAAATCGCCAACCCCATTCCGGCGCATCGGCTACATACCCGCCGAAGCCGCCCATAATCACGCCGCAATAGATCGCCATCTGGTGCAGCCCGATGGCCCGCGACCGCGTCGGCCCCAGGTGATAGTCGGCAATCAAGGCTAGAGCAGCCGGAATGTAGAACGCTTCGCTAATGCCCATCAACGAGCGGGCGACAAGCAACTCATCGTATGTTGTCACGTGGCCGGTCCACCATGTGACCGCCGACCACACAAACAGGCTGCCGCAAATGGTAAATCGGCGGCTGAACCGATCGGCCAGGTAGCCGCCAATAGGACTTAGAAAGGCGTACACCCATTTGAATTGCCCCAGCATGAAGCCCCAGTTGGCCTCGGTCCCGATGCTGGGAATATCGGCCATGACGGAATACTTCATCGAGGCCATCATCTGGCGGTCCAGATAATTCAAGAGGGCGACCGGCCACAACAAGCCCACCACGAGCCAAGGGAGCGAAACGCGAAAGGGAAACCACGAGTACCGAGAAGACCGCTCATCACGCAGAGATTCATCGTGCTTGCTCACGATTCCCCTTTCCCTACTCACCACGCGTTTCTGCACACAGCCACAACATTCGCGGCAAATGGAATGGGCCTTTCCATAAGCTCCCTTTGAGCGACGTCGAAAGGCTGCCGTCGCGGTGTAGATAGCCGTACCACTCGCCGTACTCAGGATCGGCGAAGTGTTGAAAACTCCAGTCATGAACCTGGTTGGCCCAGCGAGCATAGCGGGGTTCGCCAGTTAACGTCCAGGCCAGGCGGGTGGCGATGATCGCCTCGCAATGCGGCCACCAGAACTTCATGTCGTGCCAGTACTCCTGCACCGGCAGCCCCCGCAAGTCGCGAAAGTAAAACAATCCGCCGTACTTTTCATCCCAACCGCGCCGCCACATCCAGTCGAGCATCGTGGCGCCCAGTTGAATCAACCGGCGGTCGTTCCGCAACCGCCCTTCGTGCATGATGAACCAGGCGGTTTCAATGGCATGGCCAGGATTCAGCGTCCGCCCGTCAAAGTGGTCGAGGATCTCACCTTGCGGGCCGACCACCTCCATGACCGCCTCGTGCTCGGGCTTAAGGAAGTCGCGCTCGATCTGAGCAATGCACTCATCAATCCAATCGGCGCAAGTCCGGCCGTGGACCACAACGTCACCCAGGTTAGCCCGCAGCTCTTGGGCTGTAACGATTGCAATCATCAACGGCCCCAAGCCGCGCGTTGGGCGCGTCTGGGGATCGGTCTTCGGCGGCGTCAGTCCCGGTTCGAACGAATACCGCAAATATGCGGTAAAGCATCGCTGAGCATCGGTCGTTGCTTGGGCGTCGCCCGTCGCGCGGGCGTAGGCTGCGTTGGCGATGGCGGCGAACGCTTCGCTGAACGCATATCGCCGCATTCGCAGAGGTCGGCCATCGCGGGTGACTGTGAAATACATCTTCCCGCTCGGGGCAAACCCGTGCCGTCGCAGGAACTCAATTCCGCTTCGGGCCGCTTCTAGCCACTCGGAACGCGGCTCGACGGTATTGTAGAGCGTCGCGAACATCCACGCCCCGCGACCTTGGAACCAGATCGACTTATCGGTGTCGACCACCGATCCTTCACGGTCCAACGCGGTCAGATACCCGCCGTGTTCATGGTCCACCCCGTATCGCAGCCAGAACGGAATCACATCATCCAGCAAGGCGGCGCGGTACACCTCGGGCGACGGTAGCGGGGCGGGATCGTTCAAGCTCAAGTCTCCAACCAATAGCGAATAACAAGAATGCACCCTGTATAACCAACCGCAATGACGAAAGAAGCAAGAGGGGGCTTTCAACGAGCGGCTAATCGCGCTTACGTGCTCGCAGGATTTTTCAGTCTTTAAGTCGTTTCCTCAAACAACGGGGTGCTAAAGTAGCGTTCGACGCGGTCGCATAGTAGCGTGGCGACGACGGCGCGCGGTCCCAGTTCAGCGGCCACTTGAAGCGCAGCCGCCACGTTAGCCCCCGACGACGTGCCAACCAGCAAACCGAACTCGCGATGCAAACGGCGCGTCATCGCCATGGCCTCGTCGCTGCCCACTTTGCGAGCCCCATCCAGCGGAGCCTCGCGCAGCAGTGGCGGCAAAAAGCCGTCAGCCACCCCTTCGATAAAGTGGCAGCACGGCGACTCGCCCGCCAGGAGCGCCGCCTCGGCTGGCTCCATAGCGATGATCTGAGCCGAAGGATAGCGCGCCTTCACCGCTTTGCCCACGCCCGCCAGAGTTCCGCCGGTGCCATACCCCGCGACCAAAGCGTCGATCGGGTGCGGAATCTGGCGAATCAATTCGGGCCCGGTGTTGTGCTCGTGGTCTTCTACGTTGAGTGGGTTCTCGAATTGGCGAGGAAGAAAGTAGCGCGGGTCTTGGGCCGCCATCTCGCGCGACATCTCGATCCCCGTCTGATAACGGCCGCCGCTGGAGAACAAAATCAACCCGGCGCCCAGCCGGCGAATCAAACGACGCCGTTCCTGGCTGGCGGTGTCCGACATGAGGATTGTCACTTTGTAGCCCAGCGCAGCCCCGACCATCGCAAGGGCGATCCCCGTATTGCCGCTGGAGCACTCCAGGATGATCGAGTCGGGTTTGAGCAGTCCCCGCGCTTCTGCATCCAACACCACGTGTTTGGCGAGCCGATCCTTAATGCTCCCGCTGGGATTGAGAAACTCGCACTTGGCCCAGAGTGTGATTCCTTCCGCCGCAAAGTACAGCGGCACGGTCGGCGTGTTGCCGATCAACGACAGCACGGGCGGTTGAACGGCTCGCATGGCAGTCCTTTCTGACAAAATCGCCTACCAATCCCCTCCCCCATGGCTCCGGCACCTTTCATGATCGAACGCGGTCCTGCGCCCAGCAAGTGGGCGCGCGTCCCGACGCTCCAGCGATCGGCCCGCCTTCCCACCCCCCAAATTTGCGTGGCGTCGTAGATCCTGATACATTCTAAGTAGCGGCGAGCACCAACCCAGGAAGCCTCTTATGGACCGGACGGCTAACCCTCGCAGCGAGACCAATCCTGCAGCCCACAGCCTGTTTTCACTTGTCTTGGAGCAAGTGCAGGACTACGCCCAACTTCTTCTGGACACCGAAGGCCAAATCATCGGTTGGTACGCGGGCGCGGAAAACATTTTTGGTTATCGGGCCGAAGAAATCGTTGGCCAGATGGCGTCCCAGCTCTTTACCCCCGAAGACATTGAGCGGGGGATGGATCTGCACGAATTGCATATCGCCCGCGAGCGAGGCAAGACCGAGGTCGACCGTTGGCACGTGCGTAAAGACGGCACGCGGATCTGGGTGACCGGCATGGTGGACGCGCTGCGGAACCAGGACGGCGAGATCGTGGGCTTTAGCAAGATCGTGCGCGACCGCACTGAGCTGAAATCCCAGATCGAAACGCTAGAAAGCCGCATTTCAGCGCTTACCGACGCCAATCAGCGCAAGAACATTTTCATCGGTACGATGGCGCACGAACTGGGCAATACGTTCGCCTCGCTGCGGATGACCTTAGACCAAGCGTTGGCCAATCAGCCAGAATCACAAGACGTGGTAGCGCTATTAACGAACCTCCAGCGGCAAGTGGAGTCAGCCGAGCCGTTGGTAAACGATTTGAAAGACATTACCCGCATCGAAGAGGGACAGATTCGCTTAGAGAAAAAGAGGATCATTCTGAACGATGTGCTGGAGCAAGCCTGCGCCGCATGCCGCCCTTTCGCCGAGGAACGTCGCCAGCACTTCGAACTGTTGCTGCCACCGGCGTTCGTGGTGGTCAACGGCGATCCCAAGCGATTGCATGAAGTGTTCCTGAACCTGATTCAAAATGCCTCGAAATATACGCCCGAAGAAGGCCACATCTGGGTCAAGATGATGACCGAAGGGCGCGAGGTTGTGGTCAAAGTGGAAGACACGGGCGTGGGAATCGGCCCCGAGACGCTGCCGCGTTTATTTCAATTGTTCACCACCGAAACCTCCTCGCAGGAGCAATCGCAAGGCGGCATGGGAATCGGGCTCTGGCTGGTCAAGAATCTCGTATCGCTCCACGGCGGCACCGTCAGCGCCAAGAGTGAAGGCAAGAACCGCGGCAGTCAGTTCAACGTGCGGCTGTACTTCGAGCAAATCGTTCCCGTCGACGAAGAAATCCAGCGCGAAACCACCCCCGTGTAATCGCCCGGCCCCCGGTGAATACCCTTTCTTCCCACGGGTGTAATGGCGAACCCAAGAAACACAACAAGCCCAGCCAGGGCTGGGCTCGGGGTGTCAATTGCGGCGTTCACCGCCGCCAGGGAGAAAAACTACCCGGCCTGGACTCGAACCAGGAATAGCAGAGCCAAAATCTGCTGTGTTGCCAATTACACCACCGGGTAAACCTTTTGGAGATTGTAGGCGCCGCACGCCGCTTGGCAACGGGGGAAGGCAGGAATTGCGACGACGAAAAAGTTCCTTTTTCTTCACGGAACGTAGCGCACGCCGATTCCCTGCTCTCCAAGACTCAAGTTCTGGGTGTTTGGTTCACCACATTGAACGTCAATTGCTCCAACTCGATCGCCAAATCGACCCCCACCATGCTCACTTTAGGCGGGGTGGTGATCGTCACCGGGGCGAAGTTCAAAATGCCGTCGATCCCCGCGGCCACCAAGCGATCAGCCACTTCCTGAGCGGCGGACGCAGGAACCGCGACAATCGCCAGTTTGATGTTCTTTTCAGCGATAATTCGGGGCAAATCGTCCAAGTGATAGATCGGCACGCCTTCGATCACGCTGCCAACTTTCTTGGGATCGATATCGAATCCCGCCTCAATGCGGAACCCCTGCTGCTCAAATCCCTTGTAGCCCAGCAACGCTCGCCCCAAGTTACCCAAACCCACCAAAGCCACAGGCCACCGACGGTCGGTCCCGAGGATGGTCTTAATGGCCTCGATCAGTTCGTTGCAGCGGTACCCAATGCCGGGATAGCCAAATTGTCCAAAATACGCCAGATCTTTGCGAACTTGCGCATCGGTAAACCCCAGCAAACTGCCCAACTGGGTAGAGCTGGTGGTCTCGTGGCCGTCGCGCACCAGATGCTGCAACTCGCGCAAATACAGGCTGAGCCGACTGACGACCGCCTTAGGAACGGCGCCTTCGGTGGGGGGATTTACTTTGGACTTGGGATTTTCGCCCATGATCGCATCTCGGGACCGCAGACGCCGCCGTTACTGTAAACCGCGTTGTGATTGCCGACAAGGTCATCCCCTACGTTGCCAATCGACCTAAGTTGCATAAGATAAGCGGTACCAAGTACGAAGGACGCCGGACGAACACTGGGATCCGCCGCCTTACCTTGGTCCTTGGTCCTCCGTGCGTTCTTCCCCCCTCCCTTTGTGTCGAAAAAAGCCATGCCTACCAAGGGCTCAGCGTTTGCCGGGTTGTCGGTCGCCATTATTACGCCGTTCAAAGACGGCGAACTGGATATTCCTACGCTTCGCGCCCAGATCGAGTTTCAAATCGCGGCCGGAACCACCTGCGTGTGCCCGGTGGGCACGACGGGTGAATCACCCACGCTCTCGCACGATGAACACGAGCGGGTTATTTCCGAGGTGGTTCAGGCGGCGGCCGGGCGCATTAAGGTGATGGCCGGGACCGGCTCCAATAGCACCCGCGAAGCGCTCCGCTTGACCAAGTGGGCCGCCAAAGAAGGCGCCGACGCGGCCTTAATGGTCGCCCCCTACTACAACAAGCCCACCCAACAAGGCTTTTACGAACATTACAAGGCGGTGGCTGAGCAGGTCGGCATTCCGCTGTGCGTGTACAACATTCCGGGCCGAACCGGCAAGAACATCGAGCCAGAGACCATCGCCCGGCTGGCCGAGCTGGAAAACATCGCCATGGTCAAAGAGGCCACCGGCTCCTTGGACCAGGCGTCGCAAATTTTGTGCACCACCAACCTGACGGTTCTCAGCGGCGATGACAGCTTGACCTTGCCGTTGATGGCGATCGGCGGCGAAGGGGTGATTTCGGTGGTGGGCAACATCGTGCCGCAAGACATGCTGGCCCTGGTCAACGCCTTCCGCAACGGCGATATAGCCCAAGCGCAGGCCCTACACCGCAAGTTGTTCCCCCTGTGCCGC
>CAYWIS010000100.1:19704-20599 GCA_964458385.1 uncultured Pirellulaceae bacterium
CCATGCAAAGGCTCGGCCGCGACACCGGCGAACTGCGGCTTCCTATGACCCCGCTAGACGAAGTTGGCCTTGGCAAGCTTCGCCACACCCTAACGCAATACGGGCTTCTCTAGGCAACCGTCGCGGGGCGGGAGGTCTGCTTCGTCAGGCGATGGGGGACTCCCCCTCATTACCCGTATGGAGACTTCCATCTCTTCTCCTCTTCTTCGTAATAACCGACGATGAGTTCCGTTCCCGATCCGCAGCGGCCCGAAAACGCCGCATCGCAAACGATTGTGATTCAGCCCACGGGCGTGTCGCGTTGGTTCTGCTACCTGGGTTGGGCCGGGTTCGCGTTTTGCGCGCTATTCGCAATCATGCAAAGCATAGCGCTGCGAGACTACTTTGACACCAGCAAAGGCCTGACAGAGAAGTACCACTCGGGCGACAAAGACGCTTCGAACAAGATCGCCATCATTCGCGTGGAAGGGGTCATTGCCGAGGGCGACGGGTACGCCAAACGGCAGATCGACCGTGTACGCGAAGACAAAAACGTCAAGGCCATCGTGCTGCGTGTCGATTCCCCTGGCGGCACCGTGACAGGGGCAGACTTTCTCTATCACCATCTGAACCGTCTGCGCACGGAAAAGGGAATTCCCCTGGTGGTCAGCATGGGGTCGATCGCGGCCAGCGGCGGATATTACGTTTCGATGGCCGTAGGCGACCAGGAAAAGAGCATCTACGCAGAGCCAGCCGGCGCCACGGGATCAATTGGGGTCATCATTCCCTACTACGATCTAACCGGGCTGATGGAGCGGCTCAGCATCGAAAATGAGTCGATCGCCACGCATCCCAACAAGCAGATGCTCTCGATGACGAAGGAGCTAACGCCCGAGCAGCGCGAGATCCTTGAGCG